>NZ_CAMZOG010000006.1 GCF_947331445.1 Parendozoicomonas sp. Alg238-R29 | reverse complement strand
TGCCCGAAAATTGCACCCAAAGGTGAATTAAAAAAGCTTTACAAAAAACGCTGGCAGATAGAAGTCGACTTCAGAGACATAAAAACGACCATGGGTATGGAACCATTAAGCTGTCAATCGCCGGAGATGATAGAGAAGGAAATCTGGGTGTACTTTCTGTCCTACAATCTTATCCGGTTACTTATGCTGCAAGCCGCGCTGTTAGTGGATATCTTGCCTCGACAAATCAGTTTCAAACATTCTCTGCAATTATGGTTGATCTGGAGCCAAGCGGATATGACAACAGGTCATGAAAGGGATGTGAACATTCTACTCCATCTTATGGGGCAGCGTATCGTTGGCAACCGCCCAGGAAGAGTTGAGCCCAGAGCCTTAAAGCGAAGGCCAAAACCTTACGCTTTAATGCTCAGGAAAAGAGAGGAACTGCGGGCAGACATCCGGAAGAATGGTCACCCGAAAAAGCTTAAGTAAGTGCCATTCGACCCAGGATCGATTGACCGTACTCTCAGTTTCTGAACTATCGGATAGCTTTAGTTGAGCTGTACGGCCATCATCTTCTGCAGTTTGTTCTGGTAGAGAGCAATCCCCTAAATTAGCCAAAGCCTGATCAATGATTTTGCTTTGATTACTTATGAACATCCATTTACAAATGCCAGCAATTCTCAGCACACAATCCAGATAGGTATCTACAACTTTACAGCTACTCTCTGATTCCAGATTACCTATCTGACTCCTAACCGCGGGGGAAGCAAGATACTCACGGCACTTTGTGACACAGTATTCTATCTTTAAATATTTCTTAACATTCAGGGGGGAAGTATCTTCTTCACCAGATGCACTTCTGTAAAGTTGCTGTAACAAGCCTTCAATGTCCTCTGTTGATTGAAACGCTGCTGGCATAACAGGTACTACCTGGCCCTTATCGTCAGTAAAACTCCCACTCAAAACAGCATTGAGCAACGTATTAGAGGGCTTGGTATCTTTTGTAAGCAGGACGCACGTTGCTGCCTCCGCTGGATCTATGACTGAAGTTATCTGTTCTGCCATAGAGTTTCTGATGTCAATCTCAGCTCCCTTATACATGAACCGATAATCGTTGAAAGGAATATTCTGTTGGCGCAGCTGCATGAATAAATACGCGACAGGTATATTATTTGCTATCGGAAGCACCACCCCCTTTTCTGAGACAAGGGTTCGAAACGACACATTATTCAGTTGCGTGGATTCTGTCGGTAAAGTCTCCAGCTTTTCTGCACTTTCCCACACCTTCACACGCAAGGTGAGAGATTGCTCTTGATCTGCTGCATTGTGATCCAGAAAAGCTGCCAGTGTCTGGGGCGATGTTTCACCGGATATCTGTGGGGTGTGGCTACTTACAGCTCTGTCATTTACCCGAGTTGTGTTTGAGGCACCTACCTTCTGTTTCTTTACCAAAGGCATATTGAGCTCAGAGGGGGCGGAGGCACCTTCTGCAGTTGTTGGAGAACGTTTCCTGCCGCCACTAGTATGCAGACTTGTATGGCAAGCGCCTCTATCTTGTTGTCTGATCATTTAAAACTTCCCCAAAAAAACAGCTCATGTTGTTATATGACGCTTCTCCTTAACCATTGGTTTAGCCATGTTAGCCATTCTGGCTGGATAGTTCCCCGCTTCAAGTGCCCGAGCATGGACACCGAAGGTATGGTAAAGGTTTAAATACGTTGATAGTGCTCACGGGCGATACACTCACCGATCACTTTATTGTGGATCTCCTCGGAACGAGAGCAGAAAATCCTTTTCCGGTTAAGTCGTTTCAACCTGGTACGTAATGTCAGACTGCTATGTACGGGACACTGAAGGGCATAGAGAAGCTGACTCCGCATACAGGTAAAATCTATAGTATCTCACCCCCATAGTTGTACCGCTGTCGTTGTACCGCTGTCGTTGTACCGCTGTCGTATGCAAGAAGTCAGCTTTCTGGCCAAGGCGCTTAAGGCCCATCTCCCATGGCATCAAGCCCGGGTACTCTTTCTTTCGCAGTTTATTCTGGCTTTGCTCAGAGGGCGCTCAACCAACCTCTATCGTGTAGTGCTCACCCCGGCGAAAAAGATAGACAGCTTGCTGGCTGATCGGAAATTCATAGGTCGTGAATGGTTTGAATGGCTGGATCAGCAGAACATCTTATGTCGACTCCGTATCTGGGAAAATCTATCTGTTGTCGGTAACTACGGTCGCAGCATTCCTGCCGGTCGCTTCTTCCGAGAGACAGCGTTTAACCAAACGGTGATTACCGGCGCTGGGCGATAGAGACGTTGTTTGGTTGTTTGTTTGGTTGTTTGGTTGTTTGAAAAGCCGCGGTTTCGATCTTGAGTTCACCCACATGACACCCAGAGCGTATGGGCCAACTTATGGGAATACTGGTTCTCGCTTTCACGTGGTGTCTGATAACAGGCCATTGGCATTATGGTGAAGCCAGAGAGCTCCTTTTGAACAAACACGGAAGGCCTGCAAAAAGCCTCTTCAGGTTGGGCTTAGCAAAGGGTGTACAGCATTCATCAACATGTTCAACCCCTGTTGTGTTTTTGTTAACTGTTTTTTAGAAGAGTTGCGCGGACTCTATTTAAGAACAATTCTCCTATCAATGATTATTTAAAATAAATCTGAACTTATTCAGCAGGCTGAATATTCTGATTGCCACACCGGCCTGCCAGTTCACCATGTTTATCCTGAGCTTCCTGATAAAATTCCAACAACTCATCATGCTCCCAGGTTTGATCTTCTGAAGGCTTATATTGATACCCTGAAAACACTTTACACATATCCTTGATAAATACTGAGTCAGTCTCGGCTTTAGACCAATAACGACTAATGACTATTACCTTCATTCTCAGATCTCGATCATTCGTTGCCCGCCATAGCAGTTCCGTTTTGGCTTCCTGGGTTTCCCGGCCGCCTTTTCGCATTATTTCAGCCAGCAACATCTCATTGTCATTCATTTGGTTCGGGCATAACACCCGCAACCAATCGTGGTCGTCAGGCGAAGACTGATACAAATCCACAAGTGTATGCGCTGAATAGGGTTGGTTAAAGCCAGGTATTTCAAATCCTTTGATTTTACTCAACAAACACGAAGGGTATCGCATTTTCCGATCCTGGTAGATAATTCGCAAATACCGTTGAATCAAGCGGATCTTTTCCGATGACTCCTCGCAGTGATTGATTTTTAATAAAAAGGTATCCTTAAAGTTTTTCTGTACGCCTCTTTCTTTTGAAGAGAGCTGTTTCAACCATCCTTCATCACTTAATTCTTGATAATCTGTAAACACCGTTTCACCTGAGGATTTTTGCTGATAAACCTGTTTAATAAGTTCAGGGGTCCAGCACCGCCCTTCCTTGGTCTTGATACCATGATCATTTAAACGTTGACTAAAATGGTAGCGAAACTGATTATCAGGCATAGTGCTCACTGCCTTGCTGTCCACAATAACCTGTGGCAATAAATCTAAATTCCCGGCAATCCGTTTGGTCAGTTCCGCTTGCACATTCTTAGTGTCTACTGATTGTGTCCTCAGCATATTCAGCAGTTCATCATCTGTCGCTAACAAAACCGGGTAAACCGGCTTTAACCAGTCAATGTTCTCATCATCTTTGAACAAGCTAACAACGGATTCAGCCGTATAAGGCTCATTGATTCCTTCAATTCCTCCCAACCCCTTTATTTTTTTTAGTAAACAAGGATACTCTTTCCCCTGAGGACAGGCGTCTATTGTCGCTTTCAGATAAGCCTTCAGTTTACACTTTTTCTCAACAGGATCCTGAGTTTCAATTATTCCTTTTCTCTGATTCTTTCCAAACGCTATCTTTACACCAAGTTTCGTTGCCATTCCCTCAAGCCGCTCACTTTCTGTTAACTTATCAACAGGCAGCATCTGGAGAGCGTCTGCAGGGTAACGCTCTCTTATAAACTCAACTAAATGTTCCTCAGTTGCCTCAACAAATTTCTTATTAAGGGGAATGCAGATACCGCCTTTTACAAAACTTTCACTGACTTGCTTGAGAGGGTGTCTGCCACTGTCTAAAAGCCTCTTTTTGAGAATCGCAAGAATAGCGTTTACAAATCGACATTTTGCCAGCATAAATACCAGATTGATGGAGCTAACGGTGCCTGCCGTTTTATACTCGTTTATCGCCACAGCAACTGCGCTTTCATCTCTAACAACATTGCCAAAGTATTGAGTATGGTTAATCAGATCAAATATCGTCCATTCTGGCTGGTTATTTTTCCGTGCATTTGGCATGCGGCACCTTGCTAAACGACTTATCAGGAGATGGCTGTCGAAGTTGGGTTTACTCAGCTCATTCCGTAGATATTTCTGGAGCAAGGATTGATGGATATAGCTTTCAGGCTCTGCTCTCAACTTATCTGCCAACCAGTGCAGAGGGAAGTGGCCGCTCCCACTCTCGGGGTCAAACAAATTAATATGAATACAGAAGTCCGTCAGTGAATTCAGGGTCAATGGCTGCCCGTTTACCATTTCAATTGAAGCTTCGTTCAATGAAGACAATATGCCAGTATGAAAGCAAGACAAGAAGTTTTCTTTCATCTTCAAAGCCCGTGTTTTCAAATAAGCACTCAACGCCACGGAGTTTGTTTTAGCTTGCTTTAATACTTTTGATGTTCCTACAGTATTTTCCATTAACTCGCAAAAAAACGATTCTTCAGGTGTGAATTCACAATGCACCGACCACTTGCTTTCAAGATCTTTTGCCCTGAGATGGAAAAATGTCAGGGAGTCTTCAATCAATTCAAAATGAGAACGCATCGAGTCACAATCTTCAATAAGCGCCCTGGTAACCTGTTCTGCCTGCTCCCCATCCACAGCGGTATCAAAAGGCTGCACAAATGACGTACTGTATCGGGAAGGTTCATCGGTTCCGGTGTGATAACACCAGAGCAGCTCCTGGCCATCAATAATGTCACGCCGAGCGACCATTCTCTGACTGATGGGACACTCTTTCAGGTTAAACCTGACACCGTGTTGTCGGTCAATGCCCTGAACGTAGTTTGTTTTAATATGAATATTGGCCGCTTGTCGGGTCACAGAGTCATTGGAAAACAAGGCGAGATTTTCTGGTCGGGTGCCTACTTCCACCCGGCACTCTCCTCCCTGAACTGTCGTCCATAAATTCACAGAGGACCATACGACATCGGGACTCTGACTCAGACCATGTATTCGACCATTATCGTATAACCACTCCATATATTTTTTATTCTCGCGTTCAATCCTTAAAGCAAGACAACCTTCTACCGACAGGATTTTTTCGCCTTTTATAAAAGCAATACCACCTGCTTCCTTTGCTCTGGCAAAAGCGCCAAGACCGGCACCATCTCGCACTTTTATCTCACTGCCTCTTACTTCCACACACCCCAGAGCAGGCTCTCTCCTTTGGCGTTTCGCTTTGGGAGAATCCGATGACAGAT
Source organism: Parendozoicomonas sp. Alg238-R29 (assembly GCF_947331445.1). Classification (GTDB taxonomy): domain Bacteria; phylum Pseudomonadota; class Gammaproteobacteria; order Pseudomonadales; family Endozoicomonadaceae; genus Sansalvadorimonas. Next base: position 93,335 of record NZ_CAMZOG010000006.1, on the reverse strand, counting down.
CAGATCGCCAGCGATTTTTCCGGGTCGAGCGCCGAACTTTAGTTTCTGGCGGAGAAACCAACGCAGCAGACGTGGAGGGGGTTGACGAAATCACTGCCGCCTCGCCACAAGATCTGGAAATTTGCTACAGCTTTCTTGATAAAAGCTTTCAGCACTCTGCTTATTCCATTCCTTTGTATCGGGAGGTGGGAACTTATGTCTCTTATACTGCTTTGCTACTTCGCTAAAGAAGCATGCATCCTTCATTGTCGAAAGAGTGCGACTGATAAGGATCACTTTCATTCTCAGATCAACATCAGTAACAGCCCGGCGCATCAATTCCGCTTTAGCCTGCCTGGATTTTTCACCCCTCGTTCTGAGTTCATTCATTAGCTCATCATCTGTCCAAAAATCAGTTGAGAGCCCTTTTAACTGCTCCAAATCTTCAGGGTAGTCTTTAAAAAGAGTGGCCAGAGTTCCTGAGTCATAGGGTTTAGGGAGTTCTGGTATATCGTCACAATGATTCAGTCTGGCCAGTAAGTCAGAGAGGTACTCGATAGAATCACTTTTATAGGTGGTTCGCATGTATCTCCGAACCCAATCCAGCTTATCCACATCACTTTCGGCGTTTTTTATGCCTGACAGGAAGTACTCCCCAAAAGTTTTTGTTGAACATTTGCCGTAGGATCGCTGTAAGAACCAGTCGTCATCACTCAAGGTTGAAAAAGCGATCACATCAGGGTCAGAGCAATGCTTCGTATAGATCGCTCGTACCGCTTCCGGAGTCCAGGCCTCACCACTTTCAGGATTAATAGAGTGATTGTTAAAGTTTTTACTCATCTCCCAAAAATAACTTTTATTATCCGAATGCCATACTTTTTTGAACCCAATAATAATTTTAGGCAACAAGCTTCGATCTTTACTTAATCGCTTCATTAACTCTGCTTGGACGGCTCTTACAGGACCTTCAGGATTATCCAGCTTATTCAACAACTCTTCATTTTCAGCCAAACGAATCGGATAAACGACTTTCAACCAACTAATATCTTCATCCCCTTGAAACAGGCTAACTACAGAGTCTGCGGTGTATTGTTCTTCACCATCATTAATGTCAAGCTCTGCCAGGCTTTTTCTCAATCTGTTCTGCATTTGCTCTGGGCTGGCGCTGGTAGTCACCATGGCTTTCAAAAATGCCTTAAGTTTTCTCTTCTTTTCCACCGGGTCAGTCGTGCTTCTTATTTCCTCTCGCTGTTGAGTTGCAAACGCAACCCTAGCACCCGTATCTACTTCCATGCTTTGAAGAATCTCAGCTTCAGAACGTTGTGTATGTGGCAGCATTTGAAGAGCTTCATCGGCACTGAAATGCTCCCTTATAAAACTTGATACGTTTTCTGGTGACGATTCTACAAATTCCCGATTGACTGGAACGTAAATTTCATTTCTTTTTAAACAGTCACTAACTCTTTTAAATTCATATTTTCTTCCATGAAGCAGATTTCTTTCCAGAATCGCTTTAATTGCCTCAACGACCCGAAACTTTGCCAGCAAATAAACCTGAGGGATTATTTTATACTCCGACGGATTTTTATAAACAGCTATAACCTCGCTAATAGCCTTCCCCCCCCTGATGATGTTGCCAAAATAGCCAGTAAAATTGATAAGGTCCAAGGTGTCCCACTCCGGCTTATGTCTTTTTAAGGGATTTGGCATTTTGTTTCTTATTAAGGCATTAATCAGAGTGACAGCATTGAAATTTGGCCGACTTATAACACGGAACAGCCTTCTTCGCAGAAGGGAGTGGTAGGTGAAATTTTCAGGCTCACACTGTAGTTTTTCTGAAATCCAATAGAGTGGGAAATACCCTTGACCTTCCTCAAGATTAAAAATGCTTTTGTCGACACAAAAATCAATCAGTGCCGAAACAGTGGCTGGTTTTCCATTTATTGTTGAGACACCTGCGTCAGTTAAGCGATTTAGTTCTTTAGGAAAAGTTTCGCCAAAACGCCAGCCTAACTTTTCTGCTCGCCATTTGAGAAAAGCACTCAGGGCAAAAGAGTTGCTACTTGCTTCTTTCAGTACAGAATCAACTCCGGAAAAAGTTTCCAGATGACAGCTGAATTTCAATTCTTCAGGAGTAAACTCACAAGGGTCGGCAACGTCTGACAGCAGGCTCCTCGCCCTAAGCTGAAAAAACATCTGCTGATCCTCAATGATTTCAATATCTGATTCTGCATTCTCAATCAACGACTGGGTAATCTGTATCACAGCCTCAGCATCAGTCTCTGCGTTGAACGGTTCAACATAGTCCATAGCATATCTCGACTGATTATCTGGCCCATTGTGATAACACCAGAGCAGCTCTTCACGATCCTGAATATCACGCTTGGCCACCATTTCCAGACGAATCGGGTAACTTTTCATGTTCAACCGAACATCCGATTTTTGATCAAGGTCTTTAGGATAGATTGTCCGGATTTTCATATTGGCCTGCCTCGGAGTCACTGAGTCGTTGGCGTAGATGGTCAAATTTTCCGGCCTGATACCTACCTCAACAGACTTCTGTTTTCCTTCAACATTGACCGATAAATTAAGAGAGGACCATATAACATCTGGGCTTTTATCCATGCCGTAAATCCGGCCACCATCATATAGCCACTCCATATGCCTGCCATTATCTCGAACAACTCTCACGGCAAGTGGGCCTTCGACTGGCAAAATCCGTTCACCCTTTACGAAGGCAATAGTACCCGCTTCTTTTGCCTTGCCGAAAATCCCCATCCCTGCAGAATCAGTGCCTTGTATCTCACTTCCTCTGACTTCTACACTGCCCAGCCCAAGAGCAACTTTTTGGCGTTTAAGTTTTGGAGCTGGCGATTGCGATTGCGATTGCGATTGCGACTCTGAGTGCATCCGCTTTGCCAGCATTCGAACAGATCGGCGTATTCCGGACTGGAAAACAGAAGTCGATGAAAAATCTTCAGATAGAGAGAGATTATCTGTAAAGCCACGGGTCAGCGCACCAGAGGTTTCTGTCGGTTGCGGGACAACCCCAGCGAATGTGTTTGCTTCACGTATCATCAGGAAAGGCTGCCGATTGGGTGATTGTCATTTTTGACAACCTTCGACGAGTCGGGTTCTGCACCTGACAGAAGGGCTGATCAGAATGTACAAAGATATTGACAGCAGGGTTATTTGAGAGGGACGTAAGCCAACACACTCAGGTCAGATAAACGTCAATCAGCTCAGCTGAGGGTCGAGAATGCTGTCTTCTTCACCAGCTCTTCAGCGCACCTGATTGGGTGTAAACTCAGGAAAGCGGCACAAAAACAAACCGAGAAGGTTGGGCTTGGACAAGCTTCGCCGGACACTGAAAAATATGGGTTCATATGCTGATGGCCTTAGGTTTTACGACCTGCTGAAAGTTGTCCCGTACATAGAGTAAAAAATATATAGTTTAACCTTCGCTTTTCTGTAAAGCGCACGGCCTATTAGGGGCAATCCAATAAAAATCATTCGCTAACTGCTTGTTTTTACAATAGTACGTTGTTTGTCCTATCTTGAATGCCGGAGATGATGCACGTACTCTTTGCGCCCCGAAATTTCACCCTCCCGTGGCAGCAAGTTTATGACAAAGATTGAAACAATTCTGGGCACTCTGCCCGAGGCTGTTTCTCACACCTTTGGCCAGGGCAAACCGGCCAACTATATTCCGGCACTGGCTGAAGTGTGCGGAAATAAATTTGGCATGGCTATCAGCACTGCAAAGGGCCGTGACTTTATTGTTGGCGACGCAGAAGAAGCCTTCTCAATCCAGAGTATTTCCAAGGTTTTCAGTCTCAGTCTGGCAATGCACTACGCTGGCGAAAAAGTATTTGAGCGGGTTGGGGTAGAACCATCCGGCAACCCTTTTCATTCCCTGTCCCAGCTGGAATATGAAAACGGCATCCCAAGAAATCCGTTTATCAATGCTGGCGCTCTGGTGGTTGCCGATATCCTGCTTTCCAACCTGAATTCTCCCAAGCAGGATTTTCTGGATCATATCCGTAGCATTTCCAAAAACCTGGATATTCAGTATGACGAACGCGTATTCCGCTCTGAATACGACAATGGCCAGAGGAATGCAGCACTGGCTTATTACCTGAAGAGTTTTGACAATATTAAAAATCCTATTGCTCAGGTTCTGGATTTTTATTTTTACCTCTGTTCCCTGAATATGAGCTGTCTGGATCTGGCAAGAGCCAGCCGTTTTCTTGCCGATGACGGTCGCCACCCCTTTAAAGATAAATCCGTGGTATCTCCTCTTCAAACCCGTCGCATAAACACGTTAATGATGACCTGCGGTACTTACGATGAAGCGGGCGAATTTGCCTTCCACGTAGGCCTTCCCTGCAAGAGTGGCGTTGGTGGCGGCATTGTGGCTATTGTTCCCGGAAAGATGTCTTTGTGTGTCTGGAGCCCGGAGTTAGGTAAAAAAGGTAACTCCCTTCCCGGTATGCAGGCCCTTAAGACATTTGTGGAACAAACCGGCCTCGCGGTCTTTTAATCTCTTCTGATTTGGTTACACACTAGTAACACTTGCGTCATTCTGGCTGACATTCCAGCCCTTCGGGGTGGCGCATTCGGTTTTCTTTTCCAATACTGGATACCTCGCAGCCACATGGCTGCCCCGTATCCGGGTATTCTTTAAAAGCGTGCAATAACGACAACACAGCAACGCTCCGCCCGGATCTCATCCACTGGACAGGAGTACGCCATGGATAAGAAAAACCGACAGTTACCCACCCTGATACAGTCCTTTCTGGTACTTGGTACCTTTCTGACAATGGCCTGCAGTTTTACCACCGTGTTTGGCTTACCGGTTTTACTGGCACTGTTTTTTGGCTGGTTTCTGGTTATCGCTCTTGGCCTGAAACTGGGGTATCGCTACCGAGAACTCGAAGAAGCCGCCGCCTTTGGTATTTTTGAGGGGATGCCCGCACTTCTTATTCTTTTTGCCGTGGGCGCGATGATCGGCAGCTGGATTGCCGGTGGGATTGTGCCGGGCATTATTTATTACGGGCTGGCGACAATTCACCCCAGTTTCTTTCTGCCCACAACTCTTTTCATTTGTTCTCTAACCGCTCTGGCGACAGGAACCTCCTGGGGAGCGGCCGGAACAACAGGTATTGCCATGATGGGCATCGGCGAAGGCCTTGGCATACCAGCTCCTCTTACTGCGGGAGCGGTGTTGTCTGGTGTTTACTTTGGCGACAAACTTTCCCCCCTTTCCGACAGTGTTCTGCTGGCTTCATCCATGGCCGGGGTTGAAATCAGAGCCCATATAAAAGGTCTCCTACCCATTAGCCTGAGTGCTTATCTGATTACAGCAATCCTGTTCACCTGCGCCAGCCTTTCCTTTCAGGGGCAAGGAAATCTTGAACATATCAATATGATTATGACTGCCCTGGATAATACCTTTTATATAACCCCAATAGCGTTTCTTCCGCCATTAATGGTGATGCTTTTACTGGCCTTTCGCCAACCCGCTTTTCCGGTTATTTCATTTGGCAGTTTTCTGGGAATTGTCACCGCCATTTTCCTGCAAGGCTCTGATGTTGCTTCGGCCATTACCAGCATATGGGAGCTTCCGGCATTAAGTTCAGGAATCGACTTTATCGACAGCTTACTGAGCCGTGGCGGCATGCTTTCTATTATGCCTTCCGTAGCCATGATCACCTTTGGACTGGGCTTTGGCAGTTTGCTGGTAAAAGTAGGCATCGTAAAACTGTTAGCCAGAAAAATGGAGCAGTTCGTTACCAATGAAGCCCGCCTTACTGGCTGCACAATTCTAACGGCATTCTTAGGCAACCTTCTGGGCAGTGCCATGTATGTTTCCCTGATTCTGGCCCCCAAACTGATGACAGCGACCAGCGATGCATTGGGTGCCGATCGACGACTTCTGTCACGTAATACGGAGTTCGGTGGCACACTCACCTCGGGCATGGTGCCTTGGAGTGATAACGGAACATTTATGGCGGGAATTCTGGGAGTCAGCACATTGAGCTATCTACCATTTATGTGGCTGTCATGGATATCTATTGCGTTGGCGCTGGGGGTTTCTTGCGTCAGAACCTGGCAGGGGAAGACAACAACATTCAGTGAGGATGGGCAAATCTCCCATCTCACAACAAACTCTTTGCTAACAAAAGACACCACCCATTAAAGGTGGTGTCTTTCCAAAACTAATCGGGATCACACGCCCACTCTGTTCTGATTCCAGCCTGCGTTATCGAGATGGTATCAAGGGTATTATCAACCGGAACAGCTCGAAGAGTATACGCGCTAGCTGTCACATTACCGTTAAACCCAATATTGTAACGAGCCGTACCTGTTTCAGGGCTACTCGTCCGAATAACACTTGCGCCATCGGCATTCGCCCCAACATAACTCCCATTGTTTCTAGCCCGAAATCGTTCCAGAGAGTTTACCGATACCATCAAGGCACCTTTGGCATCTTCACAACCGGTTCTCAACACATAATTCTGATAGCTTGGGTAAGCAATGGCTGCCAAAATACCGATAATGGCAACCACAATCATCAGTTCAATTAAAGTGAACCCTGATGTTCTACAGGTTCCGGCATTATTGGATTGATTAAAAATACCCATCATACTTCTTCATCCATCCAGTAGGTTTTTTTCACCGAACCTTCACAATCCAGCTTGGTAACATTAAGTCCATGAATAACAACCGGAACTCTATCACAGGAGCCAAAGGCTGATGGTGGCGTTGTGTTCCCACCTTCTGCAGAAGGTGGGTTCAAAATGACAAGATCATCAGTATTAATCATCATGGTCGTCCCACCACTCACAATACCTGTATTATTAATTTCGGCGTTAGTTTCCCCTTCAAGCTGCCCTCGACCATTAGCCACGTCTACCGAATAGAGTCTGTTAATCCCTATAACCGGGTTACAAGAATCAGCGGCCAACTCTGGTTCATAACTGTTAAAAGTAAGAATTCCTGCGAAAATACTGGCATCAGAAAGCACCTTCTCACCATCACGGGTCATGTTGATATAAAAACCGTCATGGAGGACGTTTGTTCTTACTCCTTCAGAATTAACAGCAACCAAATCAAGTCTGTTTTGAGCCTGAGCTCTTTGTTGATCTGAAGCTGAATTACTATCCAGAGGGTTCGTTGTTATATTGTAGAGATCACTATCCGTTAACGGCGTATAACTGCTATCTCTTTGTGTAATATGTGCAGTTTTAAGAACGTAGAATCGATCAGTAATTACTTCATCTATCGGGTTTGCTCTAAACCCGGAGCCAATTGCTACAGTTAACAACGCTTTGCCATTTTGATCAATAAGCGCAACTGATGGTTTATTGTAAAAACGACGCGCATGTTCCGTACTGTTGGCCGTCGACAAACGGGCCATAACCCCTAAATTACCACCACTTCCTGCTCCCTGAAGCAAGTTATTCGCTGACGCCCCATGGTTGAAATACAACCGCCATACCTGACCACCAACATCGCCAACAAAGAGCTGGTCAGGAAACCCATCCTGATTTAAATCCAATAACTGAATTTCGCCAGGGATGCTGTAATCCATGCCTGGCAAATTCAAGTTATGGTTGTCATCATTACTGGCGGACCAAACTAAACTCCCGTCGGTGGCATCCACAATGTAAATAGCATTACCAATGTCATCGGCTGTTCTTTCATTAGCATCATCCTGATCCGGGTCATAACCTCCACCAAAGATTAATACTTCTTTCACTGATTCTGTCGTATTGTTACCACTTCCACTCGACACCCTGATTTTAGTTTTTACTGGCGTTGACCACGTTTGTCCAAGCTTTGCAAAATCACCACTCCCTCCAGAAATTTTCCACAACAATTTAGGAGAACCAGCTGTAACAATTCCATCATCACTCACCAGCCCTGGGTTAGTCACATCAAGGGCATAATAATTACGCCCTCCACGGCGCATACCTATATAGAGATAAACATGATCATCATTTTTCCCTGCCGTTTCAATAACACCATTAGCATTTTCATCCTTACGCCATATTGTAGGAGTGCCATCCAAACCATAGGGACGTACATTATTAGCAACCGGATCAATGCTGTAGGTATTAAGGTTACCCAGAAGATCACTGGGAATATAAGAAAAGGTCTCAACACCTGTGGCGGTAGAAACAGCGTGAAGATAACCCTGATTGGTGCCAAAGAAAAGCCAAGCATCATCAGTATCGACACAGCCATTAGCCGGATCATTATCCACATACCTATTGCCATCGCTATTAGGGCGACAGTTATACGTTGCCAACGCTGGCTGTGAATGAAGAGGGTCACCAATCGCCCGACGGTTGTTTCCATCTTCATCCAGGCCGCGAGCCCAATTAATCACATTGGTTCTTTCTGTAGAGCTGGCAACACCAAGAATATCGTTGGTAATCAGGCTATTACTGGTATTAACAGGACTAGTCGTTAATGTAAAAACGCCATCACCAGCGCCTAAATCAGTATAAACATTTCGGCTATTTGGTAAATTCCTTGCAGCCCCCCCTTCGCCGGTCGTGTTACCATCGGCTGCAACTCCACTGGGCAACCAAAAACTTCTTGCTGCATTTACAAAAAAACCAGTTTCAGGGTTAACGGCTTCGATGGGGTTAGGGGAATTATCAACTATTTTGAATTCATCATCAGAGTGGTCGTATGCAAGCTGATAACGCTTAACATTTCCCGCCCAGTCCGTTCTTGCATTTGGCTTAAATAATGCGTAGTAGATCTCATTCTTGTGCTCAAGTTGATTAAACTGGTTAACAGTCGCCGCAGGCGCTACAAAAGTAGAATCAGTATCAGCGACCTCTAAATAAAAACGTTCGAATGCATCCACAAGCTCATCTGCACTGGCTGCTGCTCGAAACTGCCCGCCCCCCGCAGAGGCAACATTCCGTAAAAAAGCATTAGCTGTTTCATCGGCACCAAAACCGACTGTGTAAGTGTTAATAGGGTTATCTCCATTAACAGAGGCACCCACTGCATCAGAGTTAGCCATCCATCGAGCAAGTAAAGGCCCACAATCATAACTATTTGAGCAATCTTCACCTGTTATATTTTCAGTATCCGTGACTGCACTTGAGCTATATCCTGGTTGTCCATCTGAAAGGAGGAAAATATAATTTTTCTGGCAGCTGTACTGTGCCGGGGAATTTGAACCTGAAAAATAATTTTTAGCGCTCACCATCTGAGCAACTGTTGGTGTTCCTCCTTTAGCCTCCATACTATTTACATATTCTTTAATTTGATCACGAACCCTATAGGTTGTCGTCAGTGATGTTCCACTGTAATTAATTGTTAATTTGGCACTGTTCACAGGACTTGTGTCATGTGCATAAAATCGGAACAAGTTTCGGTGGGTGTTACTTTCATCTATACCATCATTGGGATTTAAATCTAACTTATTAAATAAAACCGTTAATGCATTACCTGACACCCAACCAGGCCTGGACAAAACATCAGCTATAACATCTTTAATATCGGGGCTTCGGTAAGTCGTACCTAAAACATGTGAGGAAGACACTTCCCAAAGTGCGCTTTCTTCGACTGTAGGCCAAAGATTAATCGGGTTATTTCCATCAAGCGATTCATTTGAATCATCAGCAGCATGAGCTTTTATTTCCACCTTGAAATTTGGTGCACTATAAACAGTACTTGATGCTGTTATATCTACATAAGCAGATTCAATGACTGCTCCATCCGGAATATCAATATTTCTGAAACGCATTCCGGTTATTATATTATCAAGAGCCAAATGTGCCCTATCAGAACGAATAGTGCCCATAATAGTACTTTTAGCATCATCGGCTGCACTACCTACATGCTTAACAAATGTTCCCCCATCAACGGGAACAGTAGATGCACTTAAAATATCGTCAATACCATCCACATCGTAATAGATATTCGGCGAGCTATTACTGGTTGAATTATTTTGATGCAATCGACTCAATCCAACATTCATATTCGCTGCACTATCAATAATTCTTGCAAATGCGCCCTTCAACGAGTCAATTCGTGTTGGTGGAGTAAAAAAATAATCACTTGTACTTCTTCCATTAAAATCCCAGTCCATTGAACCTGAATTATCCAAAAGAAAAAGCACATTAGGATGAGCATCCCCAATTGTTGTTGGGGGTGGGAAAAAAATATCTGTGTCGTCAGCCAAGGAATGAGTAGAGCTAGTAAATGAAGCAAGCCCCAACAATACTGATACACATATTCTCTTCCTGTTTTTATTTTTCATAATTACATCCCTGACTAATCTATTAACGGCACTAATACAGAAACACCCTGACTATGGGATGAACTGCTTTCACCTACATCTAAAACACCATCACTATCATGATCAATCCAGGACGTCACATTGGTATTATAATTTCGATAAACAAACTCACTGTGCCCGAACGCCAATGATATAGAATGCTGTGACAGCGATCCGTTACTTGTTATACCGCTGGCTGTTGTAGCGGCGATATTTTCTTGTGAAGATTGAGCTTCGGCGGCTATCAAGGCTGCAGCATAAGCTGCGCCCAGCTTATTCTCACTACCTTGAAACAACCTCATTCCTTCCTGAAAATTAGCGGACATCCGTTCTTGCATTGTGGTTGAACGGATACTGCCAATCGCAACGACCGTTATCACTAAAAGAAGCACAATCGACATTATTAATGCGACGCCTTTTTGTTGAAGGCCAGTATTTACCAACATCATGTCACCTTTAAATCGCTTGAATTCACTGAGCAGTATTACGTCGTGTTGCAACACTACTGAAGGCTCTGGAAACAGCATCATCATCTGCTGAACCAGCAACCTGAAGGCTAATCAAATAACTATCCACCGTTGTATTTTGATTAACCAGAGTGAAACCGCCTGCAGCCACATTTTCAACCAGCTCCTCAGCATTCGATGGATTGAGAGAAAGAGTCTGCATAAACAACGAGCGATTTCCTCTTCCAGAATCAGCTACGTAATACGTCCGAGAAGTTAACGTGTATAAATTGGATTCCCCACGATAATCACCAATTACGGCATTCGACAGAGTGAAAGAAGTAGAACCCGCACTAATAGCAGGCGTGTTGATTATTTCCTGAGTTAAACAATTACTTATGACAATCTGTGTACCTTGAGTAATCGCAGGTAAAACCTGATCAGCCGCTGATAACGTCACGGTACGCCCCGTATCATCCATAGTAACGCCAAAGCTATTGGCGTCTGGAAAAGGCCTAAGATAGGAAACAGAAAATGACGTGGATGCAGCGTCGACTCCAGCATTTGGAAGAAAATCAGCTTCACCAGGAATAATAATTCCATCATTTAAAGCGCGCAGAGAGGTTACACTCGTACCTACAGCTTCAGCGATATTACACCCACGATAACCTGCTTTCCTCACGTCATCCTGAATTCGTTTCAGGATAATTCTTCCTGCTTCCTGTACACGACTGGCTTCATTAACAACTGTTTGAGTCTGCATACTGTCCACAAACAGAGTGGCGATCCCTAGTGTTAGAATTAATCCGATAGTCATCGCAACCATCAACTCAACCAGAGAAAAGCCTTTCACAGCACCCATCTGATTTTTCATAATTCAATACTCATTGCCAAGCTATTTTGCAAGGTTCCATTCACTTGAGTAGCACTATCAGACTCTGTCCAGGTAACAGTAATGGTCATAGGATTTACTGTGCAATCAAGCACAGCATTTGCAGTTGGCACTCCTCCTCTCAGAGTACCTAACCATTGAACATAATTTGCATGTGTTGTATCACAGAAGTCTGCTGCATTTGCAGCATCACTCCGCATACGCTCAACCAAATCCATTGTTATAATAGAAGCTTGGGTGCGGTGTTCAGCACTGAGGTTGGATTGAAGGCTATAAGCCTGCATTCCAAGCATCCCTAGTATTCCGATGGAAAGCACAACCAGAGCGACAAGAACTTCAATTAATGTAAATCCATTTTTTTTAACAGTTGTCATTGCTAACACCCCCGAGACTGGCCTAAAGCGTTAGTGCAAACGCTGGCAGTTGACCCTGCTCCACTGTACCCGGATTTGGATACGCTATAGGTAACGCTTCCGCCAGATATTGAGCCATCCCCTTGAAATGTAATTGTCGATCCTCCGATATTTATTCCATCACGAATACCGGTGATTGACTGAATGACATTCCCTCCTTGCAAGACTATTATCCCCGCACTCATGTCTGCAGGGGTTGCACTACAACTCGTGCCATTGGTACTGGCACACACTTGCACATCAGCCTTTCTTGTCACAGCTTCACTACGCGCATACTGAAGCAGGGAAATTAATTCATTCGTCTGACTGCTAATAGAATTGCGCTGAATAAAACCATCCATGCTGGGGTAGGCCATCACAGATATAATCCCGACAATAGCGATAACTATTATCATTTCAATGAGCGTAAATCCCGAATCACGCACTAACATACATTCCCTCGAACAGCGTAATTTATTATTTTTAACAATCCTTCGGAAGTGCACGATCACTGTCAAATAGTCATGGACAAAAGGTTACATAAACCGACATGCGGTATTTATCGCGTTTCAAAATCTTTTACGTGCTCCTCCAGCTCAGCTTCACCCGCCATTTGAGCCATTTGAGTACATTCAGAAGAAAGGCTGTTAAAGGCATAGGGCAAGGGGGGGTTCTTCGGATCAGGAGTCGTTCCCGCAATACATGTAAGCTCAACTTCAATAGTTCTACGTTCAAGTTTTCTAACAATAAAAAATGAAACGATCATGGCCATCAAGGCAAAAACAATGCCTCCTGCAGCCTGCCCCAGATAGACTCCGTAAGCTCCATCCCAACCAGACAAAGGGTATTGTGCCAATTGTCGCCTTTCCCAAATTATTAAAAGATGCGTTGGCAACAAATAAACAACCGTTGAAAACAAAACAGAAAGAGAGATAAGTACAGAAAAAGCGCAATAATGATTCTGCGTTACCCTAAAGATTAAAGATATTCACCAACCAACTTTGCAGTGCAAACACCACCAGAGACACCCCATCAGCACATAAACGACAGAAAACCAGTAAGCATCCTTCAAAGCCTGTCGAACCCGCCCCAACAATCCAGCCCCAACGTTCCATCTCGTGACCCCATCGCCCGGGATATCAGGGCTCCCGCGGCGGTAGAGAACCCAATCCCCAGAGAGGACGTAATAAACAACATTGTTCCGGCATAGCCAACAGCCGCTGCCAGGTGCTTTCCCCCCAACGGGCTCAGGAAAAACAGATCCAGCATATCCACAACAAACAGAGCCGTTAACCCGACAACCCCACTGAAGCTCATTACAACAATATGTTTCATGGGAGAGCCATGAACAGAGCGAGCGTGGGGCATGAAAATCACCACCAGCGAAAGAAAAGAACTCTGAAGGATAGACATCTCTCTCCGTAAACTGGTGGTATAATCGCCACCAAATTTCCCCTGCATATATTTATCATGACCAATGACACCATCTCCGAAGTATCCGGCAGTGATAATGCCGATGCTTCAAACCTTCATGTAAAAATCGGCCACTGGAATACTCTGAAAATCATCAGGGAAAAAGGGTTCGGCGTTTACCTGGAAGGTGGACAGTACGTCGACATTCTTCTGCCAAAGCGCTACGTCCCTAAGGGCAGTCAAATCGGAGATCTTCTGGATGTTTTTATCTACCTGGACTCTAACGACGACGTTATTGCAACAACCGACAAACCCAAGGCCAAACTTGGTGAGTTTGCCTGCTTGAAAGCGGAAGAAGTGAATCAGGTTGGCGCTTTTCTGGACTGGGGACTGCCAAAACAGTTGCTGGTTCCTTTCAGCGAACAGAAGGTGCGTATGCGCCAGGGCCAGTACTATGTTGTTTATCTCTATCAGGAGGATCGTAACTGGCGTATTGTTGCTTCCTCCAAGATCGACAAGTACCTGGACAGTCGCCCTCCCAGCTATGACTCTGGCGAAGAAGTTTCCCTGATGATTACTGATCGTACCGATATCGGTTATATGGCGATCATCAACAATCACTATCAAGGGGTCATTTTCCATAACGATATTCACCAGCCTGTACGCATGGGGCAAAAGCTGAAGGGGTATATCAAGCGGGTTCGTCCAGATCAGAAAATCGACCTGTGCCTGCAGAATCCCAAAAGCTACAAGTCAGCAGGGGATTTCAGCGACCAGATTATTGAAAAACTGAAAGAGCATGATGGCTTCCTGCCCATTCATGACAAAAGTACTCCTGAAGAAATCAGCAAGTACTTCAAAACCAGCAAACGGGTTTTCAAAATGGCTATTGGTGGGCTCTATAAAAGCCGCCAGATTGTGATAGAAAAAGATGGTATCCGGTTAGCTGACTAGCCTTCTACAAACTCACTGTACAATACACGGAGAACTCTATGCTCTACCTGCGCACTTTTGGTGTCGTCCTGATGGCGGCAATGCTTTCCTTCACTGTTCAGGCTGCGCCAGTGCCAGCCACCAACCCTGTGGTGGTTATGGATACCAGCATGGGAAAAATTGAAATTGCGTTGAATCAGGAAAAAGCGCCCATTACCGTTAAAAACTTTCTTGATTACACCAATAGTGGTTTTTACAACGACACGATTTTTCACCGTGTGATCAAAGGCTTTATGATTCAGGGCGGTGGTTTCAACAAGGATATGAGTCAGAAAGCGACTCGCGACCCCATCAGTAATGAATCGACTAACGGTTTGAGCAATCGTCGCGGAACCATTGCCATGGCGCGCACAAATGTACCAGACAGCGCAACCAGTCAGTTCTTTATCAATCTGGTAGACAACAACTTTCTGGATGGCAGCAATTCCAAACCAGGCTATGCCGTGTTTGGTAAAGTCATTTCCGGTATGGATGTTGTCGACAAGATTTCCGATGTCAGAACAGGCCAACGGGGTATGCACGGAGATGTTCCGAAGGAATCCGTGATTATTAAAAGCGTATCGGTAAAGAAAGCGAAAGCTGCTGAGAAGAAGTAACGCGTTTCATTTATATCCCTGCCACGCAGGCAGGGGTATAGAAATATTCTTAAGAGGCAAACTGGTGTGGGTTTTTCCCCACAACATCCTTATAGAAATCCTGGATCTTTTTCAGATCTTCCTCAAAATCCCCAGTTGGAACAAAGGCATTATTAATGCCGCCCACCTTGCGTTTAAAATCCAGAAAACCCATATAGATTGGCACGCCAGCTCCGTGAGCCACATGGTAAAATCCGCTCTTCCATTTTCTTGTTTTGCCACGGGTTCCTTCGGGCGGGATGGTAACAACCAGATCCTTACAGCGGTTGTATTCATCAACCAGTTGCTGCACCAAACCGGTTTTCTGGCTGCGATCCACAGGTATTCCACCCAACCATCTCATGATTGGCCCCATAGGCCCTTTGAACAGAGATTCCTTGCCCATCCAAAACAGTTTCACATTCAACCGGAAGGCTACGGCCAGCGTTACCGGAAAATCCCAATTACTGGTGTGAGGGGCGGCAATCAAAACATATTTACGGGCTTCAGGAATTCCACCCTCCACCTTCCAACCCGCAAGTTTCAATCCAATCCAGCTTACAAAATGGAAGAAGTGGTGAACTACTGGAGTATCAAAAACCGTACGTCTCATTCGTTATTTCTTTATTAGGCAAATCGAGAGTTGCGCATTGTACAATGCGCATCGTGCAAAATATTGTGACTTTTGGTAACAGAGGCTTACATTCCCTTATCAGACTCTAAAAACCACTGTTCTATCAGCCAGAGTCTGTCCTGGCCCCAGCAGGAACGCCCTTCACCATAGGTAAAGCTTGGCACCCCCCAAAGACCCGCCTGATAAAGTTCCTGCCGATGAACTTCAGCCCACTGTCGCCAGTCGTCTTTTTGCAACCAGGGTTTGGCCTCATTCCAATCCAACCCTGCTTTATTAACAATCAACTGCAAGCCTCTTTCGGTGTCTGAGTGCACACCCGAAGCATTCACAGCTCTGGCATAAGCGAGCAATAGCTCCGTTCCTTTCCCCAACTTTCGGGCAAAATCAAAAAGCGCATAGCAGTTTTCAACACCAACACCTAATGGGTCCGCCACTCGACCATAATCAATTCCCAGCTTTCTAGCTTCACGGCAAGTATCACGGAAGATGTACATCTTCTTTTGAGATGGTACCGGTACACCACGCATCACCATGGGTAACACAGGTCGAATATCCAAAGGCACCTGATAGTGATCCGTAAGCGCGATCACTCGCACAAGGGCAAGATAGGAATAAGGGCTTCTCATAGAGAAATAAAACACCAGCGTTTGATCAGGATTCACTACATCGCTGGCTGAACCTTTATAACCTCTAGACGTTGTTAGATTGAAACGCACTGTTTCGGCCGGATTCTTCTGACACCCAACAGCCAGCAACCTGCGCTCAAGATGATCTAACCGATCAATCCCCCAGAACCACTCACCTTCAAACCAGAGCATCGCGGCCAGATAGTGCCCAAGCTGACTTCTTCGCTTTTCACCTTCACTGATGCTGGTGTCGATCTCAGGAATCTGGGTGGGCGAAGGGGATTCAAGGCCATACAATTTCGCTAATGCCTTTGCATCTTTAACCGCATTCTGATCCCAAAGCTCAAGCTCAGGAAACATTTCAGTTTTTTGCTGGTTCACTTCCCAGATTTTCAGGGTAATGTTGAACCGCTGCTGCAGGCCTGAAAGAACCTGTGCAACAAGTTGACTATACGGGTCACTTCGATCGAGGAAGACCTCTACGACAGGTATCGCTCTTTTCATGGTTCGCGGCATACCATAGAGCGTGTGAAGAATGTTATTAAACCCTGTTGATGACAACAAAGATGCGCCATAAGGCTGGATATGTTTGCGCAGTTGAAACACAGTCATGTCCTGTTTTTATTTTTCCTGATAATGCCAGACATAGTCGGCAATATCTGTGGCCGAAGACACTCTAATCTGTTACCCAGAGATAAAAAGTCACCTTTATGTTCCGGAAAGTAGCATTTGTGAAGTTACAGCCACACCAATAACAACCTTGTCATCCGTCTGTCACAGCTTGGTAACAGAAGCGTTCGATACTCCCCAACTCATAAAACAGCGCTGCCTTCCTGCATTTAGAGGTACCTCCTTGAGGCTGCAGAAAAATTGGCACAGCGCATGCTTTATGTAATTGCTGTTTTGAGTGAAGGCTTTGTTGCTACCCGTCAAAAAAAACAGCTCACAAAGGGAATAGTCTACTCCCGCCACTTGCAGTGAATCATCTTCACTTCGTGTTGAAGCAGTGGCAGGCATGTAGCTTCGGTAATGGACTACTGCTTTCGGAGCAGTTATGAGCAAGCCAAAAATCAGTCATATGATCGCTTATCTCCAGCGTATTGGAGTTAAACTTCCAAGCCTTGACCCTGTGCGGGTTGAAGCTGAGTACTTTCGAAAGATTTATAAAGTACTCCCCAGAGAGCAAATTATGAAAAAACCAGAAGCCCCGCCGGGTAAAAAGCGCAAACTCTCGTCTCATCGTGTTCGCAATGCCTGAGCTGATTTAACAACTAAGCCGTAACTCGTTTGCGGCCTAGTCTTCTATAACCCTCACTGATTACTGCTTTTTAGCTGCCCGTTTTTTGACCTCAGCCTTCAGCAACACAACCATTTTTACACAATGAACCAGCAAAGCTGACTTCCAGTTCATTTTGCCCTGTAAAAATCATTCAGCAGACTTCATAACGGCCGAAGGTCTTACTTATCTGAGAGTTCTCTCGTTCACAAGGAAGTAGACCATGAAGTACTTGATTCTTGCCCTCCTCACCAGTTCCAGCGTGGCTTTAGCTGGCAACCAGCAATGTTTATCGCTGTTTGAAAGTAATTCCCACACGGACGCCCTTATCCAGTGCCGTTCTGCTGCCAAAGATGGCAATACTGAAGCGGCATGGCTTATGGGTCAGATGAACAGTCAGGGGCTGGGAACAAGGAAAAACGAGACCAAGGCTCTGGACTGGTTCCGTCAGGCGGCCACAGATGGCCACGCTGACTCCCAATACAATCTCGCAGTCATGTTAGATATGGGACAAGGCACAGCGGAAAATAACCCCGCCGCGGTGAAATGGTATAAGAAAGCCGCTGAACAGGATCATATCCACGCCCAGCACAACCTGGCCCTGATGTATGCCCATGGCGAAGGGGTGGAGCAGGACTACAAAACCGCACTGAAATGGACCCGCACTGCAGCCGACAACGGTTTAGCAGAATCCCAATACCTGATGGGCCAAATGTACCGTTCTGGCGGTGATCTGGTAGAACCAAGCTCCAAAGAAGCCCTTACATGGTTCACCAAAGCCGGTGAGCAGGGCCACATTAAATCCCAGCTGATTCTTGGCCTTTCTTATGCCAAAGGTCTGGGCACAGAAGTTGACCCCAATATGGCCATGGACTGGTCACGTCAGGCTGCCTTCCAGGGCAATCCTCAAGCCCAGTTCCTGTTGGGTGTTCTTCATGCCCGCTACAGTGAAGACAATCAGGACCTGCAACAATCTGCCGCTTGGCTGACAGTTGCACTGGCCGGTGGTTTTTCAGCGGCTATGGAGCCCCTGCACAAAATAACAGCCCAGCTTTCTAAAGAAGAGTTCCGTGAAGCTCAAGACAGCGCCAAAGCGATTATCGATACCATTCAGCGCCAGCACCGCAGTCACGGCGTTTAATCACAAGCTCTACTTCATACGCTAAGAGTCACTTCAGGGTGGCTCTTGCTCATTTTCTGCCAATCCCACAAAATCCTTCCATAATTACTTTCCAATTCTGTTAGGGAATATTGTGACGACTCCCGCCAAGACACTCCTGCTGAACTGCGATATGGGCGAAAGCTTTGGGCCATGGGTTATGGGCAGTGATGAGCTGGTTATGCCTGTGATTGATATGGCCAATATTGCCTGCGGTTTCCATGCATCTGATCCGGACACCATGGCCAGAACAGTGGCACTGGCGGTTGAGCACAATGTTCAGATAGGTGCTCATCCTGGATATGCCGATAAAGAAGGATTTGGTCGCCGGGCTATACCTCATTCCCCGGAACAAATTATTCGCCTGACTCTTTATCAGGCAGGAGCACTCAATGCTCTCTGTGCTCAGGCCAAAACCGGTATAAGCTACATCAAACCCCATGGTGCTCTTTATCACGACATGATGGCTAAAGAAGACGTGTTTCTTGCTCTACTTCAGTGCTGTGCTTTTCTTCCTGAAGCACCTGCTCTTGTTATTCAGGCAACGGCCAATAATAGCCACTATTTAAAACTGGCAGAACAGCATAATGTAAAAGTGATCCAGGAAGCTTTTGCAGATCGCGTTTATAACAACTCAGGTCAACTCGTGCCACGCACTCAGAAGGGAGCAGTTCACCATAATCCGGAAGCTATCTGCAAGCAGGCTCAGCAGATTGTACAACAAGGATCAGTTACAACCATTCAGGGAGAGTTACTCCCTCTTCAAGCCGACACTCTCTGTGTTCATGGTGACAACCCTGAAGCGGTTGCTGTTATACACGCCATAAAGAAAAGTCTGCAGTTATGATCCGTATTGAAGCGGTATCGGAAAACACTCTGATCATTTATTTTGCTGACTCCATTCAAGCCGAACTTTCTGTTTTTATAGGCGTTATCAGCCAGCAACTGAAAAATGAACTTGGCGATAAACTCATAGAGGTCATCCCTTCTTACACCTCTATTTTTATCCAGTTTGATATATTGCGAATCGACTTGCCGACCTTGTCGAAAGACATAAGAGCTATTGCAGACACTCTTGATACAGAACCGGACTACAGCGTTGGAAAGTTGATTGAACTGCCAACCTGGTATCACTCCGATGTAGCTCCAGATTTGAAAGCTGCAGCCCAACACAGTCATCTTTCTGTGGAAGAGTTCATCTCCATCCATAGCAATAAAGAATACCGAGTTTGCGCCATTGGCTTTGCTCCCGGTTTTGCATTTCTGGGCAGTGTCGATTCCCGAATTGAGCTTCCACGTCACGATCACCCAAAAGCCAAGGTTTCACGGGGCAGTGTTGGTATTGCGGGATTACAAACAGCCGTTTATCCGCAGGATTCCCCCGGAGGCTGGCAGATTATTGGCAACTGCCCTCTGTCATTATTTGATCCAGATAAAGAGCCAATGACACCTTTTCAGGTAGGCGACAAAGTTCGTTTTCACCCGATATCAAAAAGTGAATTTCTGGCAATGGATGGTCAAATCCAGCAGGAAAATCAGTAAATGGCGCACGGTCTGAAAATTATAAAAGCAGGATTCCAAAGCCTGATTCAAGATACTGGCCGCTATGGGGTTGGACATCATGGTCTGAGTCAGGGAGGGGCTGCCGATGAACATGCCAGCCGATGGGCGAACCACCTTCTCCAGAACCCAGTTAATGCACCCGTGCTGGAAATTGCTCTCGGAATGGCAGAGTTTATTGCCGAAACCCAAATGACCATCGCCATTACTGGGGCAGATATGTCTGCAGAGATTAATGGCACTCCCATTCACAACTGGTCGACCCATCAACTTCAACCCAACGACAGACTGACTTTTCAGGCTGCCCGGTCAGGAAATTATGCCTACCTGGCAGTCATTGCTGGCTTTATGGCGAAAGCACAACTTGGAAGTTGCTCCACAGTTATGCGCAACAACATTGGCAAAAAACTGGAGGATGGAGAAACTCTGGAAGTCCGGGCAGAACATTGCTACCAGTCAGACATTGGCCTAATGACACCTTTCCGGTTTATTCCTGATTACACCCGCATACAGCCCCTTACTGCAATTGAGTGCTATCAGAACTCTTTGTTTTCTCACGATTTAAGAGCGAAATTCTTCAACCAAACTTTCACAGTTTCCAAGCAATCAAACCGTATGGGGTGTCAACTTGAAGGGCCGCGACTGAATCACTCGATCCCGGATCAGCCATCAGAAGGCATAGCCTGTGGTGCTATACAAATACCAGCGAGTGGCCAGCCAGTTATTCTGATGCGTGATCGGCAAACCATCGGTGGCTACCCGAAGATCGGCTGCCTGACTCGGAGGTCTATTAGCTTACTGGCTCAGTGCAGAGCAGGCACCGACCTCAACTTTGAATCTGTCACCAGAGAGCAAGCAACCAAAGAGTGGATCAGGTTTGAGCGTTATTTTGCAAAAAAAACCGAGGCGCCATGCCGGTCCAGCGCTTGAACGAACGGCGGAAGTTATTGAGACCCCGATAGTTCAAATATTTCGCCACCGGCTCATAACCAAAGCCTTTATAGGTAAATAGATAAGCGACCATTCATTTTCGGGCATCATCCTGCAAAACCTGAAAACTGGTGCGGTGTTTTTTTAACTTGCGCTTGAAAGTTGCAGGATTCATAAGAAACGCACTGGCAACCTGATATCCCGTTGCACCACCTCTGCCCCAAGGCTGGTAAAGACACTCCCGAGGAATAACCATGGCATTCCGCATTGCCATGAATGCTGACAAAAATATTGATGGCTCTTCTGAAACCGGCGGGCTGGATGTCTCCAACGTTAGGGGGCGTTCTCAATTAGGCATCGAACTCAGCATTGCCCTTCGGGTGGCGCTGAAAGCATGGCCAATGGCGGTTACGTGAATAAGCCACTCCCTCCTTAGACGACGAAAGCCGTCTGAGCTGCTGCTTTGGCGATGGCACCCGTGGCGAATATGTTTACAAGTTTGTCGCCGACAAGCCTTACCAACCAAATAATAAGGCTGCCAATTCAGAGCTCCTTGATAACGGTACTCTCTATACAGCGGCCTTCCATGAAAATGGCAAAGGTGAGTGGATGCCACTGATTCGGTCAGGGTGGATGGCCGTTCATCCTACAACCCGTGAAGTATTTGTGACCCTGACCAACAACAAACACCGTGGTAAAAGCCAACCAACACTGCCAACTCCCGGGAAGATAACCGTCACGGGCAGATAATTCGTTTCAATGAAGCGGATGCCGATCCAACAGCAACAACTTTTAACTGGGAAATGTTCCTGCTTGCTGGAGATCGCTCCGGTGCCACTCTGGCCGATGGTGGTGTTATCGGTACCTGATAACACCACCTTATTTTAAAACCTTTAATCCAATAGCGCCCTTCTGATCTATGCAGCCAGAAGGGTGCGAGTTAAAGCGCCTCCCGGCTTCTGTGCATATCAATGGTTTTCACCTTTTCCTCTTCAGGATCAGGACACTGCCCATCTTCTGGATTAAAGGTCACAATTCCTGAACCGGTTCCATCCTCAAAGCCCGGCACATAAAAACCATCCCGCAGGCACAAACCGCGACCATCAGTGCGAGTATCAAAACGCTCAACTTCCGAGAACAGGAACATCAATGAAGCGGTTAAACAGATATCCAGTGTCGCCTCACTTTTCGCGCCATATTGGCTGCAGGTGTTATCGATAACAGATACAGGTTTGGATAACTTTGGCCAGAAGCGACTGTGTTTCTGGAGTATCATCGAGCAAGTTTCACCGGAAGACTTATTCTGGAGTGTCACGGTAACTTTTGGGCCGAGAGAATTGTGATCCTCAGCCAGAAAAGAGCTTTCATTGCTCTCGTAAATCACGCCGGAATGAATCTTCAGGCTTTTATCTGCCAACTTCCAGACAGAGTGCTCGCAGACACGAAAACAGAGTTGATCCGTTAAACTGCCGTAGCAATCTACATACTCTGCCATTGCGATAGTCGACAAAAAACCAAGAGCAAATAAAGGAGGAGAAACAGTGTGGGGGAGTCTCACAACGACCACCTCAAGGGTGAATTGCAAGCCCCCACTATAGAAGTTGAACAGAATCCCAACCACTGGACTGGACTGGACTGGACTCCACTACAATCCAGCTATTACCGGTTGAGCAGAAGATCGCCTTCTATAGGAATAAACCGCGTAGCGGCACACATTAAAGACGTGGCAGTAAGCTCTCTGACCCCATACACATCAACATGCACCCAAAACTTTTCCCGCAAACGGGCAGCCAGAAGATCAAAATCCCCATCGCCGGAAGCCAGTACCACAGTATCTACCTTGTCGGCATACTCCATAGCATCAATCGTGATACCCACATCCCAATCACCTTTTGCGGAGCCATCGGAACGCTGAATATACGGTTTCAGCTTCACCTCAAAACCGATGGCTCGGAGAATATTCTGAAACTGGCGCTGCTTTTCATCACCACGATCGATGGCATACGCAATCGCTTTCACCACTTTGCGACCGGCAGTAGCTTTGGCCCAGAAGGCATTAAAATCAAAATTACAGCGGTGAATCTGACGGGTGGTGTAATAAATATTCTGTACATCCACCAGCAGAATAACTCGCTCTTCCCCATTAACTGGATTTGTCATTCCGAGCCATTACCTGTTCTGTTCAGCGATAAGAGACTATCTTCCAAGAGTTCTATCCCGCATTGTTACCTAAATGAATAGCTGATCTGAAGAATTAAAAGTGAACATTTGGCATTTTTCGACTCCACTCAACCAGTAACCTCCAGATTATTTCTGTTGACATAGCTTAAGTAGATTTTTGTAACGGCTATCCTTGAGTCCCTTTAATATGGACTATAAGACTCCTCTTTTATAGATTCGTTCTGGAGATTGGGGCTATGAAGTTCAACGCCAGATATTGCCTTGCATTAAGTCTTGCAGGTTTCGCTCTCGGCTTGTTAAGCGGCTCGCTTTCCGCCGACGACCCAGACCAGACCAAAACACCAAAAGAACTCCCCCTCAGATACCTTATGAAAGCCGGTGTTTATCCAGACCCTGAGTCTCGCAGTTTTCTATACGGTGTCGATATTGAAAACCTTAAAGGTACAAACGCCTCCCCGGTTATGAGATTTCCCCTTTTAGACGGCTCCTCGGTGGATGTTGCTGTTGTCTGGCATGAGCATAATAACCAGCTGTATGTCTGGCCAACATTTGTCAATACAACACCAGAAAACTTGAAAGCTTTTTTTCCAGGCAATAACGAATCGGAAATTGTTTATACCCATTCAAAGAAGGTTGCTATAGATGCAGCACGGCGCTTTCAGGACTCGGTCCTTATGATTGATATTGATTATCCGGAGCCTGATCACCTCTATACACACCACCTATATCGCACTCCACATAAAAAATCACCACCTGCGGAAACTTATATCTACGCACCAAAGGTGCTGGCAACTGATGTGTTAATCAACATAGCTCTCCAAAGCGGTCTATCGTTGCCAACAGCAGCTGTTTTAGCAATAGAAACAGACTGCCTCATATGCAAAAATTCAAAGGAAGCTTTTAAAAGGCACAAGATATTTCAACAACGCCTGTCGAATCAGATAAAAGAAATGAGAAAAAGCGAAACACTATTTTTTAGTATAACCCTCTTAACCAAAGAGGAATTTAACAAAGCAAGTATCAGGGCTAAGAAACTAATACAGAAGAAAGAAGGCGAATTCAAAAAGAAATGCGGCTGGGTAAACTGCAGAAAAGCAGCGATGTCTTGACTCTGTAAAAGAAAAAGATAATCGCGGTTTCAATCTGGTCGGCGAAAGAGGATTTGAACCTCCGACCCCATCAACCCGAATGATGTGCGCTACCAGACTGCGCTACTCGCCGACACTGGTGTGGATATTACAAATCAGTTCTGTGTTTTTCAAGGTAGCAACTACCAAATTTGCAGAGGAAAAAGAAGACCGAACCCAGCCGTTCTCTGGTACAGGTTGCCCGGACAACGTCACAGGCAACCTAACCCGGCATCACTCACCCCGCAAGTCTTTACGGCACTCTTTCAGGGTGTCTGCAATCAGGAACGCCATTTCCAGAGACTGGTTAGCATTCATCCGAGGGTCACAATGGGTACGATAACGATCCTTCAGAGTCTCTTCTGTCACCCGATGGGCGCCACCAATGCATTCGGTCACGTTCTGGCCAGTCATCTCAAAGTGAACACCACCTGCGTATGTTCCTTCTGCACGATGCACGGAGAAGAATTGGCGTACTTCTTTTAGGACAGAACTTACATCACGGGTCTTGTAGTCACCGGCAGTAATAGTATTCCCGTGCATGGGATCACAGCTCCACACCACCTTGCGCCCTTCTTTCTCAACAGCCCGAATCAGGGCTGGCAGGCCATTTTCAACCTGATCCGCCCCCATACGCACAATGACAGTGGTGCGACCGGCTTTGTTTTCCGGATTAATCAGGTCAAGCAAGCGAATAAGCTCATCAGGAGGCAGGCTTGGGCCAGCCTTAATGCCAACAGGGTTGTTAATGCCACGCATAAACTCCACGTGGGCACCCTCCGGCTGACGAGTACGATCACCAATCCAAAGCATATGGGCTGAGCAGTCGTACCAATTTCCCGTCAAGCTGTCTTTACGGGTCAAGGCCTGTTCATAAGGTAGAAGCAAAGCTTCATGGGAGGTGTAGAAACTGGTTTCCCGAATAGCGGCGCTGTTTTCTCCGGTAATACCACAGGCACGCATAAAGGCCAGGGTTTCATCAATACGCTCAGCCATTTGCTGGTAGTGCACAGCTTCTGGGGTGGCATTGATGAAATCCAGATTCCAGGCATGAACCTGCTCAAGTGAAGCCAGCCCCCCTTGGGCAAACGCTCTGAGAAGGTTCAGGGTAGACGCCGCCTGATGATAAACCGCCATCATGCGTTCAGGGTCGGGGATACGGGCAGATTCGGTAAATTCATTACTGTTAACGATGTCACCGCGATAAGTGGGCAATTCAACGCCATCACGGGTTTCGGTGGGCTTTGAACGGGGCTTGGCAAACTGTCCCGCCAGACGACCCACTTTCACGATTGGGCAGCCGGCTCCGAAAGTGAGCACTACCGCCATCTGCATAAGAACTTTAAAGGTGTCTCGAATATTTACCGCACTAAACTCGGCAAAGCTCTCAGCACAGTCTCCACCCTGGAGCAAAAAAGATTTTCCTTCAGAAACACTGGCCAAGTGGTCAGTCAGCGCCCGAACCTCACCGGCAAACACTAGCGGTGGCTGCTGACTTAAACGTTCTTCCACTTGCTGCAACTTTGCCGCATCAGGGTACTCAGGCATCTGCAGAGCTGTATGTTTTTTCCAGCTATCAGGTGTCCACAGGGACATTGGCAAATACTCCCGCAAATATAAAAATTCTGCCACAGTCAACAACTGCAGTTTCTTAACTACTGTAGAGAAGTGTAGTGACGTGACGTTACCTTACCATTTGATAACAATCAGTAAAGGCAGCATGGGTTTATAACTAACAAGTTCAGTTAAAATACCTAACAAAATACCTATTACTCTTGTGAAATCCCTGATTGCGGCATACTATTCACTGAAATCGAACATATTGCAGGTTTCTAAAGCAATGACCCTTTCCACCCACACCTCTAGCCTAAACGGTAAAAAAGGTATGTCCGGTATGATTATTATGATCATTCGCCGGGGGTTGGTTGCAGTCTAAAGAAAACAGAAACCAAAAAAGCCCCCGCACCGAAAGGTCCGGGGGCTTTTTTATATACGGTTTAACAACGACTTAATGGAATTTCAGGCAGGAGATGTACCAATGAACCAGTACCGGCTTAAGCTGATCGCTTCCAATACTCCCGGATGTCTTGAACGGGTTCTGAACAACAGTCGCAGCGGCGGGTTTGACGTCGATAACTTTACTGCGTCCCTGTGCACAAAGCGCAACCAGTACAACATTGATCTGCATGTTTCTGGTGGAGACAGCCAGAACACCCTGATTATTTCTCTGTTGCAGGAGAGCGATATTCGCTCACTGACACCTTGCCGGAAAAGCCCTGAGCGCAGGCCATCAATGCAGTGATGGCTTCACACCGTCTTCAGGCTCAGGAAACATCATCCGCTCATCCTCTCCCTGGAACAGATATTGCGACTGCTGACAATCCTGCAGCAGTTGGCGCACAGTTTCCAGGGTGACAGCGAAGTACTCGTTAAACTGAGGAACAGTCATTCCCTGAGTAGTGAGGATGGATGCCGAGGCCACCAGCATGGGCGAAGCATCATCAGGCGTATTGAGGAACAGCTTAAGAGCGGGGTAAGACATATTTAGCCGCATAAGATCAGCAGATACAGCCAGCACCGCCGCATTACGAATATCCAGTTCTGTGGTAAACATAATGCCCCACGGCTCAATAAACAGACGACTGTCGAGTATTCCATCCATGCTCTGCAATGCGGAAACATGCAGGCCGCTGCACTGATCGCAGATATAAGATTCATAGCCGGTTTCCGTCAACCATGTCTCAAGCAAGGCAACATCCGGTATCAGCAAATCGTGCATAGCAGGAAATCTCGAAAAAGCAGCAAAATCGGAACTTTACTGGAAACAGCTATTAATAGCGATAGTAGGATCAGCACACTTATACGATATTATCGCTATAGGGTGAACCGGCAATATTGCCTGTCAGTAATAGCTTAAACGTCGTTTCCACTCTTCCTGACGCTTAAGAGATAGGGAAGTCTTGCCACTCAGAACTTTCACCTTTCGCTCAGTCCAATTGCCATGATCATCCAACTGATAATCGGAAAATTGTTTTTCGGTAACTTCTTCTATACGACCATTAACAGATTTCTCTTTCCGCTCTTTTAATAGTTCCCCATTCTGATAACTATAAACTGTACTGATTGACTCCTCGCCCTCTTTTCGGGTGTAGACGCTTACCCTCCCGTTTGTATTTCTCTGCCACCACTCCCCCCAGACAAGTTCGCTCTCAAGCAGGGTTTTATCTGATAAAGTTTTCGGTACACCTTCAATTTCACGCTGTTCAATCAGTCGATTCGCTGTATCAAATATCTGCACCCGCATACGAGAATCGTCGCATGCTTTCAACAATACTTTATTGTCCAGATACCCTACCGACCAACAGGGGCTGCCAGCCTGGCGCCGACTGCCAGGAATCATCCGAAAATCACCACCATAAAAAAAGTCAGCCTGCCTGCCATCCAGTGCCGTACCTGTGGCGTAGCTAAGGCTTCCGGGGCCAATCCAGGCGCCGCTGGCATCTTCTACCACAGGTGGTTCAATGGCTGTCAGATCGCCATCGGGGCTATAACGAAAGGACTGTTTGAGCATTTGCGTACCATTTTTCCACTCAGCTTTTCTGATTGGAACAGAACCCTTTAAGACAGTCTTCTTAATCTGTTCACCCTGTGAGCCCTTTTGAGAGAAAAGTGTACGAATACCTTCAGGACTGTAGCGGTGAACTTCGGAAGGAAGAAGAGAACGGTCACCATCCAGGCTGGCAATAGTCATTGTTCCCGTAGTCATGGTTTCCTGCACTGGGCCAGACAACCCATCCTGAATATGGGTTTGCCAAAGCATGGCTGGTGTACGACCGATATGCTCGGGAACAGTCTGATTTGCGCAACCAGCCAGAACCAGTAGCGCCGAGAACACAAAAGCAGCCTTATAGAGCTGTATGAACTTGGAGATGATTACCACAGGGGGCCTCTGCCATGATGGCCTGTTTTTATTGTTATTATTATGAGTTATCTGGCAACAGCCATTGACCGTTATGACTTGGTTGCTACCGGTCGTGAGGCATCAGCAATCCACTCACTCCATGAACCAGCGTACAAACGAGGCTGCGGCATTCCCGCTAAAGTCATTGCCAGAATATTCTGACAGGCGGAGACTCCTGAACCACAGTAGCAAACAACATCCCGCCCCCGCCACGCAGAAAACAGCCCCTTGAGCGCCTCCGACTCAAGGAAATAACCGTTACTACCTACGGTTTCGGAATAAGGTTGGCAAACAGCTCCGGGAATATGACCGGCAATGCTATCCAGCGGTTCTACATCTCCGACAAAACGTTCCAAGGCACGAGCATCAGCTAATACGCCGCCCTCTTCAACAAAAGGAAGAATGTCATCAATCTGAACAAGAACATCATTATTAGCTTCTGGAGAGAAATCCGTCGCCCTAACAGCTGGAATATCTGTGCTCAGGGAATAGCCGGCATTCTCCCAGGCTCGAATACCGCCATGAAGAATATAAATATCAGAAAGACCAAACCAGACAGAGAGCATCCACCACATACGAGGCACCATAAAATGGCTGCCATCATCGTAAAGTACTACACAACTGTTTTGATTCAGACCCCATTGCTGCATGCGGCCAACAAATGTTTCACTGTCTGGCAGGGGGTGCCGACCGGTTTTACCGGGAATAATTTCTCCGGAGAGGTCTTTACAAATGCTAGCGTATTGCGCACCGGGAACATGCCCCTGCTCGTACATTCGCAGCCCTGCTTCTGAATCCTGAAGGCTGTAGCGGACATCAAAGACAACAAGTTCCGGCTTGTTGCTCCATTCAGCCAGCATTGCCGCATTAATCAACACAGACATATTCACCTCAAGGAGCAAAGTTATTGGTCAGCAGGTTGCTGTACCACCTGATCATCAATAATAACTTTACCAGTAAGAACCTGACCAACATCAATATCATCAGCTAATGCAGAATCCTTAACAATAATACGGGTCATATCCCCCGCCATCTCATCAGAATCAAAAATCTTCTTATCATCGTCACTGTATTCCTGATAGGCCGGCACTGGTGGCTCCTCAAATGCTGGGAGAGGAGTCTCTGCAAGTTCTTCACTCTTATCTGACATAAACCAGAAACCACCTGCCGCAAGAATAATTACCCCTGCAACAATGCCAATCGCCAGTTGAGTTTCCCTGTTCACGAATTACTCCAACCTCTAAGTCACCAGAAATGGCAGTTTAAAGCCTGTCTTATAGCAGCAGCAAGAACAGAGAAGATATTAAAAGAGAGGAAGGAGGTTCCAGAGCCGATTTCCAGGTTCTTTTGACGTAAGATCACGTTTTTTCAGCGTCGTTACAGCCCCTTGAAAGGCAACAAGCATTCCAGCAGTGCTCGCTCGTGAATGCTGGGCTCGACAACCTTAGATCAATAGAACCTATCCTGACACCTGAAATTTAATTGCTGCGAACAACTCGGCTGGTGCGTCCATGACTGTAGACTTTCACTCGATCTCCAACCCGAAAGCTATTGCCCTGCTCCACCTGCTGAACAATTGAAATAAAGCTGCCGTTATCCAACTTAACAGTAAGATTCAAACCATTACCTTCCGTCACTTTACGCTCGGCGTAGTTGCCAAAAACACCACCAGCAACAGCACCAGCAATCGCTGCCAAGCTTTTACCCTTACCACCGCCAATTGTTGATCCAGCCAAACCTCCTGTTGCAGCACCAGCAACAGCGCCTACACCAGACTTAGTACCATCGACCTTAACGGTTTCGATATCAACAATTTCGCCAAACTGAACGGCCTGTACGGTACGGGCTTCTCCCCGGTCATAATTACTGCCAGTCAGATCTGCCAGGCACCCTCCGAGAAGAAGAGTCAGGGTTCCTGCAGCCATCAAAGAAAATAATCGGGACAACTTCATAAAGAACCTCCATATCGAAATAAACCAACGTCCCACCTTGGACGCTCTTCTCTCAGTGTAGGTTCAATTCCGTGATGACAAACAGGCATAACTTCACGGTAAAATTTCCTGAAAACCCTACACTTGCAGACAAAACGGCATTGTTTCAACAACAAATATGCGTAAAATCCCCACCTGACCAACTTGTCAGCTTTATCTGGAAGAAGTACTCATGGATGATTCTTTAAGCAAAGGAGAAGCCTTACTGCTCGCCTTCTCCCTGTTCATCCTTGCCCTGTCGGTGTGGATGTTGTTATTCAGCGTCTGATTTCATACCCCACAAAAAACCGAAGCCTGAGGCTTCGGTTTTTTGTGGCTTCTGGAAGGTTAATCTACCCAGACTCTGGCATTACGGAACATACGCATCCAGGGGGCATCTTCCTGCCAAGCATCAGGATGCCAAGAGTTCTGCACAGAACGGAACACCCGTTCAGGGTGAGGCATCATAATAGTTACCCGGCCATCCTTGCTGGTTAAGCCAGTAATACCGTCCGCCGAACCATTCGGATTAAATGGATAACGCTCGGTAGTCTTGCCGTGGTTGTCCACATAGCGCAACGCCACCTGCCCGGCTTCAGCTAATACCGCACGATCAGAATCTACAGAGAACTCAGCCTGACCTTCCCCATGAGCAATAGCAATCGGCAAACGCGCCCTTTCCATTCCTTGCAAGAAGATGGAAGAACTCTTTTGCACTTCTACCATGGCCACACGGGCTTCGAATTGCTCGGAACGATTACGAACAAACCGTGGCCAACATTCTGCACCCGGGATTAGCTCATGGAGAGTAGACAGCATCTGACAACCATTACACACCCCAAGAGTAAATGTATCCCGACGGTCAAAGAACCCGGCAAAATCACCACGAACCCGTTCGTGGAACAACACAGACTTAGCCCAGCCACCACCGGCACCAAGAACATCGCCGTATGAGAAGCCACCACAGGCGACCAGCCCGCGAAATTCCTTAAGGTTTCGGTTGCCGCTGATCAGATCACTCATGTGAACATCAACGGCATCGAAGCCGGCACGATCAAAGGCAGCGGCCATTTCCACATGACCGTTAACGCCTTGCTCCCTCAAGACGGCCACCTTCGGGCGAACACCTGTGGCGATATAAGGAGCAGCAATATCCTTGTTAATATCCCAGGATACTGAGACATGGAGGCCAGGGTCTTTGTCATCCAGCAGGTTATCAAACTCATGCTGAGCACACTCTGCATTATCACGGAGCGCCTGCATTTGATAACTGGTCTCCGCCCACATCCGTTGGTAACGGATACGGTTACCAGAGAGGACAGATTTTCCTTTGAATGTGAAAGAAACCTTTTGTTCAGATGCCAGCTCACCGACTGTGTGCACGCAACCCGATAAACCAAAGCTGGCCAAACAATCTTTCACTGCACCCTTGTCCTGCTTGCGAACCTGGATAACAGCACCCAATTCCTCACTGAACAGTGCAGAAACCAGTTTTTCCTTACTGTCAGCCAGTTTATCCAGAGCCACTTGAATACCGGTATGCCCGGCAAAAGCCATCTCCATCAGAGTGGTGAACAAGCCTCCATCGGAGCGGTCGTGGTAAGCCAGAATTTTATCTTCACTCAGAAGCTGTTGAATTCCCTGGAAGAATGCCTTCATATCCTGAGGCTCATCGAGGTCGGCTGGATCTGAACCAATTTCGCGATATACCTGTGCCAGTGCAGATCCACCCAGGCGATTCTTGCCTCGACCAAGGTCGATCAACAGTAAATCTGTTGCGCCTTTATCTGTGCGTAACTCCGGAGTCACACACTGGCGAACATCAGAAACTGGTGCAAAAGCTGAAATGACCAGTGACAACGGTGCGGTCACTGATTTGCTCTCACCGTTATCCTGCCAGGTTGTTCGCATAGACATAGAGTCCTTACCCACTGGAATGGTAATTTCCAGCTCAGGACACAACTCCATACCGACAGCTTTTACAGTGTCATACAAACGTTCATCTTCACCGGGATGACCAGCTGCAGCCATCCAGTTAGCAGACAGGCGTACCTCTGACAGTTTGTTAATCCGCGTAGATGCAATATTTGTCAGGGCTTCACCAACCGCCATCCGGCCGGACGCTGGCGCATCAAGCAGAGCCACCGGTGTTCGCTCCCCCATGGACATAGCTTCACCGGTTGTGGAATTAAATCCACTAGTGGTAACAGCACAATCTGCAACTGGAACCTGCCAAGGGCCAACCATCTGATCCCGGACAACCTGACCGGTAATCGTACGGTCACCAATAGTGATCAGGAAGCTCTTGCTGGCTACAGTGGGCAGTTTCAGAACCCGCTCGGCGGCTTCTGCCAGATCCAACCCTGACGTATCAAACCCAGAAGCTTCAAAGTTCTTTCGCTCAACACTCCGATGCATACGTGGAGGCTTACCCAGAAGAACATCCAACGACATATCAACGGGCTGATTATCAAAGTGCTCGTCATTCACCAGCAAATGAGGCTCTTCGGTTGCCTCCCCAACAACTGCATAAGGGCATCGCTCCCGCTCGCAGATAGCCTCAAAAGTAGACAAGTTTTCAGGTGCAACAGCCAGAACATAACGTTCCTGAGATTCATTACACCAGAGCGCCAACGGACTCATACCCGGTTCATCATTCAGAATCTTGCGCAGCTCAAATTGCCCACCACGGCCACCATCGCTGATCAGTTCAGGAAGAGCATTGGAAAGACCACCAGCCCCCACATCGTGGATAAACAGCATGGGGTTCTTCTCCCCCAGCTGCCAGCATTGGTCAATAACCTCCTGGCAACGACGCTCCATCTCAGGGTTTTCACGCTGAACGGAGGCAAAATCCAGATCTTCCTGGCCGGTGCTGGAAGTCATGGAAGACGCTGCACCACCACCCAGACCAATTTGCATAGCGGGGCCGCCGAGAACAATCAGCTGGCTGCCTGCAGGATACTCGCCTTTCTCAATATGCTGCTCTCGAATATTACCCAAACCACCAGCAATCATAATGGGTTTGTGATAGCCCCGAACTTCACGTCCGGCAGGGCCATTGGCTTCTTCTTCAAAAGTACGGAAGTAACCGCAAAGAGCAGGACGGCCAAATTCATTGTTAAAACCAGCACCACCCAACGGGCCTTCAATCATAATATCGAGGGCTGAAACAATACGATCCGGCTTGCCGTAATCGTGTTCCCAAGGTTGGGTAAATCCAGGAATTTTCAGGTTAGATACGGAGAAACCTGTCAGGCCAGCCTTTGGTTTACCGCCACGCCCTGTTGCGCCTTCATCTCGAATTTCACCACCTGAACCGGTAGATGCGCCGGGCCATGGGGCAATAGCAGTGGGGTGATTGTGGGTTTCCACCTTCATGAGGATATGGATATCTTCCTCGGTGTAACCGTAACTGCGGCTTCCGGCATCCGGGAAGAAGCGCCCCCCCTTCCAGCCTTTAATAACCGAAGCGTTATCTTTGTAAGCAGACAACACACCCTCAGAGTTCATCTGATAAGTGTTGCGAATCATGGCAAATAAGGATTTTTCCTGAGCTTCACCATCGATATCCCAGGACGCATTAAAAATCTTGTGGCGGCAGTGTTCTGAGTTTGCCTGGGCAAACATCATCAACTCCACATCACTGGGGTCACGCTCCAGTTTACGGAAGCTTTCTAGAAGATAATCGATTTCATCTTCGGCAAGAGCCAGGCCAAGGTTCTGATTCGCTTCTTCAAGAGCG
The DNA here is from genome assembly GCF_947331445.1 of Parendozoicomonas sp. Alg238-R29. Taxonomy (GTDB): domain Bacteria; phylum Pseudomonadota; class Gammaproteobacteria; order Pseudomonadales; family Endozoicomonadaceae; genus Sansalvadorimonas. The sequence continues at coordinate 59,125 of NZ_CAMZOG010000006.1, read as the reverse complement.
CTGCGACCTTCGTCGAGAACCGAAATCCGGGTAAGCGGAGCAGGTTCAGCATCCAGAAACAACTGTGCAGCCTCTTCCGGGTTGGAAAACACAACTTCTGTCATACGGTCATGGAGCAGGGCTTCGACTTTAGTCACATCATTCTGGGTGAGTGGCGATGTGCTGTCGATGGTATAGGCTATGCCCCGTTCCAGACGATGAATGGCCGTTAAACCGCAGTTTTTGGCTATATCTGTCGCCTTACTGGACCAGGGTGAAATGGTGCCAGGGCGAGGCGTAACCAGAAATAACTGGCCTTCTGGTTCCCGCCGCACTCTGCGGGGGCCATACTCCAGCAGCTGGCCCAACACCCTCTGGTGTTCACTGGTCCACTCTTTTCCAGAGGATTTGGGGTCATGCAGGTCAGAAAAATGCAGAAACTCTGCATACACATTACTAATGGCCGGGACTTGCTGTTTTAGGGTGTTCAACAGCCTGGTCGCACGGAACAGGGAGAGAGCGGGACTGCCGCGTAAAATCTCCATCAGAGGCATGATCCTTGAAATTCAGGTCAGTTTTGCGAGCAGCGCGTATAATACAGGGATCATGGCAGTCTCTCCAGCATAAACCCCTGCCTCAAACCACATTCTCACTACTTTTCAACCCGGACATAAGTATGAGCAACTATAACTGCCATTTCGTGTCAAACAAGGTAACGAATCTTTACGGGTAAAGGCATGGGAAGTACTGCTGCGGAAATAATTGCTACAGAACAAAGGTCACGACCTGCAGCAATCAGGGTCGGTCTGTTCACTCTGCTAGCGTTTGCCATAACCGTTGTTCTGACTCAGCAGAGTGACTTGTATGGCTTAAGCGCTGGAAGCAAAACCAATACTCCCTCAAATTTTCCAGTTGCCAGAAAGAACGCCTTACATCTGACCCTGCTGGAATGGGAATACTTTCTTGCCTCATCGACAAACTATGCCTCATCGACGAGCTATGCCTCAGCCGACATTTCTGCGGAAACATCTTCTACAGAGCTGACTGCGGGCGAAGTTGCCAGCCTGGAAAGCCACATGCACCGCCGCTTACCTCGTTACTACGATTTATTTCGCAAAGTTGCCAGTGAACACCGGATAGACTGGCACCTTGTGGCAGCCATCAGTTACCAGGAATCCCACTGGCACCCCAAGGCAAAGTCACCGACGGGTGTACGGGGCATGATGATGCTGACTCTACCAACAGCCAAAGAGATGGGGATTCGTAATCGCCTGGATGCCGAACAGAGTGTTCGTGGCGGCGTTCGCTATCTGGAATCATTAAAGAGCCGCTTACCAGAAACCCTTCAGGAACCGGATCGCACCTGGCAAGCATTGGCTGCTTACAATGTGGGGATTGGCCATCTGTACGACGCAAGAACACTCACCAGAAACAAAGGAGGAAATCCTGACGACTGGGCTCACCTGAGCGAATACCTTCTGAAGCTGGAAGATCCTAAATGGCATAGCCAGACGCGTTTTGGTTATGCGCGCGGTACAGAATCTGTTCAATACGTTGGAAATATACAGCGTTACTATCGCCATATTTTAACCACCCACGCCCCTAACAAAGCTCCCAGGCGAACAACTACGATTGCCAACAACAGTCAGGCAACACCATCTACGATCTAAGAGTTGTTTTTCAATGCGTGCCGAGCAGTCTTCTTTAACTTGCGCCGCTTGCGGAAAAATTCCGACAACATAACCGAGCACTCTTCTGCCAGAACCCCTTCCGACACTTCCACAACATGATTGAGAAAATCTTTGCTTAACATACTTTCCCGGCTGGAAATCACACCAGCTTTGGGTTCGGAGGCACCAAAAACCAAACGACGAATACGACTATGCACCAACGCGCCTGCACACATACTGCAGGGTTCGAGGGTGACATAGAGGTCACAATCCACCAGCCGGTAGTTGCCAATAGTCTGGGCAGCATCCCGTAAAGCAAGAATCTCAGCATGGGCACAAGGATCGCTGCGACCGATAGGACTGTTGTAACCCCGTCCAATGATATCGCCCTGATGAACAACCACAGCCCCAACGGGAACTTCACCGACAGCCGAACCCAGCCGGGCTAGTGCCAATGCTTCCTGCATCCAGCGAATGTCCTGTTCCTGCATAATGCGTCCTGAAATCAAATCAGGGCATTATACAGGTTCAGATATTTTAAGGTGGGATTAGAGCAGAGTCAGCTTGCCTTCAAGATGAGGCTTACCAGAAGTAGAACGCATAAGGAAAGAGGTTTGGGCCTCTTCCTGCGTGTAACTGAATTCCACCTTGGCAGGTAGAAAGACTGGGGTTTTAAAAGTCACATCGATTTCAAATGACTGGTTGCCAATTTGATCTGACAGTGCTGCCAAAACACGAGCCTTTGACCACATACCATGGGCAATATGACGCTTGAAGCCAAACAGTTTAGCGGTTGTTGGCCAGAGGTGAATTGGGTTACGGTCTCCGGAAACAGCACCATAGCTACGACCAAGCCCAGCAGGTAATGACCAGGTTTGGATGATATCAAAAGGTTCAGGCGGCTGACGTTTCTTTTTATCACCAGAAGATTTTGAAGGGCGGCGACTCAGGTTAGTGCTTAAACCTTCATACACCAGCTCACCGGATGCTTCGATACGAGTCAGGATATCAAATTCAAGACCAGCATCGACCTCCCGGGACTCTCCAACCGAACATTCAATATAAAGGAGCTCACCCTGCTCAACCTGACGAAACTGCTTAATTTTATTCCGCACATGCACAAGCCCCATTGGCTTTAGAGGCATTGTCGGGTCAGTCATCAAACGCATGTGTAGAGGGAAGGACAACACGTGCAGATAAGTTGGCGCCAAAAAACGACTCTCTGGAAAATGACAAATGCGGTCATACTTTTTAGCCACAGCCTTTTCCGCACGAATGCCAGGGACAGCAATTGTCAACTTTGGCAAAGCTCCAGAATGGCCTTTCTTAACAGCAGCTTTGCTATACAAAGACAACATGGATGGTAAATTTTGAAGAACCAGAGTTTGCATTTCGGGCATCCTTTTATTTCATCCGCAGCATGTTACTCCGCGCTTTCTGGCAACCATTGGCAGAAAGGACAACCGACAGAGCGACCAATCGTCAGTGACAGAAAACATTTATTACATTGTCACCAGAGTCAATCACCTCTAAGATAGCCCCTCGGGAGAAAATAATAACGGGCACTACTGCTTCTGCAGATATTCCCATCAAAAAGAACAACTCCAGTAGGGCTGTGATTTATGAGCGAGCTGAGAGATGCAGGCATTCTGGTAAAAATGGCTCATCAGGGCTTTATTAATGCCGGAATCGATGCCAGTGCTATTTACGAGCGCTGCGGTATCACCCGCCGTCATATTGAAGATCCACAGGTACGTACTCCACACGATGCCCAGACCATCTTCTGGCAAGCCTGTGAAGATGTAACCGGCGACAAGCATATTGGCCTCCACCTCGGACAAAACATTCCTGTTTTCCGGGGACAGGTTATCGAGTATTTATTTCTCAGCAGCCCTACCTTTGAAGAAGGTTTAAACCGGGCTCTGAACTATCAACGTCTGTTAAGCGATGCTGTCACCGCCAAAGTTGAACGCGAAGGAGGCAGTTGTATTTTCAGCATTGGCTCCACTAGCGAAAATCGTCAGGATATGCGCCATCTGACCGATGCTATTTTACTGGGTGCTATACGCTTCTTCAGTCATCTGACTCAGGACAGCTTTAAGCCTCTATCGGTGACTGTAACCCATGCTGGTGCAGAAGGTGACAACAACGAATACTCAGAAGTTTTTGGCTGCCCGGTTATTTTTAACGGCGAACAAAACACTATTGAATTCAGTATTAATATTCTGCACTTCCCATCCCAGCACGCTGAACCTGAGCTGATGAAAGCGCACGAACAGGTTGCATTGGAACAGATTGCCCGTCTGGAAAAGCAGGATATTATTGTTGACGTTAACCGTATTATTGGCGAATTACTGGACTCCGGGGAAGTCAGTCTGGAAAACGTATCGGAACGCCTGGATATGACTGCACGCTCTTTGCGTAGCCGCTTGGCCGATGCCGGCACCAGCTTTAACCATTTACTGGCAAACTACCGCTGCAATTTGGCAAAACAACTGCTATCCAGAACAGAAGAATCCATTGATGAGATTGTTTATCTAACAGGCTTTTCCGAGCCCAGCACGTTCTACCGAGCGTTTAAACGCTGGACAGATATGACCCCTATCGAATATCGGAAAAGTAAAAAACATACGGGCCGTCAGCTCAGTACAGTTTGATAATTCATTCCCTATAAAAAATAAACCCGGCAATTGCCGGGTTTATTTTTGAACGTCACCACCCCGGTAATTAAGCGCCGAGCAGAGACTGTCCACAAACACGAATCACATTGCCATTCACACCCGTGGAAGCTGGACTAGCAAAGAAAGCAATAGCTTCTGCCACATCCTGAGGCTGCCCCCCCTGAGACAAAGAGTTCATCCGACGGCCAACTTCACGGGTCATCAGAGGAATCGCAGCTGTCATCTGAGTTTCAATAAACCCAGGAGCAACCGCATTAATAGTGATTTTCTTTTCAGCCAGAGGTGCAGCCATAGCCTGCACATAACCAATCACACCAGCTTTGGAAACGGCATAGTTGGTCTGGCCAAAGTTACCGGCAATACCGCTCATGGAAGATACGCAGATAATACGACCATTTTCGCGCAGCAGATTACGCTCAAGAAGCTCATCGTTAATGCGCTCCTCGGAAGACAGGTTGATATCAATAACCATATCCCACCAGTCAGCCTTCATATTGCCGAGAGTTTTATCCCGGGTAACACCGGCGTTGTGAACAACAACATCCACTCCACCAAAATCTTTTTCAAGAGCATCCGCAATAGTCTTAGGCGCATCAGCAGCAGTGATATCTACAGCAATGGCTGTCCCACCCAAACGGGCAGCAACTTTATCCAAGCCTTCCTTAGCTTGTGGTACATCCAGGCAAACTACTTTTGCACCGTCTCGAGCCATAACTTCAGCAATAGACTCACCGATACCACGGGAAGCACCAGTTACCAGAACGACTTTATCTGCCAATGGGCGCCCCCAATCAATAGCAGTAGTTTCTGTGCCGTTAGAAACTTTCAGAACCTGCGCAGAAACATATGCAGAACGTGGAGAGAGACAGAAGCGCAATGGCGATTCCAGCTGAGCTTCAGCACCTTTACTCACGTAAATCAGCTGAACAGTGGTGCCCTTCTTACCAACCTCTTTGCCGAGGCTTCGGGTGAAACCTTCCAGTGAACGCATAGAAGCAGCCTGAGAAACGCTGGCGCAATCTTCCATGGCCAGACCCAGCACAACAATACGACCAGAGTTAGCCATCTTGCGAACAACAGGGCTAAAGAATTCGTGGAGAGCACGTAATTCAGACGTTGAGCTAATACCTGTAGCGTCAAATACCAAACCTTTGAATTTGGTAACATCCTCACGACCAGTGCTGACTTGAGTAACCTTTTTGCCAGCGGCTTCAGCAGCCTTCACAACGTCAGAAGCTGTGGCAGCGCTTGCCTGACAGCAGATTTCAGCACTGGAATCGGACAGAGTTTTTGCAACAACATCCAGCAGGGAAGAACCAACCGCGGCACCAACCAGCACTTTGCCTTTTACAAAATCAGCAGCTGCATCGTCCTGACGATCCAGCTCAACTGGTGTAGGCAGGCCAAGGCTGCTGAACAGGCTTTTGCCAAATGGAGATGTCGCTATCTTCTGATATCTATCGGACATTGTATTTTTACTCCCTTATTATATTGCGAGGTGTACAGGCCTGCGCTCATTGGCGGCTATTTGAGCAGAGGCTTCGCTCCAGTGAATTGACACACCGAGAGCGGAGAGAGGTCAGAATAGCCAATGTGAGCATAATCACGCACTATACACTGCGTCCCACACAATAAGATGAACCGCAAAGCAGGACAAGCCATGGCTCATAACGAGAGACAGACCGTAAGAAGAGTTGCAATTATCGGGGGCAACCGTCTTCCCTTTGCTCGCTCGAATTCCGCTTACTCCCATGCCAGCAACCAGGATATGCTGACCGCAGCTCTTAATGGTTTGGTCAATCGTTACAACCTTCAGGGCGAACAGATTGGTGAAGTGGTTGCCGGTGCCGTTATCAAGCATTCACGGGATTTCAACCTGACCCGCGAATCGGTACTGAGCACTGCTCTTGATCCTAAAACACCGGCTTATGACATTCAGCAAGCCTGTGGCACAGGTTTGGAAGCAGCCATTCTGGTTGCCAATAAAATCGCTCTTGGTCAGATCGAATGCGGTATTGCCGGTGGCTCCGACACCACTTCCGATGCTCCAATTGGTGTTAACGAAGGTTTACGTAAAATCCTGCTGGACCTGAACCGCTGCAAGACCAACGGCGAGCGCCTGAAGGTTGCCAGCCGTCTGCGTCTGCGCCATCTGGCCCCCCTGGTTCCATCCAATGGAGAGCCTCGTACCAAGTTGTCTATGGGTGGTCATACCGAAATCACTGCCAAAGAGTGGGGAATCCCACGGGACGAGCAGGATGAAATGGCGTTTAACAGCCACCAGAACCTGAATAAAGCCTATATGGACGGCTTCTTTGATGATCTGGTAACACCTTATCTGGGGCTTGAGCGCGACAACACTATGCGCCCAGACACATCTCTGGAAAAGCTCTCCTCATTGAAGCCCGCTTTCGACAGGAAAAGCGGTAAAGGCACTCTCACAGCTGCCAACAGCTCCAACCTGACCGATGGCGCCTCTGTTGTACTGCTGGCCAGCGAAGAATGGGCTGCTGAGCACAACCTGCCAGTTCGTGCTTATCTGACCTTCTGTGAAACTGCCGGTGTTGATTTCTTTGGTAAGGAAAACAGCGATAAAGAAGGCCTGTTGTTGGCTCCTGCTTATGCTGTTCCAAAGATGTTGGATAAAGCAGGCCTGACTCTGCAGGATTTCGATTTCTATGAAATCCATGAAGCCTTTGCCGCCCAGGTTCTGGCAACCCTGAAATGCTGGGAAAGCGATGAGTTCTGTAAGGAGAAACTGGGCCGTGACCAAGCGCTTGGCTCAATCGATCGCAGCAAGCTCAATGTTAATGGAAGCTCTCTGGCAACTGGCCACCCATTCGCAGCGACCGGTGGCCGTATCATTGCAACACTGGCAAAACTTCTGGAACAAAAAGGTTCCGGTCGTGGTTTGATTTCCGTTTGTGCAGCAGGCGGCTTGGGCATTACAGCCATTCTGGAACGCCCCTGACAGCTTTGCGTAACTTGCTGACTTTTACTTCTGAGAAAATGACAGCAATGCACGACTTTCTGTCATAACTTCAGTTATGACAGCATTCCTGAAAAAGGCGGACTTGTGTCCGCCTTTTTTATGCTTAACTTCTACTAAGACCTGCATAACACATGGCTGTCAGGTAACCCGTTCAAAACAAGATATTGGACATAAGAGAAGCCAGGGAGGATTTCGCCCATGTCCCATCGGCAAAATGTCGAAGAGAACCTGCAGCGCTTTGCCGAGGGTATTGGCCTTGGTGAATTAAAGCTGAACGAGCACGGAGCCTGTGGCCTCTGCTTTGATGACACACTTATTGTCAACATGGAATATCTGGAAGAAGACGAAGCCTTGGTATTCGTCTCTGCCGTTAAGCCTGTTGAATCCCACGCTGCCTGCGAAGATAAAGTGGCACTGTTTGAAAAGCTACTCTTTATCAACCTTCAGCACCACAGCATGCAGGGTGCCTATCTTTCCCTTAATCACGATAAGACCGAAGTCCTGTTGATCCGGTCTATGACTGCGGCCATAGATTACGGCGCATTTGAATCCAATCTGGAGAAATTCGTGAACACACTTGAGTGGGTTGTGCAGGAAGCCAGCAACACTCAGAGCGATGGTACCGGACAACAGCCACCAGCGTCTGGCGGTTCAAACCCAAGTGGTGGCGGCCAGCCTCCCCAACCTGATGGTGGCATGGGTATCATGGTTTAAGCCAGCAGTTAAAAGAACAGATTCCCCACTCATAACGCCCCGCCGGGGCGTTCTTTTTTTGTAGCCTGTCCTCACCCAGTTCAGCCCTCTGCCGATTCAATAGTGATGGCTTTTCTACACTGAGAGAAGGCCTGTAGTGAACTGGTCACAGGGAGTTTGACCTTGAGCGATAGCGATGCACTCGATTATCTAACAGATGCCCTCCAGAACGCGGTAGATGGCAGCCGACTGGTCGATATTCGCGGCCGGGTTACCGAAGTTCAGGGGATGATTATCAAAGCCGCAGTTCCCGGGGTCAAAATCGGCGAACTCTGTGAGCTCTTCACTCCCGGCGAAGATGATATGAACTACGCCGAAGTGGTTGGCTTTGAAGGTTATGATGCGGTTCTTACCCCACTGGGAGATATGCTGGGTATTTCTTCCAATACTGAAGTAATTCCCACTGGCCGGGTACATCATGTAGCCGTTGGCTCGCATCTTCTTGGGAAAGTACTTGATGGCATGGGGCGCCAACTTCATGCTGACCCAGATGAACAAATCAATCCTGAGGCCTGGTATCCGGTTTATGCCAACGCTCCAGACCCCTTGACCCGTAAAATCATTGATCAACCTCTTCCTCTGGGGCTACGGGTACTGGATGGTATTCTGACCTGCGGTGAAGGCCAACGAATGGGTATCTTCGCGGCGGCCGGTGGTGGTAAGTCCACCCTTCTCTCCATGTTAGTGAAAGGTGCCGAAGTGGACGTCACCGTTCTCGCCCTGATCGGTGAACGGGGACGGGAATTAAGAGAATTTCTGGAACATGATCTGGGGCCGGAAGGTATTAAAAAATCGGTCACCATTGTTGCCACTTCAGATAAGTCTTCCATGGAGCGGGCTAAAGCCGCCTACACAGCCACAGCCGTTGCTGAATTCTTTCGTGACCAGGGTAAACGAGTTTTACTACTCATGGATTCCGTAACTCGTTTTGCTCGTGCCCAGCGGGAAATAGGTCTGGCAGCTGGTGAACCTCCTACTCGTCGAGGTTTCCCTCCTTCGGTTTTCGCAACTTTGCCAAAACTGATGGAAAGAGCCGGAATGTCTGATAAAGGATCAATCACCGCCCTCTATACCGTACTTGTGGAAGGTGACGATATGTCAGAACCCGTAGCTGACGAAACGCGGTCCATCCTTGATGGGCACATTATCTTGTCCAGAAAGCTGGCCGCAGCAAACCATTACCCAGCTATTGATGTTCTCGCGTCTGCCAGCCGGGTTATGAACAACATTGTGGATAAGGACCATATTGGTTCCGCTGGTAAAGTCAGGGAGTTAATGGCCAAATTCGAAGAGATCGAGCTGCTGGTTAAAGTCGGCGAATACAAACAGGGTACGGACCCTTTGGCTGACCAGGCACTGGACAAGATTGAGTCTATCCGGACATTTCTCAAACAGCGCACTGACGAACTGTCTGACTTTAATACCACAGTTCAGCAGTTGCACCAGCTGATTCGTTAAGGTTCTGAAACATGTTGGACGACCTGTTGCGAATAAAACGAATCCGGGAAAAGTCGGCAGAAGAAGAAGTCAGGAAATGTCGTTATCGGGTCGAAGTCGCCGTTCAGGATATAGAGAAGAAAAAACAGGAATTAATTGACTATAAAGAATGGCGTTATCAAGAAGAGCAGAGACTCTACGATAATATTATGAATACCGAGGTAAAACAGTTTGACCTCGACATTCTCAAACAGAAGGTTGCCAAGCTCAGAGAACAGGATCTGGTGCTTCAGGAAGCCATCAAAAAAGCCGAAGAACACCTTGAAGAGTGCAAAAGACAGCTTGAAGAGGCTCGCCAGGCTCACGCCAAAGCCACTCAGGCTGTACAGAAATTCGAAGAATTTACCGATGTACTGAACCAGGAAGCGGCCAAGGAAAAGGCTCGACTGGAAGAGCTGGAACTGGAGGAGTTCACTCCCCGCAATCGTCACTGAGGAAAGGAAGCCATTATGAGCAGTGTACAGGGACCTGCCAGTACTCCGCAGCAATCCGGCCCATCTGAGAACGGGCGCGCCGGACAAAATGACCGTACCCAGGAGAAAGAAGCCGAACGTAACAGTGGCGAGTTCGATGATGCCCTGAAAAAGAAAAAGGGTGATAAAGGCGGTCGCGGTGATGTCCGGGGCAATGATAATAAAAAAGACGGACTGGAAGACCTCTTCAAAAACCTCCACTCCCAAAAGAAAGATAAAAAGGACGAAGGCGATGCCATGGCTCACGGTGATGCCGCCAAAACCATGGAAGCCCGCATGGGCAAAACTGCCGAAGTTCAGGGCGTTGATAACAAGCAGATGGTCGACAAAATTGACAAGATCGTCGACAAAATTATGGTCAGCAACGCTTCCGATGTGAAAGCGGTCAAAGTCGATTTCAAGAACGACATGCTTCCCGGTACGGAAATGATGATCCGCAAGGATGCCACCGGCAAGATGTCTATCGAGTTCACCACCACCTCTGCAGAATCTTTTAACTTCCTGAATAAGGGAGAACAGGCATTGATGGATACCCTCAATAAGAAAATGGGGGGAGATATTGAAGTTAACATCAAGATGCAGGGTGGCGGAGCCGATCAAGATACCGGTGACGGGCGCTCTCGCGAGCAGTACTTTGCCGATGACAACGACGATGAAGCGGATAGCTAAGGGCTCTGAATAACCATGTCTATCCAGCCATTTGCTTACAAGCCTCTATCTCACCAGCAAGCACTGCTGAATAATCTTGTAAGTGGTTCTACTGGCCAACTCCAGAGCCAGATTAATGGTCAACCCTGCGCAGTCAGCCTGACTCCGGTGACTGCAGCACGTCAATTTGATCTGGAGTTTCAAATATCTGTAGATGGTCTTCCTGTTCGCATTCAGGTCACACGAGATCTATTCACAGATATGGCTATTGGCGGAAGTCCTTTATCTGACCTGCTGGAACAGTTACCCGATGACCTTCGCATTGGCTGTGCAACGATGGCCATCGACCGTTTGCTGGGCGATCTTCGCGCTCTATTACAAAAAGATTTACGCCTGAACAGGGTTTCACGCAGTGATCACATTCCTGAAGGGACGCCTTGCCTGGGAGTTGCCTTTCAAGGACAAAGCCGGATTTCCAGTGGGCTTCTGGTTATTAACGACCAGATCAACAGCATGATCAATACCACTCTGGGTACAGCTCAGGCGCTACCTGCCGATCATTTAGCCATGCCTCTTGCTGTTGAGGTCGGCCATACGATGCTTTCGGATACTCGATTGGGGCAGCTTGCAACCGGCGATATCGTGCTTCTGGATCGCTCTTGGTACAAAACCGGCAAATATGTATTTCTCAGGATGTCGGAAAGCACAGGATTTATCGCAGAGATCAGCGGTTCTCGGATCACGCTGAAACAGAGGGTGGAGAACGGTATGAGTGATGACTTCGATGATTTTGATGATCTGGACGATGATCTGGATCTCGGCGATGACTTTGATGACGATCTGGGATTTTCTGATGATCCCCCCCAGGACACAGCATCTCAGCCCCAGCAGATGGCTCCACAGCAGACCGCCCCTCAACAGGCAGCTGCACCCACGCAGCATGTAAGCCATCAGGATATTCAAGGCTTACCTGTGAAGCTGGTTTTTGATGTAGGCAACCACGAGCTGACCGTTGGTGAAATGGGACGCCTTGGGCCGGGCTACACCTTTGAATTGAACAGAAATATCGCCAGCCCGGTAACCATGAAAGCCAATGGCAAAGCCTTTGCCGAGTGTGAACTGGTCAATATTAATAATCAGATTGGCGCACGTATTACCAAGCTTCTTTGAACGCACCAAACATTAAGCAGTAGACAGGATAACCGGGAAAAAAAGGATCCAGCGATGGAGTTTGATCTCTCATCACCGTTTTACCTGATACTGCCTCTGGCGCTGATGTCACTGGTGCCATTTGTTGCCATTCTCGGAACCTCGTTCCTAAAGCTGGTTGTGGTTTTCGGTATTCTACGGAACGCCACGGGCCTACAGCAGATTCCTCCTAATATGGCTCTAAATTCTCTGGCAATCATTCTCACCATTTACATTATGGCGCCGGTGGGCATTGATATGTTCAATATCGTTAAGGATGAACAGATCAGTATAAAAGATGATTCCTGGCGGGGCGTGTATGAAGCCGGTATTGTGCCCTACCGAAATTTTCTCATGAAAACCACGACTGACCGGGAGCGTCGCTTTTTCCTGAAAACAGCCACAGCACTCTGGCCACCAGAGTATAAAGAAGAGCTAGCTCAAGACAGCCTGATGATTCTTGTTCCAGCCTTTGCCGTGAGTGAGTTGACCAAAGCTTTTCAGGTGGGATTCCTGTTATACCTGCCGTTCATAATTATTGATTTGATTGTTTCTAATATTCTTCTGGCCATGGGTATGATGATGGTGTCTCCCATGACGATCTCATTGCCTTTCAAGCTGTTGCTGTTTGTGCTGCTGGACGGCTGGACCCGACTAATACACGGGCTTGTTCTCAGTTACCAATAGCCAAGGAGCCGGACAATGGTTGAAGCCGATGTTCTGACAATGACCGCCAAAGCATTGATGCTGACATTGATTCTATCGATGCCACCAATTATTGCCGCAGCAGGTGTTGGCCTATTAGTGAGCTTAGTGCAGGCCCTTACCCAGATTCAGGAGCAGACGCTTCCTTTCGCGTTTAAGTTGATTGCTGTAGTTATCAGCATATTCGCCACTGCCCGCTGGATGGGTATTGAAGTGTACAACTTCTCTCTGGCGATTATGAATTACTTGCCGGAAATCTGATATGCCGCCTGAGGTTACGTCAGAAATCAAGGATATCTTCTTTATCTACAGCATGACCATGGTGCGCATGGCTGCGGCCTTTAACTCCATGCCCATCCTGAATAAGCAGGTTGTTGGCGGAGCAATGATCCGTAACGGTATCGTGGGCAGCCTGGCTATTTTTATGTTTCCAATGATCTCTGCACAGGAACCGTCAACCAGCCCAGGCATGTTGATGATTTTCACCCTAATTATTAAGGAGGTGATGATCGGGATGTTTATTGGTTTTATCGCCACCATCCCTTTCTGGGCTCTGGAAGCTGCCGGCTTTATTATCGACAACCAGCGCGGTGCTTCTATGGCCAGCACCATGAACCCGATGTCTGGTTCGGAAACATCCCCTATGGGATTAATGTTTTCTCAGGCATTCACCTGCATTTACCTTATCAGCGGCGTGTTTTTAATTCTTCTGGGAAGCCTTTTCCATAGCTATGAAGCGTGGCCAGTATTTGAGTTCTGGCCAAAGCTGAATCAATCGGCAGTTCTGTTTTTCCTTGGTCAATTCGATTTGATCATCACACTGTCTGTCTGGCTCGCAGCACCTATCATGATCTGTATGTTTATTACCGAGTGGGGAATTGCACTGATTAGCCGCTCTGCTCCTCAGCTCAACGTTTTCATTCTTGCCATGCCAATCAAGAGTGCCGTAGCCGTGGCCATTTTGGTTCTCTATGTGGCCACGATTATGAAACTTGCTAAGGAAACAGCAGGAGAATTTCCCAGCGTAATGCAGGTTCTTGGTCGATATTTAATGTGACACCTATAAATAAATACCAGACACTCTTTTAAATAAGCAAATAACATTATGAGCGGTGAAAAGACCGAAGCCCCAACACCGAAGAAATTGCGCGATGCCCGCAAAAAGGGTCAGGTCGCAAAGAGTAAAGAAATCTCTTCCACCGCTGGCATTATCGCCGTTGTTGTCATCATCTGGGCTCTCAGCGACTGGTATGTGCAGATGTTTCAGGAGCTACTGCTGTATCCTGCACAGTTCTATGAAATGGAGTTTCGCGTTGCGCTGAAGTCTGTTGCTCTGGGCCTGCTTTCAAAAGCCATTCTGATGATCGCTCCTCTCGTTATAGCCTCTGCATTTGCCGCCGTTGCCGGCAATGTTGTGCAATTCGGCATGCTGCTGGCTTTTGAACCGATTAAACCCGATATAAAAAAGATCAACCCTATTCAAGGTGCCAAGAAAATATTCTCCATAAAAAACGTTGTAGAGCTGGTTAAATCCATTATCAAGATTCTGTTTTTGTCTCTGGTTATTTACTACGTCATCCGAGGAAGCTTAAATGAGTTAATGAACCTGCCCTTCTGCGGCACAAATTGTATCCTTCCTGTGCTTGGTTCATTAATGAAAAAGCTGATGCTGTTCGCCATAATCGCTTTCATGGTGATCGCCCTGTTTGATTTTATGTTCGAAAAATACCAATTCACCAAAGAACAGAAGATGACCAAAGATGAGGTGAAACGCGAATATAAAGAAATGGAAGGTAACCCTGAAATCAAGGGTAAGAGAAAAGAGCTGCACCGAGAACTGCTGAACTCAGAAGATAATGTTGCTCAATCTGATGTAGTAATAAAGAACCCCACACATATTGCCGTTGGGCTTCACTACAACAAAGCGAAAACCCCGCTACCGATGGTAACTTGTCTGGGTAAACGTAATCAGGCCCAATTCATAATTAAAGTTGCAGAACGCAATAATATACCGGTGATGGAAAATGTCCCTCTAGCCCATGCTTTATTCAGCCAGACAGAAGTTTTTGATTACATACCCAGCGAACTTATCACCCCGGTTGCCGAGGTGTTCCGCTGGGTGCAGCAAATGAAACAGGATGAGAACCCTGAATAAACACAGTATACCGACTACAAAGCACTCAATAACTGATTGGCAATAGAGGTACTGTAACGGCTTACCAGATAAGGCACGGTATCATTCTGGTAATCAATCAGCTTAGGAGAAATAAAACGCCACTTCTTAATAGCCTGACTGACAGATGCTCTTTCCTGTGGCGTTAAATCACCCTTCGCGACAAGCTCTTCGAGCTGTTCCGTCACGATCTTTGTATGAACATCAATTGTATCGCCATCAGCATCAGCAAGGATGCCGGTTCTCGCATTCCAGTGCGCTGCCAGGCGGGCATATCGAGAACCAATCTTTCTCACGAGCACAGCATTACTCAGAATACTAGCCTGTGAAGAAAGCGCTCCCTCAGGAAGAAGTTCATTAAGAGATTTTTGAAACTCATCCAGCGCGGCTTCCATATCATTAACTGTATATACAGAGGTATAACCTTCACTGGCTATTTCATTTGCCCGCACTAATTCTATAAACTTCGCGGCAGCTTCAGAAAGATGCTCATCGTCGGACAACAATCCAGATGCCAGTATGGTTTTTAGCTGACTCTGAATACGAACAACAACTTGCTCGATATCTCCCGAAACCTGACGATCTCCTTCCAGCAAAGTAAACATATGAAAGAGAGTACTAGCTTCATAAACATCAACCTGTAGCCGGTACACATCATTAACCAGCGTCTGGTATTCAACATCATCAGCGTGCACTTTGCCAAAGGACAGGCATAAAATAACGAAAAGGAACTGCGTCAGCTTTTTCATAACTATGGATCGCTCTTATTATAATAATTATGCATCCATGGCTTCCTTGTCCATAACTGCGCTTAGAAAACCATAGTGCCATCCATAAAAGAACACTGCAAAGTTTGAACATGTTTGCAATGAATATGCGAACAAACAAAGGCTTGAAAAACGAACAAAAACCACCACAGATATGAGCAATTCCGTATTTATACGGATTAAACCCACGCCAAACTCCCTATAATCTTGCCAAACGCTGCGGAGACAACCCCTAACAGCGCAGTAAAAGCAGAGTGAAATACTGAAAATACATAATCGATATTTCCTCACCTGCTGATAGTTAGTGATCAGGTGCATCAAACAACTACACCGGCATCGCTGAACGAAGGGTCACGAATAATCAGTAGTCAACAACCATTAAGGGCAAACAGCTCTAGGGATGTGTGACTCCAGACCACAAACCAACACTTCCGATGTTCGGCAGGGTTGGTTTGTGGTTTGCTGATTCCGCATACAGCGGCTATAAAACTGACACCTTATTTTACAAGGGGATGGGAAGCATCCTGATGTACTCCCACACAGAATTTGCTTTATTTGCAGTATCTGTGGCAGTCACAGGCTTGAATCATCCCTGACTGACAATTAAGCGCTTACATCTCTGTTAGCAGTACCGGAGCCATCATGCAACAACAACAGGAACCCACTGTATTTATCATTGACGATGATGAAGCAGTTAGAGACTCTCTTAGAATGCTGATGAATTCCGTGGGTCAGAAAGTGGAAGTCTTTGGCTCTCCAGCCGATTTCCTCGAGGCCTACGATGAAAACAGACCCGGCTGTATCGTACTCGACATCAGAATGCCTGGAATGAGTGGACTGGAACTGCAGAGCAAGCTCAACGATATGCACTGCATTCTTCCAATCATCTTCATCACTGGTCACGGTGATGTGCCAATGGCTGTTCAGGCCATTAAAGATGGCGCCATGAACTTTATCCAGAAACCTTTCCGCGATCAGGAACTACTGGATCTCATCAATGATGCACTGAAACTGGACACTCAGCAGCGCGCTGAACTGCTTGAGCACAAAGAGATCTTACGTCGTTTGTCTACCCTGACCGAGCGCGAGCGCGAAGTTCTTCATCACGTTGTTGAGGGCAAGGCCAACAAGGTGATCGCGGCCGACATCAACCTGAGTCAGCGTACTGTTGAAATTCATCGTTCCCGCGTTATGGAAAAGATGGGCACCAAATCCCTGGCCCACCTGGTTCGTCAGGTTATGCAGGTAAAAGATCACCTGAAAGAAGATTTCCGCTTCAAGTAAGTCTCACTCCAGCCTCATCCTCCGGTACTGCTACAAGCAGTACCGGTACGCTCCCCCTGAAGCTCTCATCACTACAATACTTTGTCGTAACCTAGCGGCTTTGCGCACAGCGTTGGGTAAAAACAACGATAGTCCTCAAACCCTGAAGCCCCCTATGATTAACCTGTCGGCGATACAGGAATGAAGGAACATTCAAATCAACAGAGGTTCCTTATTTTCGACATCAGCCAACGGAGTTAGTTTTTTAGGATCTCATTATGAACAACGCACAAGAGCCATGCGTTTTCCTTGTGGAAAATGATCTGGCTATCACCAGCGCCATTGTATCCCTTTGCGAGAAGGATCAACTGACCCTGTGCTGTTTTTCATCCTGGGAAGATATGGAAAACAGTTTGACAATCTGTTCCCCAAGCTACTTGATTGCCTCTAACTCACTCTGCCAGAGGCCAATCTCAGAGCGTGTGTCACATATTACCCGCGAAGGTATACCTGTGATTATTCTCGGCTCCCAGCATGATTTGAGTGGTGCAGTTGCATCGATTCAAGCAGGTGCAATTGATTACATTGAAAAACCTGCGGTGAAAGGGCGCCTGGCAGAATATATGTCACACCTGAGTGCCTGACCCCAAGAGTCAGGCAACAGCCAGATCATCAGCCAAACGTCTTCCATAGTTGTAGAGATTGATTAGAACCTCTCGCCTGCCAGGATTAACTTCTTCTGCCAGCAATGACTCAAGCCGTTCAAAGTAGATCTGGAAATTCAGCTTTTCCCCATGACCCAGACGCTGCTTTCTGAATACCTGCCACTCTACCCTTTCCTGATCGTTAAGATATTCCGGCCAATTTCTGGCCCGATAGCGAAACAGCATTTCTTCGAGTCGACCATCAGAAAAAGGAAGGCTTAGCCCAGCCAAGTCAACAGGAGGCGTATTGACTATCTGAGCCATCAGATTCCGGTCTTCATTAGAAAAAAAACCACCACTATAGAGCATCAAATCGGGGTCATCACTATCCTCACGCTCACCACTATTAAAGACTTCAGCCATTTTCAGACGTAAGGCTTTAGCAACTTCACTTTCCGCAAACAGCATGTCGTAGTGTTTCATACACAATGATCGATCTAACCCGATTCGCTCACAATCCTCCTCCCGCGCTGTTTTCCATGGCACGACAATAGGGCTGCGATTCAAACGAATAGTTTTTACCGGAATACGTGCAACACCTTCGTCCTGCAAAACCTGTGTGGAGGTAAACATCCGGTGACGGATATCTTCAGCGGAAAGCTCCAATAAAGGTGTTGGATCAACAGACAAATCATAAACAATCACTTCATTTTTCATTGTCGGATGCCCCCCCAGAGGAGCAACTATAGCCATACAGTGCTTAGCTGCTGGATACTTCCCAGAAATATGCACAACAGGCCTTGGCCGAAATGAAATTGTATCCAGCTGCTTTGCAACCTGATGCTTTAAACGATGACTCAGCACAAAATCAAAAAGCTTCGGTTGTACTTCCCTCACCAACCTTGCCATAGCAATTGTTGCCCGCACATCGCTCAATGCATCATGAGCGCCTTCATGGACAATACCATTTGCCTTGGTTAAGTCTTCCAGCTTAAAGCTGTGGGTTCCGTCTTCCCTTCTGGGCCAGCTGATACCATCAGGTCTCAACGCTGCGCAAAGCCTGACCACATCAATCAAATCCCAGCGTGAACAACCATTTTTCCATTCTCTGGCATAAGGGTCCTGGAAGTTTCGGTAGAGACTGTGGCGGGTCACCTCATCATCAAAACGAATAGTGTTATAACCAAGCACACAAGTATTGGGAACAGAGAACTCTTGGTTAATTCTGGCAATAAAAGCCGCTTCACATACACCCTTCTCATTCGCCTCATCCGGAGTAATACCGGTCATCAGGCAGGCTTCAGGATGTGGCAATTGGTCATCCGGAAGACGGCAATAGATATTGAGAGGCTCACCGATTTCTCGAAAGTTACCATCCGTCCGAATACCGGCAAACTGACAGGGCCAGTCCCGGGCGGGGTCGGTTCCGAAGGTTTCAAAATCGTAGAAGTAAAATGTAGTCATTTTCCTAAAAATTCCATTGAGTTCCCAGACACCTATTTGCCCTTAAAAAACAGGAGCATGCAACTGATAACAAGCTTCTAAGCATTCCAATGTTTTCCAGTTTTTTCTGGAGCATTGCGCACATGTGAGTACATATCTGTGTACATTTTTTTAAAGCAGCGGTAAATTTTACCAATCTGTACACACCAGCAGCAGCAATCTAGTCATGCACTGGTGCAGGTACAACTGTACACGGGGGAAACAATGTCATTATCCGATGCTCGTCTTCGGGCGTTGCACAACCGCACCTATGATGGGCCAGCAGAACTGGCAGATCGTGATGGGCTCGGGGTGCGCGTAACACCAAAAGGAACCATCACATTTCAGTACCGCTTTCGATTCGATGGGAAACCTGCACGGCTTACACTTGGCCGTTATCCTGACATCAAACTGAAAACTGCTCGAGACCTACTCCCAGAGATTCGTAACATACTCGCACAAGGGCTCGATCCTCGCAAAGCATGGCAACAGGAAACAAAAAGCGGATTTGTTGATGTTGATGAATGCGTGAAAGTCTTTCTTGAAAAGCGAGCCATAAACCTGAAGCCAAAATCATACGGGATCTATAAAAGCGCTCTTAATAAACATTTGAAAGGAAAATTCTCAGGCAGGCCCGTGGGTGACATACCTCTTTCTGATTGGACAAACTGGTTAGATGAGATTGCCGAAGAAAGCCCTAAGTTGGCAGGCAGCTGCCTGCGTAACGCAAAAACGGTATTAAGCTGGTGTGCAAGACGAAAAATGATCGCGCGGCCAGAGCTGCTGCTTCTAAAAACAGAAGACGTGGGTACGAAGCCAGATGTAGGCACACGAGTCCTCACGCTTTCAGAGTGCGCCCATATCTGGCGAGCTCTTGATATGTCCAGGGGAGCAATTATTACTGTCATATGTATAAAGATTTGCATGCTCACAGGCTGCCGACAAGGTGAAATCAGAGAAGCTAAACGAGAACACTTTGATCTGGATAATATGATCTGGACAGTTCCTCCAGAAGTCAGCAAAACCAACACACCTATTACACGCCCCATAACAAAAGACGTCTATGAGCTACTACGGCAAGCATGGGAGGTTTATGGAGAAGACGGGTATGTGTTGCCAGCCACTCACGGATCTGGAAAGGAGCGAAAGGAAAGCATCCCTATGGGGGCCACCGCACCAAACAAAATAATCCGCCGAATGCGGGAAGAGCTTAGTAAGAAAAAGTTAGTTCAAGAAGCATGGCGCTGCCATGACTTCCGACGGACTCTATCAACCAGGCTATCAGAAATGGGAGTCATGCCGCACGTTACAGAGAAAATGCTAGGGCATGCGCTGGGCGGAGTTATGGCTGTGTATAACAAGCATGACTGGATAGAAGAGCAACGCTGCGCCTATGAGATGTGGCAAACAGCTCTTAGGGAAGAGAGAAGGAAGGTATTAAAGCAGGTGGGCGAATTGTATCCCGCTTAACGTAACTACTAACAGTTGAAGCATAAAGCCGACAGGGGTCGGCTTTGATCGCCAGGACTTAAATACACACTTTTAGGTGCCATCCTGATGCGAATCAGCATCATCACCCTCCAACTCAAACACAGACTCATTCACAGCTTCCTGTGATCGTCGTATAAGTGATTTCGTTCGCTCGCTCAGCTTGTCTGTCTTCAGTAGATCACCGATCTCATTCTGAATGTTATGCAGCTTATCCAGTACTGTCTCTTTCGGCGTTGTGCTCACAAAACTTCCCTCTGTGTAATACTGTATATTTATACAGTATCGAAGCCAGTAAAAACAAACGGTTTTATTCGTTCCTATTGGCGACCTACATTAAAGTTAAAAGTCTCGCCTTCCAATGACACCACTCTCAGGCCACTAATGCACTGCATAGTCATACGACAAAGGTCTGTCTAGAATGACCGGCGGTATATTGATTGACAGACATCTGCCAATCCGTACCATTGCGGTTCCGCTGGTCTAACAAGCCACAACATGCGAGTACCGTTACTCGTCGGGACAAACGGCCTCTAAGTCGGGCGTCCTGTGTTATACAACACTCTTTATGGGGAAGGCGCGGGGGTCTGTTTGTTGAGACTTGTTAGCGCCCGACACCATACCTCAAAATACTAATGCAAGATTTCGGCAAGAGGCTACACCACCTCTTTTTGTGCCTGAACATTACTCCGCAAGACTTATCCAAGCGATTGCCGGGAGATCCTGAAAACAATCTGCGCAACCTGCGCCGCTGGTTATCTGGTGAGGTTTCGCCATCTCTGGACAAGATACGCGAGCTGGCAGAGTTAACAGATACGCCACAAGAATGGTTGTCCGGAGAAGGCGGAGCCGAATGGCAACCTGCCATGATTGACGGTAAAACAGTGGATGAGTACGAGCGTTATATTATCCGGGCTATGCGCTCAATGCCTATCGCCAAGAGAATACAGTGGCTAAGCACCCAACTAAAAAATCACCCTCCTGATGATTAAACTGTAATTTCATAAGTCGGCACATTGGGAGCTTCGCTATCAATGCGGCCGGCCACAACAAAAGCACGCTTACCGGCAGGCACGGACACCCCCTGTGCAACAAAAGTATTACCAGAAATGGTTTTACATGTGCTTGTCCGGTTCTGGCTGTTGATCGTTACAACCTCCACCACCTGCCGTTGCTGACCGGGCAGCAACCGTTCGAACTCTTTCCATACATTCATGCCAGCTCCTCCGCTGGATAATAGTGCCGCTCCAGAACCAGCCTTTGAATCACATCGGCATTACCAGACCTTGCAGCAGATATGTTCACACCCTGGCATTGGGCATGCCATTGAGCTTGTCCGTCAGTGTCCTGATACTCCACCAGCATACCCGGCAATATCAGACCCATTTCATTGCCAGGTGGGTACAGCAAGGTTTCCAGTGAATACTCTTCCTGATCCCCCGCCTGCGCTAATTCACTCTCCGCCCGGCTTCGTCCTGGTGCAGACTCCGTAATATATCTGTCCACCACCTGCGGAGCTTCAATATCGCCAGCGGTATTCTGGCGCTTGGCCGTCACTGCCACAGCTGCACCTTCATGGGTACCACTCACGTAAATGGCATTGGCCGGTGGTCGATCGGCATTATTCATAGTGAGTGAGAGGTCAAGGTTCTCTGGTATCACCACATCGGTTTGATCACTCCCCCATTCCCAAGGCACAACCGGATAACGCTTCTGAATAATAAGCTCTTTGCCGGATAGCGAGGGCTGCACAACTCCACCAGCAGCCTGTACCACAGCATTGATAATCTGAATCGGTGCCTGATCCTGATAACTGTGCACACCAGCAGGAATTAACCAAGTGGGCAGGTCTTTTGGCAGAGTGGAGGACCAGTTCATAGAGAACGGTGTGTACTGCAACTGTTCTTGCACAGCTTGTGCAGCGGTAATTTGTCCCGGGCTTGCATTAGTACGCAGTGGTGCCCAGGGCGAACCCAGTTGAGCAACCGCAGACAGTGCAGTGACTGACCATGATGTGGCTGGGTGTTTGCGGTTGATATTAATCTGGTTAACAACCAGCTCCCACCGGTGCCCATTAATAATAATGGCTACTTCTCGGTCGTCGCCATTCTCTGCCCGCTTCAGCAGCTGGTAACTGGCTTCATTTAAAACATTGAATCTTGCTGTCCAGATAAACGAATCCCGATCCAGCGAAAGATTTATATCTGCGGCCTGCAGCACCACTTCATTCGGATCATCCGCCGTGGGCAGGCGCAACACCTGTACTGTATTCATAATGTCATAGTGATCCTTGCGGGGTGGTTCTTCTGGTCGTGGTAGCTCTGGAGTACCGGGTACAACTCCCCAGTTGGCTGGAAGGCTTTTATCAATGCGGCCACTTGACCCCCAGAGGAGTGAATAGCCGACATCCTTTTCAGAATTCTGTTTTACCCAACGTACAGAGGTTGAAGAGTCCCGGGGTTGAATACGCTCATCATTAAAGGATCGTCCAAACAGAAAATAAGCTTCGGGCGTATAAAGTGGCGTATAGAGCTCACCACCAAATACAAAGTTCAGCTGATTATTATCGGGGATATATGCAGGCTTTTTTCTGGTGCCACTAGCATAGACATCAACACTGCCCCAGCGTCCGCCCGCTTTTGTGTCATATGGTGTCAAACGATCCCACAGCACCGAACGAGAGACATCACGCTCTGCAATATTTTTATCCCACACCTGTGCAGAACTTCTATCTGCAGTGGCCGTTTTATCCCAATGGTTAACAGTTGTACTGTCATCCAGCGCAGTTGCAGGATGCCAGCCAGTCGCCAACGCACCATCCTCATGAACTGTCTGTGACCACCGCGATTGCGCATTCACTTCGATCTCCCCAGGTGATTGCCAGGGTGTTATAAGATCAAGAGACTGCCCAGCCGTTTCAGACCACTGAGTAACAATGTTCTTACTCTGCGGTTCAGTTAAAGCATGACGAGAAGAAAAACTTAGAATAACTGAGGGCGGTACGCTGTACAGGAATGTCGGAGCAAACAGAAAATGGGCGCCAGTTACCGGGGGCGTATAACTCCCCTCCTCAAATAGAAAGCCCTTGGAAGGTTTATACATAACACCTCCAGTTATGGCTCAATAATTTCAGCTTTTACAGGGCCATGACCTAATGGCCGGTAGTAAGGAAAAGCCCTCAAAAGCGCCGTGCCAATCTGCTTGGTATGACTGCCCGTGGTGTCAATCCACCATTCGGGCTCCTTCTCTGAAAGAGTACCTGCCTGAACACAGCGATAAACAATTCCTGAAAACGTGGAAGGTCGAATCGTATCACCCAAAGCTATGGCAGCAGAATTTATGAAAACTTCTCCGAAATCATCTAAGGCAAACAGATACATATTGCCTTGCTGGGTTATAACATCCAGAGAATAGTTTCCTGTTTGTTTATCACTTTCCGCCGAACCTGCGATATACCAACCGCGGGAAGCATGCTCTTCTATTGCAACGATAGTTCTGGCAACTGGTTGACTGCTTCCATCAATCTGCATTTCAACTTTATCTGTGAACCTCCCTGCATCTCCTGTTATTGGCTGCTCACCTCCACCACCTCCTATGTCGATTTCAAGAGACATATCGCCATTAACAACAAATGTATCTTGTAAATAACCTTGTTGCTGGCTTTCCTCAAAATCACGAACAACCAACATAAAGGTTTTGTTTTCAACAGAGCTCTTATCGACATTAATGCTAATACTTTCTCCATCAACCGAAACACCTTGATTCACGAGATTGAACGATCTGTCAAAGATTTGAGCTATCTTTTGGCTTCCGGTTTTCTGGCTCTTGATGCTCACGTTCAATGTCACTAGCAGGAATTCAAAAGGCGATGAGTACCATGGACACTCGAAATTTCTTTTTGGAATTGTCGCTTGCGAAAATGCCATTACCAATCCTCAGCATTAGTGCTAATCATTGAAACAAACCGACTAGAACTTCCCTGTTGATGTATTAAAAACTCCCGGCCTCCTATTTGAAGAGCATCCCCCCAATACTTACCTTCAGCTCTCAAAACATCGTTATACATCGCACCATAAGCTTTAACTGTGTACAGCTCTAAAAAAAAACCTGGGAGCTTTCCGAAGTGGGAGAAATCAGCTCCCATACCTGGCCCTTTCCCTGTTATAAGTACAGGCACAAGATTTAACTCGGGGATGTTCACGTTCAGGATATTCTGAGAGTTCAGGTAATGTGTCGTGAATAACTCAGAAACTGGAGACTGTCTGACATCTCCGTTAGGTAATCTAAGAAAGGAGTGCCTATGAAATCCTGATTGCCCCATATATGAAGTTTGTGAGTTCGACGAAGCAGAACAGCACGCGATAAAGTTACCTAAAGCTTCCTGCCTCAGCTCTGGCACTATCGGTTCGCCCATAAAGAAAGCACATCTAGAATTCCCGTAAAGATTGTCATGATCCGCCAAGAATATATAGCAACTCCTTTCACTGGCTACTACCCACCACCGAAAAGAGGAAGAGTTGAAATTACTGTTTGCAAAATACAAAGCATTGATTAATGCACCGCTACCGCTTGATTCTTTATACGACCATTGGTTGGAACCACTCTCTATATCAGTCATCGTTTCAAAAATATCGACTCTCACGGGATACCCTTGCGGTTTAACCGACGCGTCAAATCGGGCATAGCCAGTTTGTGTCTCATTTCTAACTGCACATTTTTTCAAATCATCTGATACAAAGTGCATAGTCCAACCTGCACCGGGCTTACCGGGATATCCATCAACCAGGCAGGCTTTTAAGAGTCGATATGGCACTTCCGATACAGGGATACCAACAAGATTGGGAGCGCTGGGGTCATCGCTACGGTAAACAGTTACATGATTAGCAGCCATCAGTTAGCATCTCCTCTTACAGCAATAGTGAATTCGTCATCTTCAACAGTGGCCTGACCAGGCTTGGTGACTCGCGCCACCCAAAGTGGAGCCATTGCTCCGTCTGTATCGAACCGAAGTACATTGCCAGGCTTCCAACCTTCTCCCCACCCTTCTGATTTAACTTTGAAATAAGGCGCACCAACGGCCTTATTGATTGGGGCGCAATCTGTTGCAATATTTCCAGAGCCTAAAACCCCAAGCCCCTCTTCAAGAATCTGAAAGTTGGTTGTGTTTTGGAATACCAAGGCCCAACGAGCGTTAATAGCTCCTTTGTTGGACACTTCGATAGGGTTATTAACTGTGTCGTAACTGGCATCAGCACCATCTCCAGACACAGTGTCTTCCCACTGGCTACTCCAGTTTTTTTGATCAAACTCGTTATAAGCCCGCGCCCACAGATCGCCATAAACCACACAGCTGGAAACCGTGGTTTCTCCAGCCGGAAAAGAGTGGCCAGTACTGGAAGACATGGAGAGGGCGCCGTTAATCTGCACATCCCGCGTGACAGTGGTGTGCTCAATTCGGTGCTTGAGTTTTACCGGTGTAGTGAGGGCTTCACCCTCTGCATTCACCAGCGTAAGCGGATCAGCCAGCGTTAAAGTGCCAGCCTTTTTATTAAGAGTGTACTGAGCTTCATCCAGTATTTTGCCGTTCGCACCAATCACTGAAGCTTCGGCCAGCTGAATACGCTCGGCATCCATCACCATACCAGCGGTAGGCGTGGTGAACTCTCTCTCTGCGGTATGACTGATCAGCTTCATACCGCCCGCCCGGAATATGGGCACTCGACCATCGCTTGGTAAACGTACCGGATCCAGCCCGATAAATTCTGCAGGCATAGGTACGGTTTTTATGACAACAGTGTTGTAACGGATAGAGCCAGGCAGTATAGGGATAGGATTGGTGCCATCAGTGAATACAACATTACCCACACCGTTTTTCAGATTAATTTTGCCCTGCACTTCTGGCGTATCAATTTCGCCGTTGGTATTGGGGGCGAAGGTGATTACCTGCCCGGTATCAGCATGGAGAGCTGTCATGCTGGTGCCAATCTGTGAAATAGGCGCACCGGCATAACGCCATTGCAGGTCGGTCGTTCGCCAGCCTATACCCATGGTTAAGCAACTGACCAGAGAGGCACCACTGGTGGAACCGCCCGGGTAATCTGTGAGCTTGGCTTCACCGCCTGAGTAATCAATGGTGCCAACCGCAGTACCGGCATTCGTGCGGCTATCAATGCCGGTATAAAGCACGCCATCACGATCAAAGTGCAATACACCAGCAAAGGTAAACAACAGCGAACCGGGAACAATAGTGGCATCAATAGCTGGGAGAAGATCAATCACCATTTCTGGTCGCTTGGCCGTACTGGTTTTCGGGCTATGGCCTGCGCTGGAAGCTTGCGCTTTACAGAGAAGGTCACCCGCTAACGATTCTCGACGGGTTTCGTTGTGTGTTTCATATATGAAGCCAACGATACCACCAAGAGAGATTTTGTTCGTCCATGTATAGGTGTAATCCTGCTCACATTGGATATTGAAGTTACCCGTACCGTAATCGATAGTGCCGGAACTGTCTCCAATAAAGCCGCCCTGCCCATTATCGGTATAAGATCTCCGCGCAATCTTTCCGTCTGGATGATCTGATTGATCCTGCTCTACGTTAAAAGAAAGTTGTACAGAGCCAGGAAGAAAAGGGGCGCCGGGAATGGTACCGGATACACGACCTCCAGAATCGGCAGAGGCTTCTACGGTCATTTCATCAACAGCACCCGTTTGATACTGAATTTCAAAATCACTGTCAGCATCCGGCCATGCGGTAGGGCGCATCATCACCACACCTTCGGCGTAGTAGATTATGCCGGTACCCGCTCCGGAGAGAACACCCTGACCATCATCGGTTGCAGTTTTTGGGGCGCCTCCTGCGGTCCAGGTAACGGTTACACTGCCAGGCTTTAAACCGCCATCAGGCAGAATGTGTTGAATCTCGCTGGGCTCAGGATTAACAGAGCCAGAGCGAATAGTCAGCTGGTCGCTCTCCTGCGTAACCCAGCTGTAGATAATGTCGGTATCAGAATCTGGCTGTTCACGCAGCGTAACAATCGCGGAACCGGTGGCATAGTCGATACTGCCTGTTCCTTCGCCTTCCAGATTGCCATAGCTGTTATCAGTAATGGTTTGCCAGTTACCCAATGCCAGGTACTCAATAATCAAGGTGCCTGGGCGTGGTGGCGTACCTGCAAGATTAAGGGTGTAGTTGTTCTGACGATTGCTGTTGGTGATAGCAATGCTGCCAGACATAGACTGCCCCACAACGCGGGCACCGGGAATATAAGTCGCAGACCCCGAACCAGTAAAACTTCCACTATTCTGGGTGGCAGTCAACTGCCCGGTTGCGTGATCAAGCTCCAAACCTGAGAACGGGTTTGAGCCAGAGATATGCACCAAAGCCCGCCCTTCACTGTTGCGCCAAACACCACCAGCAATATTAAGAGTAAGAGAGCCACGGGCGCAGCCCGTTCCCAGATAACTCTGACTGGTATTCCCTCCTGTGCTGACGAAGGTAAGCGACACATTACGACTGGTGTTACTGGCCTTCTCCACACTGCTACGCACAGCATTAGCGGCCTGATCAATAACTGGTGTTTCAACGGTTGACGATGGCACAAGCTGAGTGAAAACCTCCTCCACCTTAATATCCAGCGCTCCGGGCCGCATATCTTCTGCCAGTTTGGTGATGGAGTAATACCGGCCAGAGTTGGAAACCTGTGTGGAATACACGACCGTTGTTTTATCTGAAGAGCCAACAGGTGTTGGCGTTCCGCCACCAAAATCAGAACGCAACTCTGATGTTAAATCGAGATCCAGCCTTCGGCGCTTCAAGTCAACCACGCTGTTATCAGTCTGATGCTTAAATATCTGCTCTTTATGTTCCGCCTTATCTATTCGCACGTACTGCTCATGGCTACCACTCTTCAGCACGTACACTTCACCAATCTGGGGAACCGGTGCATCCAGATCCTGAAAACCAGCAATGGCTCTTTGCCCTTCCAATTGATTACCCAGCAGGAACCATTGGGCTTGAACACTGCGAGTGGAATAACTTTCAATCCTGCTCTTGGCATTCTCCCGGGTGTCGGAATGAGAGCCGGTATTAAATAACACGCAACTGACTCGCGGGTCTTCTGACAGGCTGGTCACCGCTGCATGGCAACCTTGGTAAATATCCGTACTGTCGGTTTGCACGTGTGGGAAAATTTTACGCAGATTGACTACGCCATAGGCGCTGTCCAACCGTGAAATGTCTTCAAAAACATTATTGACCTTACCGGACTCAATCAGTCGCCCAGTGGCACGACCACCACCTTCGGCCGTATCTTCCATGCGCTGGGATTCCACCAGCTTCACATCGGTGCTGTTGATTGGCATCTGTTGTTATTCCGTGGTTATTTTGTGTATACGGTGAAAGTGAGAATCAGGAAGAAGGAGCGGGTGCTTCTGGTGGCTCGATGGTGAGCAGGCGAACGGTGAGTGAGTACGGGTGATCATCCGGAAGGGCTTCCCCATTCCGCCATGCCCACATAGATTTGGCATCAACCGGAATACCTCCGGCACGGTCGAAAACGCAGAACAGCACGCGGCCATCAGCCAGAGTGAGCTTCACCGGCAGGGCGCTTTCTTCGAGTTGTTTAACCGCGATCACCTTGGCGCGGTCAACATCCCAGTCACGGCCAGAACTCAACTCAACAGGCTGGCCGTAATGGCGGCGGGTCTGCTGGATAATATTGGCGCCACTCGCTGAACGGTCGGTGTTCTGGGCAATGGGTGACCAGTCGAATTCATTCTGCCAGTCCAGATCGGCAGGCAGCTCTATACGAACCCCGGTCCCGTCGAAGGGTGGGGCTTCCAGAATATGAGGCATGGATTGTTCCGTGTGTTATCCGCCAGTATTGCGACGAGCTTGAGCAAGCTCAGAGAGCATGTTTTGGAAATTACCGGAAGAGCCTTCCAGTACATCAATGTTGCGGCCAACCTGCCCGGGAATATCGACAACGTGACGCACCGTTTTTACCTGCTCGGTACCGGTACGACTGCTTGTGGTTTGTGCCGCTTGCTTACGTTGGGTTGCCTCTTCCTGCTGCCGTTCTTTGGCTTTGCGGTCGGCTTCGATTTTTTCGTCGGCTGCTTTCTTTTTACGGGCCGCTTCTTCGGCTTTGAGTTGGGATGTTTTTTCTTTGTAGATTTGCCGGTTCAGTTGCAGGGACTGTTTAGCATTACTGATGGCTTCAGCATCACCAGAGGCTTGAGCCTGCTTCAGGGCATCCGCCAGTTCACGTTCTCGCTCTTTGTACTGGCGCTCTTCAATATCAGCAGTGTTACCGCGCAGCCTGTCCAATTCATTCTGCAGGCCGTTCACTGTGCTGCGGGTGCTGTCTTCCAGTTGTTGCATTTGGGCTTCAGCTTGGGCAATACCGGCATTGAGCGCTGCCAAATCCTGATCGTTGAGAAATTCCATCTGATTGGTGGCTGCTCTGGCACGGCTGGCAAAACTGGCTGCAGAAATAGAGCCATCCTGATAGCCTTCCACCAGTTCGGCTAATTTAATTTTTTGCTGCAACACCTGCTTTTCTGCATACGCTGAATTTTTCCCTATACCAATGAAGCTCTGACTAATACGATCTGCACCAGCATGAATTTCAGCATTCGCCAGCTCGCTCAACTTTGAGTTAACACCCTCCAGTTTTGCTTTTAGCGCTTCAGCTCCAGATACCGGTGTATCAAAACTAATATCCTCAGCACCCTGGAGCTTTTTAAATAAACTCTCAGCGGCTGGCGACATTTCCCGCAGGCTGTTTGTTGCAGCATTAAAGGAGCCCGCCAATGCTCCCGCTACAGAATTAGCGTTAGCCGCACCGGCAGCAACCTGATTGCCTACATCTGCCCCCTTCTTTCCAACCTGATCTAATTCGCTGCCAGTATCTCCAGCGCTGTCACGAAGCTCTTTCATGCGCTCCGTTGTTGCTTCAAGACCTTCTTTCAATTCCTTGTTGCTGATCTTTCCATCATCAAACGCTTTAACGAGTGCCCGCTTGAGTTTATTAACTTCGTGAACTGTTTCTACGGTATCCAGAGAACTGATGGTTTCTGCCAGATTTTCGAATTCTTCGTTGACAGCAATGGCAGTTTCTTTGGAAGCGGTTTCAAGTCCCTTCTGCTTGTTAACAATTCCATCAACATGCGCCTGCCAGAGTTGCTGTTGAGAGCTTAACCCTTTAGAGACATTCTCCGTCTGTTTCTTGAGGCTGCCCTTGCCAGCATCTTCCGATTTTTTGTAGAAGGCACGCAGAGCATCCTGCATGTCCTTGCTGTCTTGCTCCACACCCTTCAATCGATCTTTGGCAAACTGGGCCAAAGCATTGGATACCTGCTCCGCCCGTTTTGACCATTCATCGGCCCCGAACAGGTCAAGAAGTCCTGCCGTAGCTTTCGCTGATGCGGAAAGAAAACCTGTATAAGCCGCTGCCATGGTAGAGATACCAGCACTGACAGCGTTGGTAATTAGCCGGATACCAGCAGCTGTGACTTCTACTGTTCGGAAAAAACCTGCCGTGTTTTCTGTCAGAGTTGTGACACTGGCTTGAACCTTGGCCACCAGCTCATCAAAGCTGATATCACCTACCAGCTGCTTGATACTCTCAGCGGTGCGAATAAAGAAGTCACTGGTGCTCTGGGCTATGGCTTGCAGGCGGCCGTCGTTGGCCATTTCGGTGATGCGCTCACCCAACTCGGAAAGTTGAGATTTGAAATAATCCAGTGCGCCGGCATCGGCCACACGGTTGAGGAACTGGTCAAACTGGTCTTTCAGGTTGGAAACAATACCAGAAAGCCGGGTCATGCCCTTGGCGGCTTCACCTTCTGCCGCCTGCCCCATCTCCTGAATAAGAGCTGCGATAGCATCCCGACCCAATTCACCATTGCTGCTCATGTCAGCCAGGGCGGCGGCGTTCTTGCCGGTGGCTTTTTCCAGTAAATCCCAGGCTGGCACACCACGCTCCACCAGCTGGTTGATTTCCTCCATCTGCAGTTTCTGTTTAGACCATGCCTGACCCAACGCCAGAACAATACCGTCCAACCGTTCGATTCCACCGCCCAGCTTCTCGGACTGATCGACAATGGCCTGCATCGAACCGTTCATAGGATCGATGCCGAAATTCTTCAAAGTGGTGAAAGCTTCTGTGGTTTGCTGAAGCTGCAGTGGTGTGGACTTGGTGAATTCTTCCACCCACTGCACAGCCTCTTCACCACCGGCCACGGAACCCATGACCGCTTCCATCTGGTCGGCCAGTTTGTCGAACTCATCTCCGACTGTCAGGGTTTGGGTGAGTAGTGAACCCAGACCACGCACACCGGAACCAACCACATCAATGGCTTTATTAACCAGGTAAAGGCCAGCCACCCACTTACCAATGGCAACAGCGTTTTCTCTGACTGCTCCGGTATAACTGCGGGTTTGTGCCGCGGCCTTGCTGGTGTTGGTTTTGCTGAGTTCTGCTCGGGCCTGCTTTTGTTTGGTGGTGACCTCTTTCAGCGCATCGGCAGTCTGGTCTAACTCGCTCTGGAGACGGTTCTGTTCACTGGCGAATTCGGCAGTATTAACTTCTGCTCCGCGCAGTTCATTTTCCAGCCTGCCTAATTGTTCTGCCTGGCCTTTGTAGGTTTTCTCCAGGCGAGCTGTGCTTTTCTCGGCCTTGGTGAATTCTGCTGCAAGTTTCTTTGCTGGCGCTTCGGCGGCTTTGTATTCCCGCTGCAAAGCCGCAACATCACCGGCATGCTCCCGGTAAGTTTTACGAGATTGAGACAAAACCTTCTCTGCACGCTCCAGTTCGGCTGTTAGTTCCTTGCTGGGATTCTCTGCCGCATCATAAGCTCGCTTGAGAGCTTCGACTTCACTGGCATTTTTCTCAAACGCTGTGCGTGATTTCTCTGCTGCCGTCCGGCTTTTATCCAGTGAGGCTGCAACACGCTCAGCGGGAGCCGCTGCCTGCCGGGACTCTTCCGCCAGCTTTTGCATATTGCTGGCCGCTTCACTGTAAGCCTGCTCTGCCTTGTCGACGGCCTCTGCCTGCTTTTCAAAAGCGACAATAGTTTTTTGCTGGTTCTCCAGCTGCTTTTGTTGCTGCTTCAGTTTCTCTGCAGCTGCACTCATCTTCTCCAGGCTCTCAGACGACTTCTCCACATTGCCGGAGAGCAAGTCTTTCGCCTTCAGCGTGAGCTGAATAATGGATTCTTTCAGAGCCATGGGTTACTCGAAGCTGAAAAACAGGAAGGAAGAAGGTGGTACCGACATCAGTGCCGGTACCAGGATGACGGCTTAGTCGGCCATTTCGATAACGAAGAACTGGGATTCATCCGAAGCGGTAATCTTCGGATCGGCCAGAATTTCAAAGTTCATACTCAGGCTGGCAAAATCATCAGAGATAAAGCCAAGATCCTGAGCCGGAGAGAACTTGATCCGGTGAATACGGATGGTGTGCGGCAAGCCGCTTTGGGCTTCGTTCAAACCTTCCAGCATCAGCTTGAATTCCTTACCGGATTCCACCAGCGCCTTGATCAGTGTGGCCTTGCGCGGGGTATAGCTGACCTTGATGCCGTCACCATCTATTTTGCCATCACCAATCACCACCAACCCTGCCTTGCTCAGGTTGTAGTCGATGCCTTCCGCCAGCGCTGAATCATCAGCCTTCTTGACCGTGACATCTTGAGTGAGGTCTGGCAGCTGGTTGAACGGGATACGCTCACCATCCACACCGAAACTCTTCAGCTCTTCATCGGTAACAACTTCAGTAGCTGCAGAAACAACCGCTGCACGCAGGGCCATAGCCAGGTTGTTAGCGTTGAAGTCACTGGCATTCATGGAACCGGTAACGCCACTGATCCGAGTCAGCACGTTACGGTTACCACCACCGCCAGTGCTGTTTGGCAAAGTTTGGGTTTCTTCTTCAAAAGAGAGAGTGAACTCCGATACGTTACCAACGGGTAACAGGGGGGCGTCTCCGGCATAAGGCTGCAATGAGATCAGACCTGAGCCGATAAACGAACGGTCTACCTGTGACATGGCACAAGCTCCTTTTCTGGGTTAATGGTTTTTGGGGTGTGTAAGCCAACCGGGTGGCGGCTCAGGGGTTTGGAATGAATTCTGAACTCAAGGGCGCGGAAAAGTTTCGGTGTAAGCAATCTCCACCGGTACCGCAATAAACGACAACTTGGTTTTTCCATCCGGCCACAGGTTGGGTTCGGCACTGCCAAACTGGACTTCGAGAACACCGGGAATATCAGCCAGACCACGGGCACTGGTCCATAATGCTCGTTTAATGTCGTAAACAATCCGGTACAAATCACGACCAGAATCATCCAGCCCGCGCACGGCGGCAACCAGATCGACAGCCATGGTTTCCTTCACCGTCAGCCCATTCCGGTTGTTAACCGTCACCGGGCCACGCTGAACGGCAATCACAGGAAATGTCTGATCGTCGTCATGAATCAGGCTGGCCAGCCAACCGCGGTGCAAGTTGTTACCAATATCGGACTGGTAACCGTTCTCACGGGTAATAGCAGAGATTCGTGTGCAGATTTCCTCAAAAATCTGCTCTGATTTGGTTGTGGTCATTATTTCAGCCCTGCAATCATCAGGCGGTCAAACTCCGTCAGCATCTGCTCTTCAGCAAACTGGCCGTATTCTTCCCGGCTGTTATCAAACACCTGAGAGACAGACGGGCCATACAGTACTTCATAAGCACTGCGCCCCTGGCCGGTTCGCACCGCAATCATGGGGCCGACAAAGAATGCACTGCGCATTTTTCGAGGTGAGGCACCGGGCTTCACTTTCACCGATACGCCAGCCCTCACCTTCTTGCCACTCTTTTTGCTGGTGCGGTACAGCTGCCGGGCACCAAAGCTGCTGAGTGGCTGCCCGCGATTCTGGGTTTTCAGGTGGCCGGTCAGGCTGCCGGGGGTGGCCGTGCCTACGGTTAGCTTTTTATTAACGGATGCGGCCTTCAGGGCAATCTGCTCACGTATCCGTTTACTGGCCTGCGTGCGGGTGCGGCGTAGTCCGTAATTAATGGCTCTGGACAGGTTCTTGCGGGAATCCTTATTCAGGTTGTCCAGCGTCTGAGCAAAAGCCTCCAGCCCTTTCAGCTCCAGTTCCGCCATTACTTGATACCTGTCCAGGTCACCAGATGATTATCATTCTTGACCCGTTCACTCAGGGTCCATTCACGGCCAGCGGCTTCTGTAATCACATCACCCTTCTTCAGGTCGTCATTCACAGAGGCGGTCATTTCAGTCACCCGGATAACAAAACCTTCACTGTCACTACGCTCAACATCGTGTTTCACAATGGCGCGAACAGGTTCGGTGAGGGTTGCCGGATCAGTATCAGGATTCGCTTTAACAACCTGCAGACGCAGGAGCTGACAATCCTCTCCAAACGTCCGCAGGCTGGCCCGCGCAGTGCGGGCAGCCATACGGTCGAAGCTGGCCATTAATCGGAGGCTTTAATGGTCAGTTTGATGACACCACCTGGGCGGGTGCACAGGTTGAGCGGGTTGGATTGTGCTTCAATGGCAGCTCCCTTATCAAAGTCCAGCAGCTTCACTTTGCCGTAATAAGGCAGACCCATGGTGTTCACGGTCTCCATATAGTTGGCTGGTGCAAAGCGAGTGATGAACATATCCTGCACACCTTCTGGTACCACCCAGGCTTCATCATCTTTAACGAACTGATTGCCATCAACTTCGCCGTAATACTCTTCCCAGATGATACCGGCAAATTCAAAACCTGAGCGGGGATCGTTGCGAAGCATTGCCCCGTCCTGATAACGCTCATAAGCCCGTTTGAAACTCTCATTCTGAAGCAGGCCATCGAAGTAGGCTGCGCCGCAGTATGCCCGCCAGCCGCGAACCATCACACCGCCAAGAGCTTTTCGCACTGCCCGCTTGATAGCCAAGCACTGGACCTGAAGATCACCGGTCAGATCAACGGCCATGGTTTTCTGGGCAGTGCCAAATTGCTTGTTAATATCAAGCAGGACTGTTTTCCCATCGGCATCCAGAATCTTTCCCTGAATCGCTCCCATACGCTGATACTCAATCGTGGCATCCAGGTTCGTACGCATGGTTGAAAGCTTGTTATTAACAACAGCCTGTACACCCTCGAGCTCATCTTCAGAACCAAAGGATCGAACATTCTGAATCTCATCCGCCATCACATAGTCTCGCTGTGGCAGATGCGTTGTAATGAACGGAATCATCTGTCGACTTTCTCGTTCCAATGGCTGCCCTTCACCTCCACGAGGCTGGGCGGCCACCAAGGAAAGCTTCATCCCTTTTTTCTCAATAGACACTGCTGTGGTGGTAATGCCCTGAGACTGAAATAAGCCCGTTTCACTGATGCGCCCGGGGACATAAGGCTGCTCAGCAATGGCAGCGGCCAGTGATTGAACGCTAAAAGCGTCATTATTAAAAACGTCGAGTGCAGGCATGCTGCTCACTCCTTTGAATGATTAAGTAAGGGGTAATAGAACGAATACGGAGGGATGTGCGCTTGGTTAGCGCACAATTACATATTTTTCAGCCAGCTCAGCCAGTGCTGCATCTTTCTGAAGATCAGTCATACCATCAGGCCAAGTCAGCTTGCTGTCCTGTACTTCAGCCAGGCGAACAACAGCTACTTGTTTCTGATCAGCTTCAGAGACTGCATACAAAATGGCAGCAGCATTCTCTGTGCCGTCACTGGCATCAAGATCAAGCTTGTTATAAGTACCATCAGCGGTAACCTGACCCAGCACAGTACCCGCCATCAATGCAGCGGCAACCATAACTGTTTCACGGCTGATTGAACCATTACCTTCGGACAACAGAAACTCACCTGCCCGAACCTTATCGGTTTGAATTGCCATAACTGGCACTCTCCTTTTTCAGTATTTGCTTCAGTAACTGGAGCGGGGAATCAGGGACAGAAAATCAGTTCTGCTGTACCTGTGGGGTCTTGGTGTTATTGAGCTGATCGTAAACACTGGTGCGGTTTACAGTTTTACCTTCACCAGCATCCGGGGTGTGATTCGACAAAGAACCATCAATCTCAGCGTCATGCTGAGCCTTCATATCGGTCAAAATGCGCTGCACCATCTTCAACGGGCTGTGCATTTCATTCACTACAGCCTGAATGGAGTCCGACAGGTTGGCAGCAGTCAGCGCATCACCAAGGGACTTGGCAACGGTGAGTTCTTTGTTGGCGTCTTCAATGGTCAGTTCACGGCTAACCATGCCAGCTGCAAGGAAATCCATACCAGCTTCATTGCAGGCCGTAATAATACTGGTGGCGTTTGTTACGCCTCCGCCCTGCAACTCTTTCAGTTTTTGTTCGGCCAGATCAGCCTTGGCTTGCACTGCATCCATCTGGGCTTTCTGGCGCGCCTTAAGGGCTACCACTTCACCTTCAGCTTTTGCCCCGGCCAACAGGGTTTTCATATCAGAATGGGCAACGGCATCGAGGGGCTTTTCAATGGTATCGACGAAACCCAACTCATGAGCCTGGGTGGCATCCATGTAGGTTTCCGCTTCCAGCAGTGCCCACAGCTCATCATCGTCTTTGCCCGTTTTGGCGCGGTAGGCAGAAAGGATGCCGTTCTTCACCACATCCAACTTATCCGCCATATCCCGCAATTCCGGAGCATTCAGGTAACCACAAACTCCCGCCATCGGGTCGTGAATCATCACCAGTCCATTTTCCGGCATGATGATTTCATCACCGGCCATGGCAATCACGCTGGCGATACTGGAGGCTTCACCGTCGATATAAACCGTAACCTTGGCAGCATGGCGTTTCAGGTAGTTGTAAATCGCCACACCGTCATACACATTGCCGCCTGGGCTGTTGATGTGCATTTCAATGTCGGTGATTTCACCGTCAACCGCTTCCATCTCATCGATAAAGCCCTTGGCGGTCACACCAGAACCGTCCCACCAGTTCTTGCCGATCTGCTCATGGATATTCACCACAACGCGCTTTTCGGACGCCTTGTGTTTCAGGTTGTACCATTTCATAAGGTCGCTCCGTTTAGCGTGCTTGGTCTTTGTTTGGATTCTGGGAAGGCGGGGTGTTGTCGTCTAAGTCGTCGGTCATATCCTCATCAACACCATCAAACAGGGAAAGCTTGTCCACGCCTGCTGCTTTCAAGGTGGCCACTGCCCGCTTCAGCCATTCTTCTGTTTCTTCCAGAACCTTGTAGGCATCGGTACCGCGCTCAGCGTTCTGGCGGACAACAGAACTCAGACCAAGCTTCTGCTCTTTCATCTTGGCGTTCAGGTCTTGGTCTGGATTGATGTACTTCCACGCGTGGGGCTGGGCTTCCAGCTTGCGGTACTGTTTGCGGTTCTGCTGATAGTCCACCAGCATCAAGGCACCGGACATAACAGCGGCATCAATAAACCAGTGCCAGACACCGCGACACATTTGGAAAATCATCAGATGGTTCTGGCACATCTCAATAGCACGGCGGTATTCATTGAGGATTGCGCGCACCAATCGGTCATTCACCTTGGACCAGTCACCGGTCAGCAACTCATAAGGCAGATCGGAAGCAATGGCGGTGATGCGGGATTGCCAAGTCATAAAATCGGAGTAGCCACCACCGGTCACATCACCATCAAACAGCTTTACGTTTTCGCCTGGGTCAGTGACCAGGAATTGTCCCGGCGTTGCAGTGGTCGTGGCATCATCAATGCCGCCATCAAGAGGCTTGCCTGTTAACGGGCAATATCTGGCATCATCCTCAAGGTCAAAATCATCTCTGGTCACAACGCCAGTAAAAGGCGCTCTGGTTTCTTTTCGTACAAGTTCGGAATGGTTGTACTTTTCAAAGACATGAGCCTGCAGCAAACCCTGAGCAACTCCGGGTACGCCTCGCACCTGCCCTGCCCGTGTCGGGCTGAAATGATGAATCACATCCCGGGCGGGAATACGCAGAAGCTTACCCAAAACAAAGTTTCCAGAACTGGATTCGCCCGGGTGCTCTCTGTGCATCCAGTAAGCAACCCGCTGGCCGCGTTTGTTGAACTCAATACCATGAACGATACGGTTACCGTTCTTGCGGGTACGGTTCAGGTCGTGGGGTACAAACTCAGGCTCAAGTACCTGAACCTGCATAGGTACGGTTAAATCGGCACTGGCTCTGCGGTAACGGCGACGAATGAATACCTCACCCGCTAACCGGCGAGTCCGGCAGGCCTGCGCCTGTAAGCCGTTAAAATCGAGAACACCTTCAGGGTCGATCTCTTTGCAGGTTTCTTTCCAGAGCGCATCAATCTCTTTGCTGACCTGATCATCATCACAACCACTACGCAGAGAGATGCCAATACCAATTTCATTGGCAACGTTCTTCTCAATGGCGGAATAAATCAGCGGGTTATTGCGGTGCCCTGCCCGACTGCGATTGCGCAGATTATTCAAGCTGCCCTGAATAGCCGTATTAGGGCCTGCACTGTTAGCATTCCAGGTACGTGAACGAGGGCCATTCCCGGCAGACTCATAACTGCCGCCACTGTTCACTACAACAATATGGCTGCCATCGGGAGCCAGTATGGGAGACTTGCGAGCATTCATTAATACACGCCCTTATCAACGGTCATGGTGACAGCCATCGTGCGTCGGCGTTTTTGCCGTGCCAGCTTTCTGGATATAAACCTGTGAGCATCCTGAAGCTGGTTGATAGAACGGTACTGAACTTTGCGGCCGTCAATCTCAACAATCCATTCACCACTGGCGATCGCCTCTTCTATGGCGTCAAGATCAGCCTGGGTATATGCCATAGTGAATTCTCTTTTATAAAACGGTGAAATCAGGAACGAGCGCGGCGGCGTCTGCGACGTGTGATCTGAGTTGGCATCACATCACCGTCGTGCTGCAAAACTGTGGGATTGGTTTCTATCGGGTTGGCCCAGAGTGGCAAAGCGTCAGACTGCCAGTTGATGGTGTGAGCCTTCAATATTCGTAAACAAAGCCGGGAATAAACAAACAGGTCAAAGGCTTCGTTGTTCACACCTCTGGGCTTTTCCCACTTACCGGAAGCGTTGCGGCTCTCTGCAGTTAGCTCACGGAAGAACCAGTCCCCCGCTTTCTTTAACCAGGCCGGGAAATTCACAAAACCGGGACCGGGCTCTGACCGTTCCAGATTGTTGTTCACCTGATCTTTAAACAGGTGGGTATTCAGCAACCAGAGCGGTACATCACCACGGGAACTGGTGCGGCGGTCTTTCCGCTTGGTATTGTCGGGAAAGGTTTCACGCATCAACGGTGCGGCCATGGTACTGGCACCTTTCACCAACAGAACCCGCTTATGCAACCCCTGCTGCCGTAACCGCCGATAAAACTT
Source organism: Parendozoicomonas sp. Alg238-R29 (assembly GCF_947331445.1). Classification (GTDB taxonomy): domain Bacteria; phylum Pseudomonadota; class Gammaproteobacteria; order Pseudomonadales; family Endozoicomonadaceae; genus Sansalvadorimonas. The sequence goes on along the minus strand of NZ_CAMZOG010000006.1, from coordinate 19,356 downwards.
GTAAGCGTTATCGGTGACACCATCTTCACCACCGGTATCGATGGCAGTCATCAGAATGGGTAAACGTCTGCCGGAACCATCAGCCAGTTCATAGGAGCGGTTGATCACCCGGTTCAGGAGCACATCCCAGTCTTCGGCGTAGGCACCCGGGTGAATCTTTAAGGGTTTGCCTTCGTCGTCCATTCGGTCAGCGTCTTTGATGTTGTAGCGATCAATCAGCCATTCCTGAAGATCAACACCAAAGCCATGTACCTGCACCACAAACCGGCGGTTCTTACCGGCCTGTACATCAACCGATGCCACAAGAAAACGGACGCCTTCCGGCACCATCAGCTTTTCGTATTCTGCCTCTGCCCTTTCAGTCAGTTCTTCAACAGAGCGCTTGGACTCATCCCGGCGAAACTTGTACGGCCTGCCCTGATCGGTGTTGACCGTAGTTTTCAGCTTGCCCTGATTGCCGGTGCGCTTGTAATCCTCTTCACCCAGCAGATACATGTAAACAAGGTTCTGCCAAGTCTGAAATGTGGCGGCGGGGCCTTCCATCCAGAAGGAAGCAATATCGGTATTGCGGCACGTTCCGGTTAGCTCACCGGTTTTGCTGATACTCATGCCTTCCGGCACCCAGCGGGACGCGGCTACCATCTGGTTCTTTTTCGCCGGTGCTATTTCGCTGTCACCGCAATGGGGGCAAAAACAGGTGACCGATTCCGCTTGATGGGTAATATCTTTGAGTTCTTTGTTCCAGCGCAGAAATTCAAATCGTGCCGGAAAGAACTCTTTGCAGCTGGGGCAAGGCCAGTACAGCTGGCGGCGATCACCCAGGTTATAAAGGCTTAATATGCCTTTTGTGGGTGGCGCCTCATGGGGAAAGTCTTCTGGAACCTTCCACTCGTCGTATTCAGGATCCAGCTCATAACCAGGCGAGGACTCTGCAACACAAATTCCCCGTGAACCGTAGGTCTGTGTTCTCTTCAATCCGAGAATGAAGCCTTCACCCTCACCGCCAACATCCAGCATATTGGCGTTGCGGTCGTAGTCGGTAATGACCACACGCTTGTATTCAGAAGCGGCAAAGATCGATTTGGCTGGGTGGCCGATCTTCAGGTAGTTGCCAGCCTTGAAGATCTTGTCGTGAATATTGTTGTCGCTGGCACGGTGACTGAGACATTCCCGAAGCGCCGGGCTGTTCTCCAGCATCGGGCCTATACGCTTTTTGGAATGCTCCGCCCCTTTGGTTTCAGTGATATGAACCAGCAGAAAGTCGGACGGATCCACCTTTATGTCGTAACCGATCAGGCCATCAACCAGCGCCTGTGATTTACCAGTACGCGCCGGGCCAGCAAAGATGATTCCCCGGTAGCGGCGATTGGTGCACTCATCGAGCGGTTCAATCATGTACGGGGTTTCTGTGGCATCCCACAAATCCCAGTTGCCGGTATCACGTTTCACATGAACGAACTGGGCGACACCCTCGCTCACCTTCAGGCGACGGGGTGGTTTAATCAGTCTGGCCGTATCTCGGCAAATAGCTTGGGCTGAGGCATAACGGTTATTCATGCTCCCCGTCTTCCTCTTCCCTGCCCTCTTCTCCACCAAGAGCTATTTCGTAAACCTGTTGACGAACACCATCAACAACCGATTGCACCTGCTCCAGCACATCCGGCGGCAAGTCCTGGCATTTACGTTCCAGCACATCCACCATGCCATCGAGCGGGTTGACGAAACTCTTTACCAGCTCTGCTGTTTCCCTGGCCATGTCTGAGGCTTCAATCAACTGCCCCATTTCTTTCTCGAGTTTTATTCGAGCCAGTTCGGAGTCGTACCAATCTTTGCGGCCTTTGGGGTCAAGAGCGTTGGGGTCAATCTCGCCAGTGCTCAAGCCTGCCGTTTCAGAGAACAATGCAGGGCCGACATCTTTCAAGGCATAAACAGGATAACCACGGTGCATACCAGCAGGAACAACAGCGGCATTCTCCAGACGTTTGGCCACGGTTTCCCGCGCCATGCCAAAGCCATTAGATATGCGGCTGATTGACCAGTTGTTGGCCTCGCTGCTTGCTGCCATGTGAACTCATGTTCTGAAGTGCCGTTGCGGATGGAATAAAGAACAGACTGCAGGGACTTCACCTTGCGAGCCCAGTAACTACGCGGAAAACAGTATTCTGCTGCTGAAGCCCATAGAACCCGAAAAATAACCGAAAACCACGGTCTGCGCTGCGCTTCCCCCCGTGGGGGGTGGGGGCTCAGGGTCCCCTTGGGGTTTGGGCAGGTTGGCAGACACTGACACAGGTAATAAGTTAGAACGTTGTAGGTTGAGCCACGCCACGGATAGACCACATGAAGCCTTGCTGAAGGTTGGTCTTACCAAGAGCAACACAACGCTGGTCAAGCCCTTGCTTGGACTCAAGCTTATCAATGAAAGCCCCACACTGTTCGGCCAGCGCCTTGGCTTCATTCATCAGGTCAATCTCTTCCTGACTCAGGTCACGGTAGCCCTTGATCTTCTTGTGCTGGTATGAATTGGTAATTAGCGGGCAGTTGCGCTTCTGCGCACCCGTAAGAGTCAGACCTTTGGAAAGGACCCGTGCTCTTTGGGTTTGATGCGCGCTGTGATCCTGACTGGAAACTCTGGCTCGTACTCACCTCGCGTGGCCATCTGCATAAGCCAGACACAGGCAAAGAAGATCCCGCTGTTTAGGTCTGCCCACCACTCCGGTATCCAGTTACGCTCCTGAATATCAGGGCAGTCAGCAGGTGTCATTGATACATACACAGGACACATAAACAGCCAGCCTTTATGGGTGAAGTTCTCAGCTATCTGCTCAGCTGTGTATCGATTGATGATTGCCATTTGAATAATCCGTTGTGCACCTGATCGGCTCAGGCCGCCGGGGCTTATTGGTTAAACCACGCCGCACAATAGAGAACACACTGCACAGGTCCCCACCTATGTCAGCACGCAGTCACCAATACGGGTTCTGCCTGCGGCAATGTGCTCTCTGTTGTGCAGGTTAAATGGTGCGACTCATTACTGGCCGAGCCGCCCGCCGTTGCATGCAATGGCTAACTGATGCGTTCACTGCTCGCCACGCAGTTACTGAGTAGTCGCCTGTGGTTGGCTGCTTGAATCAATCCACTCTCGCATCGCTCGCTTGTCGGCGTTGCATCGTGCGAGAGCTTCTTGCTGATCAATGGCCAGCCTTGCCAGATCAGCGTTCGTCACCAGTTGACGTTCAAGTGTCTGGCACTCTTGCGTCAGTTCCATTGGTGGCTTGATAACTATCAGGCGGGTCTTTACCACTGGGGGCTGAACGGTTGAACAGGCCGACAATATCACCAGGCAAAGAAGTGTGAGCCCATGCCGCCACGTCGCTCTCGGAGTCCTGTTCGAGGATGTGTAGCTGTTCACGGACATGGGCAAACTCTGCGGTTATGTTCTTGTTGGTACTGCGGAGTTGATTGATAACAGTCAGATCATTGCGGCGTTGCGCTTCTAACTGATTGATTGTTTGCTGGTTGGATGCGTTGGCGCTCACGGCTGCGTTGTACTGATCCGTGCGGTTCTTAAGCTTGCCTTCCAAGCCGCTCACCTGCCGGTACTGCACCCAAACAACCGCTGCCAGGCTCAGGATAATCGCAAGAGCTAGAGTGATAAGTGTTCGAGTCATAGCACCATCTGCATAAACCAACGCCAGATGTTTCTGACGTAGGTGATTGTTTCTTTGGAATGCCTGCCAGTAATATCTGGCAAACAATCAATAATCTCTGAGTACAACAGCTGACCATCACAGGCTTTCTGCGCCTTAATGATGTTGCCTATTCCTGCGTTATAACTGGCCATCGCCAGACTATGCCTATCCACTTCAGGTCTGGGTGAAGACCAACCGCGCCTCAGTCTCTGCATATAGAACGCAGCAGCCTGAATACTCCACTCAGGAGCAAAAGGGGAAACAGTAATACCTAGTTGCCGACCAACCTCTTCAGCTGTGCCAGGCATGAATTGACACAAGCCTTGTGCACCAACAGGAGAAACAGCTAAAGGATTAAGCCGTGACTCCTGCCAGCATTGGGCTTTCAGCAAGCGCCAATCCACGCCCGGCAACCACAGGGCCGACTGTGTTCTGAATGTTTTGTCGTAGGTGTCAGGAAAGAATGAGGCCGAACAGAAGGCAGGCGCCAACAAAACGACCAGCGTAATAGATCGCCATATCATGAGGGTTTGCCTGTTCTTTCCAGAGGGTGAAGCAACCGCCGGTTTCGCGGTCAAAGAATCGCAAGGTCAGCCAGAGAATGATCAGCGCGGCCAGAGCTGTTGCCAGCTTGAAACCAAAGGCCACCAGAACCGGGAACAAATCCATCATAGTCAGCATGTTGGCCGTTCCTTCTCAATACCGTCCACGCGTTTCTCCAGATGATTAATGCGCAGATCATGTGAGTTATGTTTCACTGCATGCTCAGCCAGCTTTTCAGCATGACTCTCCTTCGACTTCTTTAATTCGTCCACCATCTGCAACAATTGCTCTTGAGTGACTTTGAAAATGGTTGTCTGGCGGACATTTTGAACAAGAATGCTGGCCAGCAAGACGATGACCGAGATATTCACCACCAGGCTGACTTTGAATTCCATTGAAAATATTCCAAAAAAAAGCCCCGGCGGGGGTGGCCAGGGCTTAGTTCAGTACGCTTATAAGGTCGAGGGCTGTCGGTGAGAACAATCTGAATCAAGGGGGCATATCATCAGGACGTTATAACCACAGCATGGGGATTATTATTCCCCACTTCCCCAAAAAGTTAAAGGGGGCACTTGTAAGTGCTCAACCGAGCTCATTCGACCAAGCGATAGGTCGGTTCTGGATGCGTGGAGAGTGGTGGTATCTTCGGTGCAGAGCCTGCGCTAAGAGGCTTCCTCATCAGCATCCTTCGGCAGAGGTTGCGCCGCGCCTGCAAGCTCGTCCCATGTCTTGGGCACCTGCCCTTGCTCCAAAAGTTTTTTGAAAGCTTCATAGACGTCAGTTTTGGCACCGGCTTTTCGAATTGTCGACTCATCATTAAGCCAAGCATAAACAATAGATTTGGGGCGGTGAGCGCTTCTAAACTGGAAAAACAGTCTATATCTTGTGGGCAAGCCTTTTTTAACTCGGCGCCAGGACTTATTGTCAGGCCCTAATGTATTCCCTTGACGAAAGCGCGAATCATCGGGGTTCGCTGGCACTTCCTCAAAGATTGCAGAACTTACTGCCATTAGAAGCTTATACTTGTGGTGTTTTGTTACTTTGGTAGGGTGTTTTCTATAGATCTTCTCAACTTCTTGAGTTAAAGACTCGAGTCTTTCAAGAAATAAGTCGATCGCAAGAAGATCCCATCCATTCTGGGAAACAACTTCCATCAGCTAATACTGTACCTGCGTAACAAGCGAAAACTTGATTAGCCTTCTAGGAGCTCTTCATGAGGAGATGTAGCAGATACACCCTGATCTTCAGCGAGTTTCTGAAGTCGAGCAATTCTACTAAACAGAGATTTTGGAATAGGTTTGATCGCGTCTTCTTGACGCATTTTTTGATCGAGAACATTTAAAAAAGCACTGTCAGCTTTCTTCTCTTCCCGATACTGATCCAAGTCAGTAACTTGAATATCCATTTGTTAAGGCCCCCACCTTTTAATGTATTGCAAGCAGTAAGCATCAATAAGCTTTAGCCTGCAATTACTTAAGCGTGACACGTCACACTTGGGCACAAGTATGCTCTACACGCATAAATGTTGCAAATCCAGCTGCTGACAAATACACAACCTCGCACTCAAGCCGCAAACATCTCCCCCTGAAACCCTACCGCATCGCCATTCATGCCCAGTCTGCGGACTATCTCGTGGGGATTATTCAAGCAATCCCGCAGGCCGGAGCGCCAAATCTGGTTGGCCATGCGCAACATTCTTTCCTGTTCGGCATGGTCGCCCTTCTTGATTTGCACCACACCCAGGCGCATCAGGTATCGGTAAGCACTGGTGGGGTTAATGCAGAAATCATGGAAGCGCTCTACAGCCCATTCCACTTCAAAGCCAAAGAACTCTTCAGCGGCTCGCTCATCAATACTGAACTCATCACCCGTATTGCAAGCCATAAAGGAGTCCCCTTTACTGCTCTGGTAAGGCATTTCGTCGTAACCTGCCGCCATCATACTCAAATCCCGAAAACCGGAAAATATGCCATCAAACTCCCGATCAGCATAAGGAACCGACACTTCAGGAGGAAAAGGCCTGCTGGGGAACACATCAGGCTCTTCGGGTGGATACCAGCGCTCACCATCACGGTTCACTTTCAGCCACAGGTAACAGGCATGCAGCCCTTGCTGGTAACCGTAACGATTCCAAAGCACGTCAATAGCCAGCACATCCACCAGCCGCAAGAGTGTGAACCTTGGGCTGCCGTTGGTGGCCATGTACTCATCGGCATCAATAGAAAGCGCCCACATCATCAGCTGCTCACAGAACTCAGGACTGTAAGCGTTGGGCTTAATATTAACGGAACCATCACTGTTTAAGGTGCGGGCCAGCCAGTTACGGCGGGCAGGGTCATAATGCCAAGCTTTAAGAGCAGTGCGGAAGTTCGCCAGGGGCTGCATGTAAGCGTTCTTCTCTCGGGTGTCTTCATGGGTCAGCATGTTATTCATGCTCTTATCGTCCTGCACCCGCAGGCATATATGACAACCAAAACGGGCACCGCAGCCCGTGCTCTTTGCTTTACCGTTGGCATAGGCGTTTACCATGCACTCCCCGCCTTCGCCTTCCTTATACACCTCCACCAGCTCATTGAAACCTGAGTAAGCTTTCACCCAGTCGTTTCTCACCATGGCTATGTAGTAATAAATATCATCCAGACTGAGGTGAGCAATCGGCGAGAGTACATATTCTGGCTTTAATGGCCTGCCCTTTTTGTCAGTTTTACCGGCTTTGCTGTTTACCGGTTCAATAGGGGAATCACTGCGCTGTTCCATAGCATCGCCACGGGCTGCAGACTCATCAAACCGAGTGCCTACCAATGTGCAGGTTTTGTCTATGCCCAACTCTTTAAAGATGCGCTTCTTCTGGCGGGTGATAGGCTCCACTTTCATCATATTGGAGCACTTGGCATCATCGTTATCTGGCAGAGTGGCAATGGTGCGCCCGCCGATCAGGTTTAAAAGGTAGTTGTTGCTGGTACCAGGCTCTGCAATTTCTACACGGGCTGGTAAGTTATGCTTGTGGATGAAGACTTCAACCTTAGCCAGCTCCGCGCGTGCATAGGCATCAATCACAGGATTCTCTAATAAGGTATTCCCAGAGCACACCACAAGATAAGGCAACACCAAACCCTGAGCCTGATATTCAACCGCTGCATTCAATACAATGCTGGTCATCACACTGGAATCTTTCCCCATACTGGCCGCTATCAGAAAATGCCAGCCTTCATCCCACAACCGCCAGCAGTTGCCGGTTATGGCTGCTATCTTTTCTTCCAGCTCATCATCAGGGCGGAAGCCTGCTGGTGGCATAAAGGCTTCGTTGATGGGTTCTTGTTCTGCATTGAGTATTGTTATTTGTTGCATTTGCCACTCGGCTGTTTTTTATGATTTCATTCCCAAAAAAAACAAGGGAGTAAAAATATTTCAAAGCATTCAAAAGTACAAAGCTGAGTGGAGCCTGTTATTGATTGGGCTTTCTTGGATGATATTCTCCCTCTCATACACTCCACCAACAGGTGACACGCCTGGCGTCTGGTATCAAAGATCAGGGGCGATAGGAGTACTGTCTGCCGTTATTGTTGAGTTCCGTCTGTTTTTCCACTCATTGCATGAAAGTTATTTTTCTACCGTTGACCGATCCAGCCTTTCTCCCATGGAAAAAAAACTACTTTGGGAAACAATTGGAAAGCCTGTCGGAACTCTTCGGATATTTACTTTAGGTATGGCGTTGCATGGAACGATCACATGGGGTTACGGCGATCTGCTCTACCCTTTGTTTATCTCGTTCTCCCCCTAACCCGCATCTCATAAACCCCAGGCCGCAACAGCTCCTGCTCTTCCATCGCGTTATTCGCCAATCCTCTGGACGAGTGGGAGCTGTGAAACTCCCACTTAGGTTTCGGATACACCACATCTTTAAGCCGGTACTGCACCACAAAAGGCTTTCTGTTCATTCGTCCTCCCATACCAAACCATTCAGCATCAGAATGGCTTCAGCGGTCTTGTATACAGATTCTTTCCAGTCCAGCACCACACGCTTTACTTCACTCTGGCGGTTGCTGATACTCTTTTGGCTGAGTTCACCATCCATGGTTGGCATGGCCTGCAACAGTTTGGGTTTAATTGCTCGCAGCACCAGATATTGCAGAGCGGTTTTGTTCTCGCGAATGCTTTTGCGTATACCATCACAGCCCACCAGCGCCGGTTGGATGTATTGCCACGCGCGGATCAGGGCGGCCACCTCATCATCAAAGGTGTAAAAAACCCGAATCAGCCAATATTCAGAGGGTGACAGTTCCTTCATTAATAAGGCAGAAACCATACCCGCCTGAGTGTGCCAGTCTTTCTTTCTGAGCCTGCCATTGTCGTACCCCACAGCCTTGGCCACTGTCGCCATACCAACGCAAGCCGCCTCTTCCGGGTATTTATCTTCTATCTGCTGCTGCCAGCTGGCGCTGGTCGTGTCGTCAAACAGTGAACTGTTGAATGCATAGAGCAATGCGGTGCCTGTGGTGGGGTACATGGCGACTCTCCTTAGCGGGTGGCACTTTCCAGAAATGGGGCATCCAGAAACAGGGTATCCACACTGCCCAGGGCTTCACGATAAACCTTCAGCTCCTCAACGGATTCCCGAATATCGGCCAAGGCCTCATGCTGGTACTGCTTGAACTCTGTCGCCTTGCCTGCCAGCTGGGGCGAAAAGTAACGGGCAGCCAGGGCGATGGCAGATACATCCAGCATGCGGTAATGGAGGTAATTGTTCAGGGTTGGCATTTGAGCCATGATGAAGGAGCGGTCAAAGTGAATACTGTTGCCCGCCATAATGCCGCCCGTTTTGGCGTCGCGGTCATAGGCCTGCACACCAAGCCCCCGCAGATAACTGGTGATGGCATCTTCAGCCTCTTCCAGTGTCAGGGTTGAGTTCTCCACCTCACCAAGCAGGCCGCTCTCTTTATGGGTGTTGATAGCCCACTCACTCATAGAGAGAAGCGTTTCAGTGTCGTGATGTACCACCAGCCGCAACGGTTCACCAATTTCATTCAGGTCAGTGTCTGTGACGATAATGGCAATCTCAAGAATCGGCAGGGTTTCACAACCCAGTGTTCCATCTGACAACCGGCCATTCAATCCGCCACTTTCCAGATCAGTCCATACAAAATATGCGCTCATACTTTTCCCCTTATTGTTTTTTTGCTGTTCTCTCAATGTTTTTCTACTGCCGACCCGGTTAATCGCCAGCGTACTTTGATCGGAAAGGCCCGCGCTCGTTGTGCGGGTAAACCTGCTCAGCCATAGAAGGCTTCGGAACCTTCGCCTCCAGCTTGCAGATCTCTTTTCTCTGTTGTTCGTTCCGGGCAATCATCTGCGTCTGGCTTTGGCGCATCACAGTAATGGCATCGTTGTCAGTCAACCGCTCGCCCGTATCGGCGTAAACAAAACCCACCAGCAGACAAGAACCACAGGGGCGACGCAGGCCGCCATTGAAGAACAAACCCTCCGGATCGTACCCATGACCCTTGCATTCAGGGCACAGCATCACGCTTTTGTTGCTTGTGGTTGCGAATGGCGCCACCGCACTTTTGCCAGCTTCCGTACTGGATGGCTTGCCGGGCTGGTGTCCAGGCTGTGTAGACTGTTTGTTCACCACAGAATTGCTTGCTGACTGTGTAGCCATCTTTGTCCTTCTTGTAATACTCAGTCATTTGCCGCTGGATGTTCGGATGATTGAGTCACAGGCCAGCCCATGTACTCATCAATCACAGCCTTGAATTCTGTATACCCTTTACAGACTCGCGTGCAGTACCCGGCACCAGCCAGCCGCTGCAACCATTCCTTCTGTTTAGAGCTGACCGCAGAGTTATGAGGAGCCCGGGCTTTCATCTCCACATACAGACCAAAGAAACCACCACGGGCCAGTGCTACTTTTATGTCTGGCACGCCAGCCTTCACCCCTTCAGCCTTTAGCTTGACGGCCGTAACCTTGTGGCGGTGGCCACCATTGGGAACGTGGTAGGCATGCTCAAACGCTTCCCTATGAACAACCCGCATATACTCAAAACAAAGCCTCTGCTCCTGAGACTCACGATCAACCCGTTTATGCTGAACGGCAGGATGCGCCATGGTTACGCCCTCCAGAATCCGGACACCAACACAACCAGCTGAATACCCAGAAAGCAAAGCAGGTAAACCGCAGCTGGTGGAGTGCTTAGGGCTTTGAGAATTTTGGCTTTCATAATCACCTGCTCTGTGTGGTTTTTATTCAAATTTTTTATGTACTGGTTAGACATACAGTGACTGCCGTCTAATATGTCTAGCGACCGCAAACCATTAGGAGGACGGATATGAATTCCGTACTGAAACCGTGGCCCATTTTTTGTACCGCATGCGGAACCGAATTTGATTTGTGGACAGCCGTTATGAAACGAGGCGATGAGCAAATCGTGTGCCCACACTGCCAGCACAAATTTCCCGGGAAATTGACCATCGGCGGCAAAAACCCTCACGATTACATTCAACGGGTTAGCCAAGCGGCTGCACAACTTGAAAATGAGGCCAGAGAGACTCTCCAGCATGTTGTTAACAGCTGTGATCCTCGCATTAAAATGGATATTGTTCTGACAGATGGCACCAGATACACGAACAGGAAGTAGCTTCATCAAGCAACCTCCTTTTCACTGAATACCATGTGAGTAAGGTTGCCATCCCAGTTCCTTTTCATGGGCAGGCGGTTATCGAGGTACTGCTTATAGAGCCAGCGTGAGCCCTTCTGGGTAAGTTGAGGCTGATAACTGTTATCGCCATCATTGTTTTCAATGGTGTGCAGTTTGAAATGAGAATCCCGGTATTCGCTGGTGGGTCTGTGTCCGCGCTTCTCACGGATCAGCACCCTACGATTAACCAGGTAACCGTTCACCTGCTGGGTATTCACGCCATTCAGCTGCATGCAAAACTTGGGAACTGTCAGGCCCGGAACAAATTGGCGGGTAATGGTGTTGCAGACCTTATTGAGTCGGGCGGCTTCCTGTTCTGCACAGGCTTTCAGCTCAAACTGTTCAGCCCATGCTCTGGCAGCTTCTGCAGGGTTGGTAAAATCAGGGAGATTTATAGCGGGTGGGTTCGCGGCCTGCTGCTCCAACTCTTGCCACCTATCCACCAACTGAACAGTGAATTCTGGAGACACCCGAGCCATCACAACATACGAATCGTGTTGATTAATCATCAAATGCTTCACATATTGCCCGGGAACATTGGCTTTTGGCCTCTCCTCAATCTGTGGGGAGGCAATAAACCTTTGCTCGACCAAAGATTCCACTGTGCGTCTCACACTGTCGGAACGCTTATCGGCAATTTCCGCTATTTCAATGTGCGACATAGCTAAGGGCATAATCATTGTGCCCTGGTTAATAATTTGCGCTGGCATCAGATCACCTCCAGATTCACAGCAAACGGCATCAGAACCAGACACAGCAAAGTGGCGCCACAAGTCAGGTCTTGCATGAGTTGAATCATGCCAGCGCCCTCCCCCACTCCCGCATAGAACTTGTGAGTACACGGTTAGCTGCCAAAACATCAGGCCTGCGCACTTCGTCTTCATCTCGCACAGGCTTACTGCCCGGTATTGTTCTGCGATCACGCTGCCGAAGTTCCGGGTAACGCTTCAGGAGATTCTTGTTAGTATCAGATATTCCACGAACGCCTTCGCGCTCACAGATATCATGCATATTCTCACCAGCAAGACGGGCATCACGCATACGGGCGTAGCGTTCCTCTGTCGCCTGTTTGCGCTTGTTGAACAAGGCAATAACGGCCGGGTTTTTCTTGCGAGCCCTTCGCACTGGCCCCATTCCGCAACCAAGGCGCTCAGCAACAGAAACCATTGGCAGCTGCTCTTCGACAAGCAGACGAACAATTTCTTGATCCCGTTCTTGATTATTCATTGCGTCAGCTCCCAGGCATCAAAGCCTTCACGAGCCGCAAGGCGAAGATCTACACGAAGGTCTTCAACATCAACAGACAACAGACCTGCAACCTCTTCAATCGAATGGTTGTAAGCTCTGAGCTCCATAGCCGCGGCAACCTCTCGAATTGTGAGTGTCATCAGCAGTCACCCTCCCCGTCAGAAATCATCGGGCCATCAGCCCAACTGCGATCAGTAAGCTTCTGCTCCTGAGTTTTTGGCGGTTCAACGGTTTGGGTTAACCGGTTACGTTCACCGTTGCGCCTGGCTGCCAATTTTGCCCAATGCCTGTTCAAAGCTGCCGGGGACAGGATTTGCTCTGCCCAGCTAAATTTTTCATCAACGTGCTGGTTGGCAAAAGTAAACAGGGCTTTGATGTGTTCAGGCTTGCGGCCTTTCTGCTCCCTCATCAAACGAATGGTGTTCGCCCAATCTGCAAGGTTTGGATTGCAATCGCCGGTAACCTTAGCGACTCCTTCATGAATCAGTTCAGCAATCTCAAGATCAACAGGCATGCCCCACTTCTTTCCGGCAGGGGTTTGTATTGCCGCACCTTCACGAATAACTGTTTTTGAAACTTCAGTACACTCACTCGTCGCTGAATCGCCAGATTCTTCGACATAAGAGCTTTTATTATTTCTCTGTATCTCTGTATCTCTATTGTGGTTCGTGGATTTAATCGATTTATTCGTGGATTCAATCGATTTATTCGTGGATTTAATCGATTTATTCGTGGATTTACGAACGGTCTTTTTGGGCTTTTCCCACTCTTCTATTGCCGTGTTAATAGCCAACTTTTGGTCGTGACCATTCGCTTTTCGAAGCAGAATCTTTTTCTTTACCAGACCGTTAATCAGAGTGCAGCAGTCACGCTTCAAAACCCCAGTCAGCTCTTCAAATTGAGAAAGCGCAATCCAATCAGCACCTTTCTGGAAACCGTACGTCTTACGAATAACAGCGAATACAATGGCGTATTCACGACCAGACAGTCTGTACTCAGCGCGGGCCAGTGCATCAATCAGTTGATCAGAGAGCTTGGTGTAGCCGTTTTCCAAAGTCGCCTTACCTTGCACGTTTCCCGCTTTAGGCTGACAGGCACCTCTGCTGCCAAACAGGCTGACAACATTTTCCATGCTGCCTCCTAGTGCCCAGAAGGGGTCGGTTGTCTGAAAACGGGCGAATTAATGGGGTTGAGTACCTGACGCAGTTCTGCAGGAAGCTTTACTCGCTGACAGCCACCAGCATTAATCTGTTTTAGTTGGTTGTATTTATTCATTGTTATTGCCCCCTCTTGTCCACAATTGCAGACATGATGTTTTCCAAGGAACAGGCCATTATTTGGGTCGTGCCTGTTCGTAGTCTTCGTGCACTTCAGCGATAGTGATCTCGCCCCCGGTTAAATCGCTGACCGTTTTTGCATGCCTTGCAGGGATAACACCTCCCCACTCCCAAACAGATGGCTGAGAAATATTCAGCGCTTCCGCTATGCCGGCCTGAGATCGGTAGATGCCTTTTAGTTTTTCGTATGAGTTCATTACTTATATTAAAGGTTTAACCTATTTTTATAAGCGAGACTACTCGCTAGAAAACCCTTTATCAAGAAAATTAGAAAGGTGTTTTATAAGCAATCCACTGGCAACATTTATAAGATGCGTAAGATCATGATTGGAAAACGGATAAAAAAAGCTCGGACCACAGCTAGAGAGCGGCTGGGGCTAAGACTGCGTGTCACCCAGCGAATGCTGGCGGACGCCGTTGGCATTTCTCAACCCAGCGTTTACCAAATGGAATCTGGGGAGATAGAACCCCGCTCAAAGAACATCAAGAAGATTGCAGAATATCTAAAGGTAGAAGAAGACTGGCTACTGACTGGGAAAGGCAATATAGAAGGAGAAGAGAACCTCTACATAGTCGATCAGCAGGAACGCACACCGCAAGTTTCAACTACTGGCGCCAAACGTTACAACAAAACAAGCATTATTATCAGAAAAAGCGACGAAGCTTCTTCGAAAGATTGGTCAGCCATAGTGCCCGACATATCAATCGAAGAAGAAATCAAGCTAACCATTGATGCCAGCATCAATAGAAAAAAGCTTATAGATGCACACCTATTCAGTGCTGACCTGCTAATACTCCCCGATGAAAACAAGCATGCCTATCTTCTAAAGGCATACATCGATTAACGCAAAAACAGGAAGTAAAAAAGGATGTTAAAACTTCACTACCGCCTGACACTCGCCGCAATATGTTCTATCCCACTATTGGCACACGGGCAAATTTACAAGTGCCAAGAGGGCGGAAAAACAACCTTCTCAGACAAGCCCTGCGGTGCGTCAGCACAAACAGTCACCTTATCCAAAATTACTACCATGGATGGCATTGATCAAAGCAAACTTGACTCCATGAAAGCCACCAGCAAGCGTGGCTTGCTGGAATCTGAAATCAAGCGAATAGAAGACAAAATCACAAGCTACAGCAAGAGCATGGAGCAGGAACTGTCCCGCCTAAGAATCAAGAAGCTACGCGCCAACAACAACCTGGCCGGTGCCACTTGGCAGGAGTCCATATCAACGGAGATGCAATCCGTGACAGAGAAATACAAACTCAAAATCGACCTTAAGCGCGATGAAATTAAACGCCTGAATAGCGAAATTGGCTACCTCAACAGCAATCAGTAGATAAGGCTCTGCAGGTTATGGACAACCCACTCACTGACATTTCCACCATGATTCATTTTCTCGAATCAGGCACCTACAACGAGACCAGTTCCTTCCTGCACACCTGCCAAGATTTGGGATACCAGATTAAACTGGAGGGAGATTTGTATCATGGAAACATCCCCTCATCCGTTGTGCATACACTGCCAGAACTGCAACAGTCAGTGCTACGGGCTTATTGTCTTTTCACCCGTAACTCAACCAACACCCGACTCCTGACCAGCGAGGAACGGGAAGCGCTTCAACTCGACTTCACTTTAAAAAAAGGCTCCTCCGGTCTTGGTTTTGTGTTTAAATCAGCTGGAAAACTGCTAAAAACACTTGATGGAGTTATGAAAGACATGGAGAGCAACGATAAAAAACAAACACTGATCGCACTGTTTTCCATTCTATTTTTAGGGGTTGGCGTCCACTACATCAGTGGTACTTACGAACGCATCCAGATCGACCAACAACAAACAGAAACAGCAATAGAAATAGAAAACATTCACAGTCAGAACCTGAACATGCTGGGCGAGCTTATCAAGGAAACCCAACATCTTGCACAGGTTGCCATAGAAGCGGGCAAGGGTCAGGCTGCGCCCATTCTCGCAGCACCGAACATAGATAAAGCCACCATTGCAGGCAGCACACTATCACCAAGCGACGTGCAGGCCCTGAAACAACGACTGGAAGAGCTCGAAAGCCGCAGCACCAAAGTAGAAACCAACGATTACTACATAGACGGCTATGTGATAGACAGAAAAAACAAACAAGCCAGAGTCACTCTAACCAATCCCAGCACTTTGCAGCCCACCACAGCAAAAGTGAGTACCGACCTGCTGAGCAAAGGCGAAGGGAAAATCCTGCGGGACAGTGTAGACACCAGCACCATTCTCTCATTGGAAGTGACAACGTATACCACCCCTAAAAAAACGACCCGTGTGATTACTCAATATATCGGACTCGCCAGCGCGGCTTTAACAACTCGATAAACAACACCTGCCTCATAAGAAGCCCCGCACTGTCGGGGCTTTTTTGTGCAACTGCAACTTTTATACACCCCCTCCTCGCCTCCCCACCTTAAAGCAATAATTAAATAGGCTTGATTTCACCAATATAATAGGTTTAACCTATTTATAAAATAAGTGAGCGCAAAATGAAAACAACACGCACCTACACAGGCCCACGCTTCAAAGTCGTACCAAACAACGACCTCACAGAACGTGATTCAGAGTCTCTGTTGTGGGTAGTTGAAGATAAAGATGCCGAAACCGCTGGCATTCTCATGGGATTAAGCCTGCAAAGCAGCCGTACATATCGACAGCGTCTGCTTAATAAAATGGATGTTCACAGCCTTTACGGGCTGGTAGCTGAAGCCTTTCGCCGAGGAATCGTTAGCCCTTTAGTTGTAGCGCTGGTTATTTGCCAGGCAGCGCTGGAAATCAACCTTGCCACCAGTTACGCCAGCAACAGCAGCCAACCACTCAACAGCAACCGGATTCCTCGCAAACCACAGCCGAAGCGTGGAGGTGGAACTCAGCCTGTACGCATAGCCAAACGTGGCGGTCTGCAAGGTGGAAAGGACGATCTGTTTGCGTTGCCCGAATGGGCGGCAGCTTACGCATAAAGGGAAAACATAATGTCTCCAAAGCAGAAGAAAGAACACAGCGCACCAGTTCACTCATAGACAGGCTTGAGAATTCAAACCCTCAAGCAAATTAACAAACAACAGTAACAACAGGTAGAGGGGAAGACCGTGGGGGCACAGTCACAACACTCAGCACAGCAAAAGCCACCAGCCGGGCAGGTAATCAACCGCCGCAAGCTGGGTGATCTGGTTGCCTGTATCAGCTATGCCAACAAAGGCCACTGCATAGGCTGGACATGCAAACGTGAAAACGGCGTTTGGGAATCGACCTGTTCTGGCCGGCCAGTGAAAGGGCTTAAGGGAGTCGCCGCATGAATATCTCAATGATTGATGGTGTACCCGTTACCCAGAACGAAGTAGAGCTTCTTGTTCGCCTGGATAGAAACGATCCCACCATGAGACCTGCAGAGCGTGAAGCGGCAGTGCGAGTATTTCTTGAACTGGAGGATGCAAAAGCACTTCTGGCGAAACAGGCCACAAACCAACCCTTATATTCCAATTCAAACGTGCACTGATCCATTACACCTAATTGATTTCAGGAAATCACAATGTTTAAAAATGCCATTATCTACGTTTTCAGCAAGTTGTTTACCCTCACCAGTGAACAACTGGAAACAGCTCTCAAAGAGCACCCCTTTCGCTCCACCGGGAAAACAGAGCTTACCAGTGCCGGTTTTGTGCCACCTTGCCCAGGCTCCAGCCAATTGGTTCACCAAACTGGGCAAAACCTTTTTGTTTGCATGCAGAAGGAAGAGCGCTTATTACCTTCCTTTGTAGTGACTGAGGCGGTACAGGAAAAGGTCGAACAGATTGAAGCCGATCAGGGGCGCAAGATTTACAAGAAAGAGCGAGACCAGATCAAAGACGAAGTCACTCTTGATTTGTTGCCGCGGGCCTTCCCGCGAAAAACGCGCATAAGTGCCTGGATTGATTTGAAAGGTCGCCGGGTTGTCGTCAACACAGCAACCTTCAGGAAGGCCGAAGAGCTCACCAGTCTCATTCGCTCCGCACTTGGCTCGCTCCCCATCGTGCCACCAGCATTAAAGCAGCCACCAGCCAACACCATGACTCACTGGCTGGAACATCCGGAAACCGTTCCGCCAATGATGACCCTGGGTGATGGTGTTCTCCTGAAAGACCTTGGTGAAGATGGCGGCGAGATTCGCGTTAAACGACAGGACATCATCAGCGACGAAATTCGCAACCACATCAACACCGGCATGCAAGTGGCCGAACTGGACATTCATTACAATGCGGCCTGCGCCTTCAGACTCCGCGACGACCTGCGCCTGACTGGAATCAAATTCACTGAAGCGCTACTGGAACAATCAGAAGCACTGAATGCTGAAGACGAAGCCAGCCGATTTGATGCAGACATGGCACTGATGTGCGACACCATGGCCGGGTTGATTGATGACCAGATTGTTGCTCTTGGCGGTTTTGAGGAAGAGGAGCAGGCATGAAAAACAAACTCGCCGATCTGAACAATCACCTGTTCGCACAGCTTGAACGATTGAATGATGAAAGCGTTAAAGGTAATGAGCTGCAAGAGGAGATTCAACGCTCTCAGGCTGTCAGCAACATATCAAAAGAGATCGTGAGTAACGCCTCTCTCCAGCTCAACGCGTTAAAGCTTCAGGCAGAGCACCGAGGTCTAAGCCGTGACGACATTCCTCAAATTCTAGCGCTGGAGACTAAGTAGTCATGGGTAAGGGACGCGCTATTTCATATAGTCAGGCAGAACTTGATTTCATCAAAGCCAACTGCCAGCTTCCAACAACGGAACAGTTTCAAATGTTCCAGGAGCGGTTCAATCGACCAGATGTTTCATTCGAAAACCTGAATTCATTACGAAAGCGGAATGGCTGGCTCTCTGGCCGAACGGGACAGTTTGAAAAAGGAAATATTCCATCCCCAAACGCCCGACCCAAAGGGCCAAACAAAACCAGCTTCAAAAAAGGCAGTAAGCCTGCCAACTGGAAGCCGGTGGGTTCAGAGCGCATATCCAAAGATGGATATATAGAAATCAAAGTTGCAGAAGGGATGCATCAGTGGCGCCTAAAACACCTGGTCGAATGGGAAAAAGACAACGGGCCATTACCTGACGGATTCTGTTTAATCTTCAGAGACAGGAATAAAACAAACACAGACCCAAGCAACCTCGAGCTTATTTCAAGAAACGCCAACTTGCAGATTAATAGATTACGCTGCTCATCAATGCCTGAAGAGGTTCAGCCTACTGTTCGATTAATCGGCAAGTTAAATGCCCAGATTTATGATCGAAAAGGAGCTGCAGCATGACACTCCCCACTATTAACACACCACCGGAACAGATCACCCGCTATACCTTTGGGCTGGTACTGCTGGGCTCTGTTCACAATAAATGTGGGTTGAGCCAATGGGATGCTTCCTGATCTAACAAACTCTCTTCCGAGAAGATATGTGTCTTTAAAAATCGTTTCCAGCCCAGATAGCGCGATAAATATTTCGTTGCTACGCCTTTGAAAAAACCATTAATCCAACGTTTGAGCTCACTGTGATAAGCATTGACCGTTTGAATGTGATAAACCTTCTCTCGCACATACTGGCCTGCCGTAGTGACCAATTCTTTCAGCGTCACGTTGAGTTGGTCTGCCAGTTTTTCATGGGACAGATGAGCATCCGTGCACAGGGTGCTGCCTGGTAAAATCCGTCCTGCCAGTTGCGTGAAGAGTTCATCGTTACTCACATGTTCGAGAACGGCATCGGTTACATGTTGCTGACGGTCGCAGGCCACCATGACGGGAATTTTTCTGATTGTTCCTGACTTTTCACTGGCATTCTCCGACGGCTTTT
>NZ_CAMZOG010000005.1 GCF_947331445.1 Parendozoicomonas sp. Alg238-R29 | reverse complement strand
AGTGATAACCGCTTCTCCAATTACGCTCATAGCCTGCTGAGAAATCAAATCGGTCATCACGACTCCAAGTGACTCCCGCAGTGGCATTCCAGTTTGTTTTTTCAGGAGTCACACCTTCAAAAACAAAGCTGTCTCCGCCAACGACAAACCTGGAATTAACTGTTACAGGATCTGCGCTAAAGTCATGCCACCCCATCACTTTGACTTCCGGAGTAAGGTAACCATATTGGCTATTGAATACTCGGCTTATACCTGCACCAACACCTAACTCATTTATTTTGTATGTTTGTTTCTTTGTACTAAGAGCGGCAACAGAACCCTTTTCACGATAGGCATCCACAGTGAAATGGCTGTAGTGATAACCAAGCATAGGAGACAATATCCAGTCTCCAACATCCATAGAATGCTGGAGAATCGCCTTAATGCCTACCTGCTTCGAATCAAACTCCGACTCAGCAGGGTTTAGATCAGAGCCCACTATATCAAACACACGCTTTCGTTCGTTTTTATTTATGCCATAGTTCAGAAGCACGTCCAGTGAAAGGGCTTCTGCTACTTGCCAGCGTCCGTATAGGGTTGCCAAATAGCTATCAATACTGCTTTCGTCTGCAACATCGTTCTTATTAATGTCACTATTGGCATAAGATGCAGCAAAACCAATAATGCCCTTTTCCATAACATCGGCATCAAGCCCCATAGTGAAGCCATTTAAACGACTATGATATCCACGAATCATGCTGCTCTGATGCCTACGATCATCCTGGTGGGCTTCATTATGTAAGCCTTGCATCCAAAATGAATGTCTTTTTATTTCATCACCTGTACTCACACCAATCTTGCTATCCATCCGGCTCACCATCGCTTTATTCGAAATGGTGACAACATTTAGCCCAGCCTCAACAGAGGAGCGATTCAAGGTAGGAAGAAGCTCAGAAGCCAAGCGTGCGGCAGTTTCAGGAGTATACTGGCGGAAAAAGTTATCACGAAACTTTTCTCCCTGCTCTCTAGTAAAACCTGAGCCCTGTAAAGCGGTACCCGCTGCACCAAAGCCGTTTGCATAGGCCTGCCGCTCATTTTGATTAGCTCCCCCTGCTCCGGGAACGTCTCCAGGGTCTTTACCATCAATCAACTCTACCGTGGCAACCAACTGATTACCTGAGGTCGATGTTTTGGTCACCGTGTAAAGATCCATGACTTCGAGAGTTGGATTACTCCCCCCAATGCCAGCCGAATCCTGGAGAAGAGTGTAACTGACTGAACCCGTATGCGATGCGTCAGGGATAACTACCACCGTACCAGCCACAGTAATTGTGTTATTTGATGTGACAATGGAACTTCCAGGGGTTGCAGAGTCCAGTTCTAGCACTAGCTGGGTTCCAGACTGGAAAGTTGCAGGCGCGCCGTTAACTATCAGCCCTGAGGTTTGCAACACCGCCTCATCAGAAACAGTAAAATATTTATCACTTCCCGAACCTGATAAATTCACTGTTCCATTCATGTCTACTTTTGCGCCTAAGCCATTTGCCACATTAACCTGCTCAGCACCGGTTATTATCCCCGCATAACTTCCATCAGAAAAAGACAGCGTATCAATATCGCTATCTACACTGATGTCGATATTACCAATAACAGTTCCGGATGACGTCAGGGTAAACAAAGTATTAGCCTGATGATTAATCACCCTGTGCAAGCCCGATGAAATCAGGTCTCCACGGTTGTTAATTGTGAAATTACCTGCATCGGAGTCAATATTGATAGTATCGCCGGCAAGGTTTCTAATCGAACCGAGATTCTCCACCCTGTACCAGGCACCCTCCTTTACTTCCAATGCATAAGTTGCATTACCAGCCAGGATTGTTCCCCGGTTTTTATAACTACAGACAAGCTCCCGCGAGTTACAGCTGCCAACACCCAACCCTATACCAGAAAAAAAGCCAGCTTCGACCTTATCAAGTATAACCGTAGCATCACCACTATTTGCCGATAACGCATCCCGGTTCACCGCCCCGGATTGGGTAATGACCACAGGTTGGTTTGAGGCTACTACTACGTCCCCATTGCCCTGAACAGTATGAAAAGGCGCTGATGAAATAGCCAACGCCAATGCCGATTTCAGGAATTTTCTTGTGTCCATATTTCAGAATCCTTTCTGCCGAATAATTATTACATTCAATCTAGCCACACTGAAGTATCACGCCAGTTATCAGCTTTAAAATTGTCTTCCTGCTTCCGAACATCCCGACAACGGATGAACAGTTACGAAGTACAAAACCCAAGAAACAGGTCACACCTATTGTCTCAGCGCTTTACTGTCTCAGCGCTTTACTCTTAGAATTTATATTTTACTCGGGTATACACGGAGTCAGAATGAAAGCCACTTCTCCAGTTGCGCTCATACCCTGCTGATAGCTCAAACCGTTCATCACGATTCCATGTGATTCCGGCGGTGGCATTCCAGGTTGTTTTTTCGGGAGCCACACCTTTAGCTACAAAGTTATCCCCCCCGATCACAAACCGTGAATCAACCTCTATAGGATCTGCGCTAAGATTATGCCAACCCATAACTTTCACTTCAGGTACAAATTGGCCGTAACGGCTATTAAATGTTCGACTGATACCTACACCAGCACCTAATTCATTCACTTTGTATTTTTGCTTCTCTGTTTTCAACGCCGCAGCAGAGCCTTTTTCGGTATACGCATCAATAGTGAAACGGGTGTAGTGATAACCAGCCATAGGAGTCACCTCCCACTTGCCCGCCATCATTCTTCGGCTAAGAATGGCCTTGATACCATACTGAGTAGAATCAAACTCAGAAGTGGCAGGGTTTAGATTACTACCAGCAACATCAAAAACCCGCCTACGATCATTTTTGTTAACACCATAGTTCACCATCACATCAAGGTCAGCACGCTCACCCAGCCCCCAACGTCCATAGAGCGTAGTCAGGAAAGTATCAACGCCGGTTTCATCTTCCACATCGTTTTTATTGATATCACCCTTACCGTAGGAAAAAGCTATACCTGCCAGGAAATCAGGGCTTAAATCTGTATCAACTCCCATGGTGAAACCATTAACTCTGCTGTTATATCCTCGAACGGTGTTCCCGGATTTATTACGATCATCCTGCTTACTTTCGCTATGCAGTGCCTGTATCCAGAACGAGCTGTTCCGAGTGTGATCCCCCGTATTCACCCCTTGAGTCTGGTTATCCATCCGTTTAGAAACGTGCCCATTAACAGTAGTGGTTACATTTAGGGCATGATCCATAGCCGAACCGGTAATATTTGGCTGAAGCTCATTGGCTAAACGCTTAGCACCTTCTACTGTTGTTTTACTGTTAAAGTTATCAAGCAATTTTTCAGCTTTATTTTGTGCCGAACCACCAGATTGTATAATGCCGATAGCAGCATCACGCCCTTTTTCATAAGCATCACCTTCACTTTGGCTGCCGCCATTTTCTGTAATAACATCCCTGGGGGCTTTGCTGTTTCTGCCTACCGTCACCCGCACTTCACTGCCGGCATCTGCCCGAGCAATGGTGTAGAGAGGGTTAACTGCCAGTTCAACATTATTCGAAGGTAATGAAGAAGGTACACTCAGCAAGCGGTAAGTTTCAGAACCACTGGTATGGGAAGCAGCTGGATAAACAACGAGTTTGCCATCATCAATATCAACCGAAGTAGTTGAACTGGCATCAATAGCCACGGCAGAACTGCCAGAGCTGACCTTGTTATTATCATCAAGATCAAAGGTCAGCTGTGAACCTGACGCCATAATGAAATCACCACCACTCACAGCGAGGCCAGAGGTTTCCAGATCTCCTCCTGTAAATACTTTCAGGTAGCGCGTGCCTGTTCCATTGAGTGTGAAAGTACCACTGACATTTGTCTGCCCACCAGTAAACCGAACCTGCTCAACGCCTGTAACTGTTCCTGAATAGCTGCCTCCCGCGAATGTTACCGAATCATTATCAGGATCTGCAGCGACCGAAATATCGCCCTCGATAACACCAGAAGAAACCAAGTTAAATAGTTTTGAAGCCCTGTAATTAACAGCAACATCGCCTTTGATAGAACCGGCATCATTCACGGAAAGGTCAAAATCTCCAGCTGTATTACTGGAGTATATGGCTGTCCCACCGGGGTTACTGATAGCGCTGTTATTGGTGAAACTGAACCAGGCACCTGACTTCAACTCGACTGCATAATTTGAATTCCCGGCGGAAACCGCAGCATTGTTCTCAAATACACAGGTATGAGACTGCTGATTGCATCGGCTGGAGGACAGAATGTTTGTTTTTCTCTCAAGGCTGATAGCTGCGCTATTACCACTGGCCCCTACTCTGGTTTCACTATTCACCAGACCAGTTTTATTAATAACTAATGGCGCAGCATGAATGGTAGAAGATAACAGACCGGCTGCAGATGAGACGGCAATCGCTATTGCGGTTTTTGAAAAGTGAATTGAGCGAGGCATGTTACGGAATCCTTTCCGTCAGCAAACAGTTACATTTAATCTAGTAACATTCGTGCAACATGCCAGTGGTCATTTTTTACACTACAAAGATAAAACAGTATGTGATCAACGCTTCTCCAGAATCACGCTACCAATTGAATAGCCCGCACCGAAAGAACACAGCACACCCTTACTTCCTGAGGCCATATCCTGACTGTATTTATGAAAAGCAATCACAGAACCTGCAGAACTGGTGTTGGCATATTCATCCAGCGTAACAGGCGCCTCTTCCGGCAAAGCCTCACGGCCAAGTACACGCTTTGAAATAAGCTGATTCATCGCCAAGTTTGCCTGATGCAACCACATTCTGCCGATATCAGACACCGGAATATCCATATCCGCCAGATGCTCAGTAATCTGCTTGGCCACCTGAGGGCAAACTTCCTTAAACACTTTACGTCCGTTCTGGACAAAGAGCTTATCAGGCTGGCCAATACCCTCTTCTGCCGCACGGTTCAGAAAGCCGGCATTATTGCGAATATTGTTAGAGAAGCTGGTCCAGAGGCGGGTTCCCAAAACGTTCCAGCCGCCTTCTTTCGCTACATCACTGCTCTCAAGAACCACAGCAGTGCAGGCATCCCCAAAGATAAAGTGACTATCACGATCTCGGAAGTTCAGATGCCCCGTACAGATTTCCGGATTAACCATCAGCACCCTGCGGGCACTGCCGGAACGAATCATATCACTGCCAACCTGCAGCCCAAACGTTGCCGAAGAGCAAGCTACATTCACATCAAACGCAAAACCTCTGGCTCCAAGAAAATGCTGAACTTCCACAGCAACTGCCGGATAAGGCCGCTGCATATTGGAGCAGGCAACAATGACTCCATCCAGCTCTTCGGCCTTAATGTCGGCCTGCTCAAGAGCTTGCCGGGCAGCACCAAGTGCCATCTCACACTGAATAGATGGCTCATCATTACTGCGCTCAGGCAGCCGGGGCACCATTCGCCCTGGATCAAGAATGCCTTCTTTATCCATTACATAGCGGCTGCGAATCCCCGAAGCTTTCTCAATAAATGCACTACTGCTTTCCTGAAGAGGTTGACACTCCCCTGCGGCAATAGCGTCACAATTGCGCTCATTTTCTGCCTGCACCCAGGTATTAAAACAGGCCACAAGCTCATCATTACTGATGGATGCGGAAGGTGTATAAAGTCCGGTACCGGTCAGAACAACATCTGTCACATGAAACCCCTTGAACGCTGTTTCTTATCTGGTATGAAAAAGATGCCAGATTTTCTTATTTTGCTGATGGTATAGCAGCAGGCAAATCAAGAGAACCCAAGATCTGCCGCTGTAACATTAAGGCAACAAAGTTGGTATATGCTGCCAATCTTTATGAGTTTTTCAGGGAACCGCAACCTTTTCCCAGACTTTCCTGAGGCGCTTATCGGAGACTGGCATACGTGTTTTCAAACTCTGGGCAAACAAAGAAACCCGATACTCCTCCAGCATCCAGCGATACTCCCAAAGAGAGGCATCAACAATTTTCTGCTTGGCCAGTGCCTCTCGGCGGGCATTCCAGGCATCCTGCAAGTGCTGAAGCTCATCGGTCTGTACCCGATCCCGGTTAAAATTAGCACCAAGTTTGTCCAGCCGCTGTTCAACCGCAGCAAGATAGCGGGGAAACTGTTCCAGCCAGTCCAGAGGAGTCTGGCGCAGGAAACCTTTGAAAATCAGATGACTCAGCTGAGCCTGGATATCTGACATAGACAGAGCCACCTGAAAAGACAATTTACCTTTCAAACGTTTCTGAATAGCATTATTTCTGGTGAAAATATCCAACAGCAGCTTATCCAGCTTCTCCGCAAACGGCACTAAATCCGCCTTATGGTGCGCAATCAAAGTTCGGAAGCCGTTTTCATTTCTGGGCCACTGACTCTCGTCATTGAGGAAAACGTAACGAATAGTGAACAGTTCAATATCTTCCAACAACGCAGCCTTCGGCACGGAGTTAACCGCCAGAACCGTTATCCTGTTCAGGTTTTTCATTTGCTTGAGCATAAAGCGCACCTGCTCAGCGAGAGAGAGACGCATCAACCGCGCCATACCCCAGACCATTTCTTCTCTTGCCATGTCAGGGTTATCAAACAAGCGCAGAGAAACAGAATCTTTGTCATCCACCAAAGCAGGGAATGATCGAAATAAAAGCCCTCCACGAGTTTGACGCACTATCTCTGGCAGCTCTCCTAAAGTCCAGCTGGTGATACCTGTTTGCTCCATACCCTTATTGGTCATATCCCGCAGGCTGGATTGAGCTTTATCTGCAAATTTCTCCCGCAATTCGGAGAAGACACGCCCCTGTCCAAGCAATCTTCCATCATCATCCAGCACTCGGATATTCATCAGGAAGTGATCATCAAGGGTTTCCGGCTTCCAGGCATCTTCCGGAATACGCACACCGCTCATACGGAACAGTTTTACGCCCAGCAACTCAGTTAGAGATTCATCGCACGCATTCAATCCATCCATCGCCGCCTTAGTGTAATCCGGAACTGGTACAAAGTTCTTGCGGACCTGCTTAGGCAACGACCGGATCAGAGCCACAACCTTTTCTTCCAGCATACCGGGTACAAGCCACTCTAAACGTTGCTTGGGAAGCTGCTGCAAAAGAGAAACCGGCACAGAAATACTGACGCCATCATCTTCATCTCCTGGAGAGAAGTGGTAGGTCAACGGCAACTCCATGCCTTCATGTTTCAGGCGATCCGGATACTGGTTCACTGTTACATGGGCAGCATCATGCTGCATCAAATACTCTTTGGTGAGGAATAGAATCTTCGGATCGTCTTTCTCTGCTTTTTTTCGCCAGGATTCAAACCCAGCACCATTTACAACATCAGCTGGAATGCGGTCATTATAAAAAGCAAAAAGCGTTTCCGGATCAGCCAGAATATCCTGACGTCGGGACTTGGCTTCCAGCTCCTCAACTTCAGAAATCTGTTGCTGGTTATGGGCAAAGAACGGGGCTCTCGAGGTGTAATGACCGGCAACCAACCCTTCCCGGATCAACAGTTCCCGTGATACAACCGAATCAATGGTGCCATAGTGCACTTTACGACGGGAATAAATCACCAAACCATAAAGTGTCGCCTGCTCATAGGCTACCGCTCGTGCCTGCTTCTTTTCCCAATGAGGTTCAAACCAGTTGCGTTTGATCAAATGACCAGCCAGCGGTTCAATCCAGGAAGGCTCCACTTTCGCAACAGTCCGGGCGTAAAGCTTGGAAGTTTCCACCAGTTCAGCAGCCATCACCCACTTGGGTTTGCGCTTAAACAACCCTGAGCCAGGGAATACCCAGAACTTACGGTTTCGTGCTCCGAGGTAATCCGCCTCTTCGGTTTTATTACCCAGATGACTGAGCAAGCCGGTCAAAAGGGCTTTATGCACATCCCCATAAGTGGCTGGTTCATTGTTATGACGAAGCTTCAGGTCTTTACACACCAGAGCCAGTTGGCGATGCATATCCTTCCATTCCCGCATACGCATAAAGCTGAGAAAGTGCTTTTTGCAGAGTTTGCGCAGTTGGTTAGAAGAGAGTTCCTGACGCTGTTCTTCATACCAACGCCAGAGGTTCACATAGGTAAGAAAATCGGAATCATCATCATAAAACTCCCGGTGAGCCTGATCAGAAGCCTGTTTCTTCTCGGCCGGGCGCTCCCGTGGATCCTGAACCGCTAACGCACTGGCAATAATCAATAGCTCATCAACTGCATTGGTATCGTGCGCTGCCAGAATCATGCGACCAATACGAGGATCGATAGGCAAACGGGACAACTGATTGCCAGTACGAGTCAGGCGACTGTTTTTATCAACAGCACCCAGTTCCTGCAGCAACTTATAACCATCATTGATAGCGCTATTGTCTGGCCGATCCACAAACGGGAATTTGGTAACGTCCCCCAACCCCAGCTTAAGCATCTGCAAAATAACTGCAGCCAGATTGGTTCTCAGAATTTCTGCATCGGTAAACTCTGGCCGACTCAGGAAATCCGCTTCATCATAAAGGCGAATGCAGATACCTTCCGCGACACGGCCACAACGACCTTTTCGCTGATTGGCAGACGCCTGAGAAACAGCTTCCACCGGCAAACGTTGCACTTTACTGCGCACACTGTAACGGCTGATACGGGCCGTTCCCGGATCAATCACATAATGAATGCCCGGAACTGTCAGGGATGTTTCCGCCACGTTAGTAGAAAGAATGACCCTTCGACCGGGATGAGATTGAAAAATACGGTTCTGCTCAGCGTTGGTAAGCCGGGCATAAAGGGGAAGAATCTCGGTATCCCGGAGTTTTTTATCACGCAGAAACTTTGCCGTTTCACGAATATCCCGCTCACCAGGAAGAAAGACCAGCACATCCCCCAAACGATGCCCTATACCACCACGTTCCAGGTCTTCAATCTCTTCCAGGGCCTGATAGATACCCTGCATCTGACGCTCATCGCCATCCTTGGTTTCCACTTCCAGCTCAGCAAGTGGGCGATACAGGGTTTCGACGGGAAACGTACGACCGGAAACTTCTATAACGGGAGCGCCAATACCTTTTTCATTAACAAAGTGTTTGGAAAACCGCTCTACATCAATAGTGGCGGACGTGATAATAACTTTCAGATCAGGGCGTTTTGACAGTAGCAGCTTCAGATAGCCCAGAAGGAAATCGATATTGAGGCTACGTTCGTGAGCCTCATCAATAATCAGGGTGTCATAACCGTTCAGGAAACGGTCATTCTGAACCTCCGCCAGTAGAATACCGTCGGTCATCAGCTTGACACGGGTCTGCTCACTCACCTGATCAGTAAAGCGCACCTGGTAACCAACCAGCCCACCAAATTCTGTGTCCAGCTCTTCGGCAATTCGGCTACCCACGGAGCGTGCGGCCAAGCGGCGAGGCTGAGTATGCCCTATCAGACCATACACTCCCAAGCCCAGCTCAAGACAGATCTTGGGCAGTTGGGTGGTTTTACCTGAGCCTGTTTCACCAGCAACAATAACAACCTGATTATCAGCAATCAGCCTGGCAATTTCGTCTTTTTTCTGAACAACTGGCAGGGAGTCGTCCCAGTTCAGTTTCACCGACTGCGCACGACGTTCACGACTCTGCTGGCAGGAACGTTCCAGCCGCTGATAAAAACGACTCTTTTCCTTTCCGGACAGCCGCTTCCAGCTTCGCCACTGACGTTTCAGCCAGTAGCGATCACGAATCAAACTGTCTTCAATATCTGCAGCAACAGCTGCTCTATCCTTACGGTTATCCCGATCTGTCATGCTTAACTGTTGCTAATCTCTTAAGTTACACAGCAGCGGCTGTTTTTTTGGCAGCCTTGGCAAGTTCTTCATCCCGCAAAGTCCGGCGAAGGATTTTACCCACATTGGTTACAGGCAGCTCACTGCGAAACTCCACCAACTTAGGCACTTTATAACCCGTTACATACTGTCGGAAATGATTACGCACGTCATCTGACGTTAATGCCGAGTTCTTGGTAACCACAAAGACTTTGATGTTCTCACCTGTTTTTTCACAAGGCACACCAATAGCCGCACAGAGTTCAACATCCGGATGGCGGGTCAGTACATCTTCCAGCTCATTGGGGTAAACGTTGAACCCTGAAACGCTGATCATATCTTTTTTGCGATCAACAATACGCAGGTAGCCATCTTCATCAATGGTGGCAATATCACCAGTACTGAGCCAGCCGTCCTCGCTCAACGTTTTGGCAGTCTCTTCCGGGCGCTGCCAGTAGCCTTTCATAATCTGAGGCCCACGAATACAGAGTTCACCGGTTTCACCAATACCCTGCTCATCACCTTCATCATTCACAATTCTGATGTCAGTAGACGGCAAGGGCATACCAATACTACCGAGACGGTTATCCGACAATGGATTCAAAGTCACTACCGGAGAAGCTTCCGTCATGCCATAGCCTTCATTAATGGCGCAATCTGTCATTTTTTCCCAGCGCTTGGCCGTATTCATCTGTAGGGCCATACCGCCAGACAGCGTAATTTTCAGACGGGAGAAATCCAAGCGCTGAAAGTCCTGATTCTTCATCAGGCCGTTAAACAAAGTGTTCAAACCTACCATCATGGTGAAAGGATACTTCTGCAGATCCTTAACAAAAGATTTCAAATCTCTTGGATTGGTAATCAGCAGGCTGTGCATACCGGTCACCAGCCCCACCATACAATGAACAGTAAAGGAGTAAATGTGATAAAGCGGGAGAGGAGCGACAATCAGCTCATCACCCAGCACAATATCTTTTTTCACCATGCCCAGAATCTGCATCATATTGGCGATGATATTGGCATGACTGAGCTCGGCACCCTTGGCAACGCCCGTTGTACCGCCGGTGTACTGGAGAACAGCCGTATCGGAAGCGCTGGCTTTATGACGTTTCAAAGAAAGGTCAGCCCCTTTGGCCAGAGTTTCATTGAAAGAAACAGCAGCAGGAAGATTAAAGGCCGGAACCATTTTCCGCACATGGCGAACAACACTGTTTACAATTAAACGTTTTACCGGCGGCAACATGTCCCCGATTTCAGTCACTATAATGTGTTTGATACTTGTGTGGGGAACCACGACCTCAGCCAGATGCGCCATATTTGCCAGCACGACAAGTGCTTTGGCACCGGAATCTTTAAACTGATGTTCCATTTCCCGCTCAGTATAAAGCGGGTTAGTGTTCACAATAATCAGTCCTGCCTTCAATGCACCGAACACAACTACTGGAAACTGCATCAGGTTAGGTAACTGAACAGCGATACGGTCTCCGGGAACAAGGTCAGTTTCACGCTGCAGCCAGGCCGCAAAGCGATCACTTAAAGCGTTCAAATCCCCGTAGGTGATGGTTTTGCCAAGGTTGGAAAAGGCAGGTTTGTGCTGAAACTTATCACAAGCCAGATCAAGGACATCCAGAATCGAAGAATACGGCACCTCACCGATATTTGGGGCGATACCGTCAGGGTACTTCTCGGCCCAAAAATTCCCACTCATGTCTGACTCCTGATATAACGGGTGAATCCTGACTGGTAGACACCAGGACAGAATATCTGCAAGTACTGAAAAGGATTAGAAAGCGCTCCTGATTCGGAGTATCCGCCCAGAGCAGCTAACTTCTGAACCAACCTCTCATCAATCAGTTTGTCTTACTCAAGCCATATCTTTAATAATGCAGATCGAATATAGCGAGAACATTTAGCCTTTGTAGGGCATATGCTGATAAAAAACGGAGAGGTTATTTCAGAAGCTACTGAAAATAGCGGCGTAGATTAACAGTTTTTCAGGGTTTCAATCCAGTAACCTATTGATATGTAGAGAAAAGAAAATTTACATTTATGGCACCTGAAAGACATTTGCAGTTCACCGGCTCTATCTGTCACCATAACCAGCGAATAACCTCAAATAACAACGAAAATATAAGGGCGTATTCAACAATACCCCTTTAAAAGTCAGGGGGAAGACATGGTTTTCAGTCAGTTTCATCTGGACTCCTGCGATCATCACCGTATACCAGCTTATCGCTGGTCTGTGGAACACCCCAGAGGAGCAGTTCTTATCCTTCATGGGATGTCTGAACACGGGCAAAGGTATGCCCGCTTCGCTGAAGCGCTGAACAAGGCCGGTTACACAGTGATGGCTATCGATCATCGTGGGCACGGCCCCGATACTCCAGAGCTTGAACTGGG
The DNA here is from genome assembly GCF_947331445.1 of Parendozoicomonas sp. Alg238-R29. Taxonomy (GTDB): domain Bacteria; phylum Pseudomonadota; class Gammaproteobacteria; order Pseudomonadales; family Endozoicomonadaceae; genus Sansalvadorimonas. The sequence goes on along the minus strand of NZ_CAMZOG010000005.1, from coordinate 87,713 downwards.
TACATTTGCCCACGAGCGGGGGTGGGAGAAGGTCGTGGAGGATGTTGATTACGCCTGGGACCATTTACACAGTTTCTGTCCTGGTGTCCCATTGTTTATTTTTGGCCACAGCATGGGGAGCTTTATCACCCAGTCCTGGCTGATGCGAAAACCACATCACCTAACTGGAGCCCTCCTCTCCGGTTCAAACTTTGCCCCGCGGTTACTACTCAAGCTGGGAAACCTGGCCACTCTGATAGAGAGTTATCGCATTGGGCGAACAGGCTGCAGCAAGTTGGTTGACACACTTACGTTCGGCTCGTATAACAACGCGTTTAAGCCTGTTCGCACTCAATTCGATTGGCTTTCACGGGATTCTGCAGAGGTCGATGCTTATATAGCTGATAAACTGTGTGGATTTCAGTGTACCAATGGTTTATGGCTGGATCTTTTTCATGGTCTGTTATCGATTTCATCGGTATCTGCCCTGAAAAAAATTGATTCCCGGCTACCTTTATACATTACTGGTGGGGATCAAGACCCTGTTGGCCAGGCTGGCAAAGGTCTGCAAAAACTGGCAGACAGTCTTTCCAGCGCAGGCATCACAGATATCACTTGCGATATCTGGCCGAATGGCCGCCATGAAATGCTGAACGAAACCAATCGCGATGAGGTAACAGCCAAATTACTTGTCTGGCTGGAACATCATACCCCTGACAAAAACAAACTACAGATGGAACCCGAGGTCACACAAAGCGCCAGGGATTAAGTCTGTAGTTTTATGAGGACTACTGTGTGACAACCCTGGCAAACGTGCCTTATAACAAGCTCAACATTGGTGATACTGCAACTTATCAGCGCACCCTCACCGAGCAGGATTTGATTTTGTTCGCTACTGTATCCGGTGACCACAATCCCATACACGTAGATAAAGAGTTTGCATCAACATCTCAGTTTGGTGAACGCATTGCCCACGGCATGTGGACCGGCTCCCTGATTTCCGCGGCCCTGGCAATGATTATGCCCGGTCCGAGCGGCGTTTATCGAAGTCAGGAATTGAAATTCCTGCGCCCGGCAAAAGTTGGCGATGAACTGACAGTTCAGCTGGAGGTTCTGGAAAAGAATGAACGAACCAAAATGGCTACCTTTGCCACCAACGTAGTGAACCAGAATGGCCAATTTGTTGTTAAAGGAAAGGCCACGGTTATGCCTGGTCAGGAGCAGGTTGTTCTTGAGGAAGCGAACCTGCCAAAGGTCAACATAGACGGCCTCAAATAAGAAACCATAGCCAAAATACCGCTTTGTACGACAGGCCTTGCCTGTCGTATTGCATTTTCCTTCCCCTATTCCTCCACAAATAGACTAATTTTATTGCGTGACTCTACGGAGGATAAGCGTATGCGTCCCATCTGGGTTCTTGTGGCCGATAACAGTCAGGCCTGCATGTATAACTTCCATCCCCACCAACACGACCTGCAACTACTTGATCACATTCAGCATGAAGAAGGGCGGTGGCATAATGGAGATTTTATAACCGACAGAACCGGGCATACGACCAAAACCCGAAGTCCCGACTCTATGGCAAACCGCGGCCTCGGAACACCGGATCGCTCCCCCAAACATCAGGAAAATTCTCGCTTCACCCACATGATTGCCAAAGCTATCAACCATGCCCATGATCAGCATAGCTTTCAGGCGTTGCAGGTCTGCGCGCCACCAGGATTTATGGGTGAGTTACTGCCAAAACTGAAAAAAGACATCCCCTTGACCCACAAGGTCAACAAAAATCTGGTTACTGAGAATGATGAACGCATCATGCAGCATCTCAGCCCCCAGACCATGCTTTCCAATAACTTCTAACACCTCACGCCGGATCGCCTGATCCGGCTCCAAGAAGAAAAGATCAAACGATCGAAATCAATTTTTAAACACTCTGCAAGGCCGCACATGATAAGATGGTCGGATTTCCCGCATTTTCAGAATCAGCTCAAACGACAGATTGCAGATGGCAAAAGAGAAACAATCCACCCATACCCCGATGATGCAACAATACCTTCGCATCAAACAGGAGCACCGCAACCAGTTGGTGTTCTACCGCATGGGGGATTTTTATGAGCTTTTCTACGACGATGCTCGCAAAGCGGCAGAATTACTGGATATAACCCTCACAGCCCGTGGCCACTCTGCCGGCGACCCCATCCCCATGGCCGGCATCCCCTACCATGCAGCTGAAGGATATCTGGCCCGTCTGGTAAAGCTGGGTGAATCCGTTGCCATTGCCGAACAGATTGGCGACCCTGCTACCAGTAAAGGTCCCGTTGAACGGAAAGTCACCCGGGTTATCACGCCAGGAACAGTCAGTGATGAAGCCCTGCTGGAAGAGCACAGTGACAACTGGCTGATGGCAATCCATCGCCAGAAAGAAGAATACGGCATGGCCTGGCTGGATATCACCAGTGGCCGCTTCCGGATTATGGAAGTTAAAACAGAAGAAGCTGTCCTTAGCGAAATCCAACGCCTCTCTCCCCGGGAGCTTCTGCTAAGTGAAGATCGCACGTTTCCAGACCAAGTTGCCAAACGTAAAGGTGCAAACCGCCAGCCGCCCTGGTGTTTTGATCGCGACAGCGCCCATGACTTACTGATCCGCCAATTCGCCACCAAAGATCTGGCAGGCTTCGGTTGCGAGCAGATGAGTGTTGCCATTGAAGCGGCTGGCTGCCTGCTTCAATATGTGCGTGATACTCAACGTACAGAGCTGCCACACCTACGCTCCATTTCTGTGGAACGGCGGGAAGAAACTGTTGTTCTCGATGCCGCAAGTCGCAGCAATTTAGAGTTAGACATTAATCTCAACGGCGGCAAAGACAACACACTGCTGTCGGTTATGGACAGCACCGCGACAGCCATGGGCAGCCGCCTGATGGCTCGCTGGCTGAACCGTCCACTTTGCCATCGCAAAAAATTAGATCTCCGCCAGAATGCTATTGCTGGCCTGTTGGAACATTACACTTACGAATCTCTGACACCAGTACTCCGTGGCATCAGCGATATCGAACGTATTTTGGGACGCGTTGCCCTTCACTCTGCCCGCCCACGGGATTTGGCTCGCTTGCGTGACGCACTATCGTGCCTCCCGGAAATTCAGACCAACCTGACCACTGTCGCCAGTGATCTTCTAGGCACCCTATCCGAACGCATCAGCGTTTTCCCTGAAGAGGTTGATCTACTCCAACGGGGCATTATTGAAAACCCTCCGGTGGTCATTCGTGATGGAGGGGTCATTGCCACAGGTTACGATGAAGAGCTGGATGAACTACGAGCACTCAGCGAGAATGCAGGTGGTTACCTGCTTGATCTGGAAAAACGGGAAAAAGAACGTTCCGGCCTGAGCACCCTGAAAGTTGGCTTTAACCGTGTTCATGGGTACTACATTGAAATCAGCCGTCGCGAATCTGAAGATGCCCCTGCCGATTATATTCGCCGACAAACACTGAAAAACAATGAACGTTTCATAACACCGGAATTAAAAGAGTTTGAAGATAAAGCTCTGTCCAGTAAAAGTCGTGCACTAGCTCGGGAAAAAGCACTCTACGAAGAACTGCTGGAAAAGCTGAACGAAAACCTCGGATTATTGCAAGATTCTGCAGCCGCTATTGCGGAGCTGGACGTTCTGACCAGTCTGGCAGAACGCAGCCAGACACTTAACCTGTGTCGCCCCGAACTCACAGATGAACCCGGCCTTCATATTGACGAAGGTCGCCATCCGGTTGTGGAGCAGGTACTGGAAGAACCTTTTGTCGCCAATAGTCTGGAGTTATGCAACGACCGGCGCATGCTGGTCATTACCGGCCCCAACATGGGTGGTAAATCGACTTATATGCGTCAGGCAGCATTGATTGTTCTGCTAGCCCACATTGGCAGCTATGTACCTGCCGCCAGCGCAAAGATTGGCTTGGTGGACCGCATATTTACCCGTATCGGCTCATCGGATGATTTGGCCGGCGGCCGCTCTACCTTCATGGTAGAAATGACCGAAACGGCCAGTATCCTTAACAATGCAACAGAGCGCAGCCTGGTATTGATGGATGAAGTAGGTCGTGGCACCAGCACCTTTGACGGCCTATCACTTGCCTGGGCTTGCGCCCGCCATCTGGCCGACCAAGTAAAAGCCTTCACCCTGTTCGCCACGCATTACTTTGAGTTAACACAGCTGCCAGAAGAAACATCCGGCGTTGTTAATGTTCACCTGAACGCAACAGAACATGGCGACAGCATTGTATTCCTGCATGCTATTCAGGAAGGTCCGGCAAGCCAGAGTTATGGCTTGCAGGTGGCACAACTTGCAGGGGTTCCACGAGATGTTATTCAGCTAGCTAAAGGTCGCCTGGAACAGCTGGAAGCCGGGGATATGGCAAAGGCTTCCGCGCCTGCTGAAATGCCAGCACCACGGAAAAAAGTCGACATGATAAGCCCACAGGTAGATCTATTCTCACCAACCAACCACCCTGCGGTTGAAGAACTGAATGAGCTAAATCCAGATAATCTTACTCCTCGAGAAGCATTAAACCTGCTTTACCAACTTAAGGAGATGACAAACTAGATCAAACCACTATTGGTAAAAACACTCGTGGTAAAAACACTCGTGGTAAAAACACTCGTGGTAAAAACACTCGTGGTAAAAACACTCGTGGTAAAAGCACTCTGAAAACAACTATGCTCCAGCGTGGCCACCCATCTCACAAAGCCTCTGCGACTACGCCGGGGCTTTGTTATTCTGGGCCTAAATTCGGAAATCAACCTTCTACACCGCTATCAATAACCAGTCAGCCCACAAAGGCTTGAAGGGGTTGATCCATAAGAACCACGACAACTCAAATAGCTGATAATGCAATAAATGAATTATGCGATTTTGAGTACTTTTCAGGAGCACAAAAAGCCAAACAAGATTGGAATTTTTCAGGTAGATGAATTTGATAATTTTATTGAACTGAAAGGAAGGGAAAGCAGATTGCTTTAATTAATGATTATAAGCTTGTAATAAAAAGTGGCTCCCCGAACTGGACTCGAACCAGTGACCCAATGATTAACAGTCATTTGCTCTACCAACTGAGCTATCGGGGATCTGTCTTGCGATTTCGAACCGAAGTCTACTAACTGCTTTCGCCTTGGTCAACAGCCATAGAGTAAAAAATTATAAGGGCGCCAAGCATCTGCAGACGCCCATCTAAAAATTGCTTACCTGCTCAAGAAAGCGGCCAAACGATCGATCGCCTTATCAAGGTTTTCCATACTGGTCGCAAAAGACAGTCGCATATGCCCGGGAGCCCCGAATGCGGAGCCAGGAACAAGAGCTACACCAGCTTCCAATAAGGCTTCTGCATATTCAACATCTGTCTTATAACCACCGGCCGCCATGGCTTCACTGAAATCAGGAAAACTATAGAACGTTCCATCTGCCGGTAGCGCTGCCACACCGGGCAGCTGGTTCAGCCGATCCAGTACATGATCATGACGCTGCTTGAAAGCAATAACCATTTCCTTAACACATTCCTGAGGACCAGACAGTGCCGCCTCAGCAGCAGCCTGAGCAATAGAACATGGATTTGACGTACTTTGGGACTGAATCTTTTTCATATTCTTAATGAGCCACTCAGGGCCACCCACATAACCAATTCGCCAGCCGGTCATGGAATAAGCCTTAGAGACTCCATTCATAACAATGGCACGGTCATAAAGCTCAGGGCATACATTAACAATATTCACAAACGCCTCATCACCCCAGAGAATATGCTCATACATATCATCTGTGGCCACCAGAACATTCGGAAACTCAAGCAATACATCAGCCAGCTCTTTAAGTTCTTGTTCCGAGTAGGCCATCCCCGTTGGGTTGGAGGGACTGTTTAAAACCACAAGCCGGGTTTTCTCGCTCATTGCTGCCCGCAATTGCGCAGCGGTAATTTTAAAATGGTTATCCGCTCCAGCTTCAACAATAACAGGAACACCTTCAGCAATACGCACCATATCTGGATAAGACACCCAGTAAGGCGCAGGAATAACCACCTCATCACCAGTATCAAGTAGCGCCAGCGCCATATTAAAAAAGCTGTGCTTCCCTCCAGCAGACACAAGAATTTGTGAAGGCTGATAAGTTAAACCATTATCACGCTGAAATTTCTCGATAATAGCTTTTTTAAGAGAAGGTGTTCCGTCAACCGCTGTGTATTTTGTTTGACCACTATTGATGGCATTAATGGCGGCCTCTTTAATATGATCGGGAGTATCGAAGTCGGGTTCACCCGCTCCAAGCCCGATAATATCTTTCCCAGACGCACGCAACTCAGCGGCCCGTGTCGTAACTGCAAGTGTCGGTGAAGGCTTTACAGCCTGTACCCGACGGGAAAGTCGTTGATCCACACCTCTCTCCTCTTTATTTCGCACTCTACCCCATGCAAACTGGAGTTATCATAACCCACCATGTCGACAGCAGGAACCCGATGATCCAGAGTTCAGCTCCTCTGAAGGTTGTTTCTCCCTTCAAACCTGCCGGAGATCAGCCAAATGCCATCAAACAACTGGTAAACGGTGCCAGAAACGGCCTTGCCTGCCAAACCCTATTAGGCGTAACAGGCTCGGGAAAAACGTTTACTTCTGCCCACGTAATCGCTGAGCTGCAGCGCCCAGCCATGATCATGGCTCCGAATAAAACACTGGCCGCCCAACTTTATGGCGAGTTCAAAGAGTTTTTCCCCAATAACGCCGTTGAGTATTTCGTTTCTTATTACGACTACTACCAGCCAGAAGCTTATGTACCCGCTTCGGATACATTCATTGAAAAAGATGCGTCTATTAATGAACACATTGAACAAATGCGCCTCTCCGCCACTAAAGCTCTCTTAGAGCGTAAAGACGCGATAATTGTAGCAACAGTGTCAGCTATATACGGACTCGGTGACCCGGAATCTTATTTGAAGATGATGATGCATCTATCCAGAGGGGATCGCATTGATCATCGCGCCATTCTTCGCCGCCTGGCAGAATTGCAATACACCCGCAACGACGTAGAACTACAAAGGGCCACATACAGAGTGCGAGGGGATGTTATCGATGTATTTCCTGCCGAATCTGAAAAAGAAGCTGTGAGACTAGAGCTGTTTGACGACGAACTGGAAAACATAAGCTGGTTTGATCCCCTTACCGGTGAAGTTCTTCGCAAAGTGCCTCGGGTAACTATCTTTCCAAAATCTCATTACGTCACCCCAAGACAAACCATTCTTGACGCTATTGAGTCAATTAAAGTTGAACTGGAGGAACGCCTTAAGTTTCTGCGAGATAACGATAAACTTGTCGAAGCCCAGCGCCTCGAACAACGCACCCGCTTTGATATTGAAATGATGCTGGAACTTGGCTACTGCACTGGCATCGAAAACTACTCCCGCTATCTCTCTGGTCGAGGCCCCGGCGAACCACCGCCAACTTTGTTCGATTACCTCCCCGATGACGCACTGCTTTTAATTGATGAGTCTCACGTCACCACTCCACAGATTGGTGCCATGTACAAGGGTGACCGTTCCAGAAAAGAAACACTGGTCAACTTCGGTTTTCGCTTACCATCCGCTCTCGACAATCGACCAATGATGTTTGAAGAATGGGAAACCAAACGACCACAGACAATTTTCATTTCGGCGACACCAGGCAACTATGAAAACAATAATCAGGATCAGGTTGTCGAGCAGGTTGTTCGCCCTACCGGGCTTGTAGACCCAGATATTGAAATAAGACCAGCCACAACACAGGTTGATGACCTACTCAGTGAAATCCATGAGCGAACCAGCCGTGGCGATCGCGTCCTGGTTACCACCTTAACCAAACGTATGGCTGAAGACCTTACCGAATACCTTGGAGAGAACGGTGTAAGGGTTCGCTATCTTCATTCTGATATCGACACAGTTGAACGTATAGAAATTATCCGTGATTTACGACTAGGAGCCTTTGATGTACTTGTCGGCATCAACCTTTTGCGGGAAGGTCTGGACATGCCGGAAGTTTCACTGGTCGCCATCCTTGATGCAGATAAAGAAGGCTTCCTGCGAAGCGACCGCTCACTGATTCAGACCATTGGCCGTGCTGCCCGAAATTTAAACGGGAAGGCAATTTTGTACGCCGACAGAATGACCGGCTCTATGCAGCGCGCTATCGATGAAACCGAACGCCGTCGTACAAAACAGGTGGAGTTTAACAAAACCCACAATATCACCCCAAAAGGTGTTAGCAAAAGCGTGACAGACATTCTGGAAGGAGCTATTTCTGGAGGACGAGGAAAGCAAAAACAAAGAGTCGCAGAGAAAAAGGCGAACTACAAAGCCAGCGAACAACAACTTCACTCACCGCAGGATATTGCCAAACTCATAAAGGGTCTGGAAGAGAAAATGCACACCCATGCGCGCAACCTCGAGTTTGAAGAGGCTGCCCACACTCGGGATGAAATCATGAAACTGAGAGATGAACTGAAGACTTTGTAGCCTTCAGCTTAACAGTAAAAGTCGGTTCACAATCGACTCGTGAACCGGCAACACTACAAAAAAATCACGAGCAGGTTCTGAGATGTAAACAATCAGGCCGAGATATCCGCAAGACTGGCATGAACCCGGCGTTCACTGTTGAGAATATTGATCAAAATAATGCAACGATCATCCCCTCGCCTGGCCAGATAAACACCGGGAATATTTTTATAGGCACCTTCAGTAAAAATAACCGGCTGACCAATTTTAAACAGCTCATCAACACTGCCGATTTTTTCGTTATCCCGGAGGCCTTCTACAAATTCGTCCGACACGCGGGCATGCATTTCACCAAACCGGATAAAGCCAGAAACCCCTCGAGTAGAACGAACCCGATCCCAGCGCTGACCACCAACACGACTCTCATCAAGCAAAAAGATATACCCCGGAAACAGCGGTTCTCTTTTACAGGCTTCCACACGCCCCGGCTGCTTTCGCTTACGCAACATATGAGGGCAAAAAGCCGCAAAACCCTGATTTTCGAGATTCTCAACCGCCCGCTCTTCTTGGCGTGGACGGGTTTTTACCACAAACCACTCATCCATAAGTTATCACCCACTGCCTTACTGCAGAGTTGTTATAATATCTTCTAATTTTGCAACCGGATTCTCCGATTGCGTGACTGGGCGGCCAATCACAAGGTAGTCACTCCCATTACTCACAGCCTGTGCTGGAGTAACAATACGTCGCTGGTCACCCTGAGCATCACCAGCAGGTCGAATGCCTGGAGTAACCAAAGCAAAATCCTTACCAAGCTCACGCTTAAGTAAAGACGCCTCCTGAGCTGAGCAAACAACTCCATCCATCCCACTGCGCTGAGAAAGGGCTGCAAGATTGAGAACCTGCCTTTCAGGCTCAGGAAGACCGAGCTCAGCCATATCTTCAGGCGCCATACTGGTAAGAACAGTGACAGCAATCAGAAGTGGTTGATGACTGGATTTATCCACAACATTGCGACAAGCCTCCATCATACGACTCCCACCTGAAGCATGAACATTCACCATCCATACACCAAGGCTCGCAGCAGCCTGCACAGCTTTGCTTGTAGTATTGGGAATGTCATGAAACTTAAGATCCAGGAAAACCTCAAACCCCTTTTTCTGCAAACCCTCAACAATCGCGGGGCCTGCGGAAGTAAATAATTCTTTACCCACCTTAACTCTGCAAAGTGCAGGGTCAAGTTGGTCAGCCATATCCAGAGCCTGTTCTGCATTTGGATAATCAAGCGCAATAATAAGCGGACTTGAGCAGGCCATGCTGAGCTTTCCTTTTATTTACATTCAAAAAAAATAGCCCCATCAGGGGCCACTGAGTATAAAGAATGCACCAGTAAAAATCATATCTACAACGCACCTTCAAAAAAACTTTAATGGCGACTTACTCACCTTCAAGCCCCATGATTGGTTTAATCGTGCCCCACTCATGGCACTTCGGACAACTCCAATGCAGCTCCTTACCTTCAAAACCGCACTGTTCACAGCGATGTACTGGTTTGGAATTTTCCAGTCGCCCTGTCAATCCTCTTAACATTGCCAGATTTTGCTTGGCACGACCTTCCGCCATCTGTAAATGCAGATCAATCAGCGCATTCAAACCTTTTAGTGAGGGGCGCTTAACAATCTGTTCGGCCACAAAGCGACCAGCCTCCTTATCTCCCTGCTGCAAAGCAACAAGCCGGGCTGAAGCCATAATAACCGCAGATGATGGCGCATCACGAAGGCACCGCCCCAGATAGGATGTTAACCCTCGAGCCGAGCGAATATGAGAATAAGACTCTTCAAGCTGAGGAATACTTTCAGAGATATATCTTTTATCTTGTTCTGCAATCTTCTCCAGGGCACGAATAGCATCACGAAAGTTGCCAGCCGCCATTTCCAGCCGTCCGAGTAAAAGCGAAACCCGGACATTGGAACGATGCCCATGCCCCGCCAACTTCAAATACTTTCTGGCACCCAGAACATCAGAATGATCAATTGCCATTTCTGCAAGTTCACAGTAATAGTGAGAGAGGCGAAAGGAATAGTCATCAGAAGCCTGCCCCTTCAATCGTCCAACCAGCAGGACACATTTCTTCCAGTCTTTTTCCGTTTCATAAACAAATAGAAGAGTATTAAAGCTCTCTCTCCACCCCCTCCAACTCTGCCGAACAATATCTTCAAGCAAAGCTTCAGCCCTGTCGAAAAGCCCTGCTGTCACATAATCCTTGGCCAACTCTAGCTGCACATCCAGCATCTGCTCACGTGTCAGGCTCGGACGGGCGAGAATATCCTGATGAGCCTGAATAGCTTTATCCAGCTGACCACGCTGGCGAAACAGACGACCGAGCACAACAAAAGTTTCAACAGTATCGCCATTCACCTCCAGCGCACGAATAAAACTCTCTATCGCTTCATCAGTCTGCTCATTCAAAAGATAATTAAGGCCTACAAAATACTCACTGCTAAGACTGTCAGCACTTTCAGTAGAACTCCGACGGTATTTTTCATATCGACCAAGCAGAACCCCCACACCGAGAGAGACAAAAATTAAAATCAGCAACGCCACGTCAGCCATTTAGGAAGACAACCCCCGTAACGCGCTTACCCTCAATTTTTGTATTTCAGCATCCCTGCGCTTCAATTTTCGCCGCAGGCTCTGATTGGCCAGTGTGAGACGGAAAACAGAGAAAAGGCAAAACCCCACCCCCAATGCACAGCCGAGAAAAAAAGCGGAAAAAAGAATTGAAGACAGAGATAAAGGAGGAGCGGACCAACTCCAGAAACCAACAACAAGACTCTCTTTGTTGGCCAGCATTAACCCTGCAAAAACAACGATAAAAAAGCCAGTGGTAAGCAGGTAGCCGAGAGCACGCAAAATTTTTTGAAGCCTGATCAACATGAAAATCAGCCAGAGGTGAGAAGGCCAGCGCCAATAACCAGCCAAACAACAGAAAAATAAAATTAACGGCTACGGAGCCGCATTTCTGCCAGCAAAGAATCGTTTACTCTTTCTCGAAGTTCTTTTCCTGGCTTGAAGTGGGGGACGTATTTACCGGAAAGATCTACAGCATCTCCCGTTTTGGGGTTGCGACCGACACGCGGTGCACGAAAATGCAGAGAAAAACTGCCAAAACCTCGAATCTCAACACGCTGGCCAGAAGCTAAGGCCCCAGATAACTCGTCAACAATCGACTTTACAGCCAGCTCAACATCTTTTATTGCCAGCTGACTTTGTCTTTCTGTCATTCGCTCAATCAATTCTGACCGGGTCATTGCTTATCCCCCTTCTGCCTGAGCAGAAACAGCATCCCTTGTTTGGATATCCCCTACCGCTGTACTGAACCATACCAGAACGCAACATCATGATGCGCATGATGCGCTTGGCATTTTTCTACTTGTCAGCGCCTTACAAGTACAGCAACCCCAAATTAGCTAATCCTGAAACAGGAATCAAGCCATACACAGATAACACCTTAAAGCTATAACAAAGAACAAACAAAAAAACCGCAAACACAAAACCATTCGGCTTTGTCTTTGCGGTTTTTTTGGAGTTATTATCTGCCGAAACAGGTAATAATCGGAAGCAATAAATTACTTGCTTTCCATCTGCGCCTTGATCAGGTCACCAATAGTGGTAGGACCACCAACTTCAACGTCCTGCTTCTTGCTACGCAGTTCTTTCATAGCAACCTTTTCGTCAGCTTCGTCTTTCGCTTTGATAGACAGGCTGATTACGCGGTTCTTACGATCAACGCTAACAATCTTAGCTTCCAGCTCTTCACCAGCCTTCAGCAGAGTAGTTGCGTCTTCAACGCGGTCACGGCTGATCTCGGAAGCTTTCAGAGTACCTTCAACTTCGTCAGCCAAAGTCACTGTAGCAGCCTTAGCGGTTACTTCCTTGATCACGCCCTTAACGATGATGCCTTTCTGGTTAGCATCAACATAGTTGGCGAAAGGATCGTTCTGCAGCTGCTTGATACCCAGGGAGATACGCTCACGCTCTGCGTCGATGGACAGGATGACAGCTTCGACTTCCTCGCCCTTCTTGTAGTTGCGTACCGCTTCTTCGCCAGTTTCGTTCCAGCTGATGTCGGACAGGTGAACCAGACCGTCGATGCCGCCAGGCAGACCAATGAAGATACCGAAGTCAGTGATAGACTTGATGGTACCCTTCAAAACGTCGCTCTTGCTGCTCAGAGTCGCGAACTCTTCCCATGGGTTCTGCTTGCACTGCTTAACACCCAGAGAAATACGACGACGCTCTTCGTCGATGTCCAGAACCATAACTTCAACTTCATCACCCTGGTTAACAACCTTGGATGGGTGAATGTTCTTGTTGGTCCAGTCCATTTCGGAAACGTGTACCAGACCTTCAACGCCTTCTTCCAGCTCAACAAAGCAGCCGTAGTCAGTCAGGTTGGTTACGTGACCAGTTACCTTGGAACCTTCTGGGAAACGTGCCTTGATAGCAACCCATGGATCTTCACCCAGCTGCTTCAGACCCAGAGATACACGGTTACGCTCACGGTCAAACTTCAGAACCTTAACGTTGATTTCATCGCCAACGTTAACGATTTCACTTGGATGCTTGATACGCTTCCAAGCCATGTCTGTGATGTGCAGCAGACCGTCAACACCACCCAGATCTACAAACGCGCCGTAATCGGTCAGGTTCTTAACTATACCCTTTACTTCCAGACCTTCCTGCAGAGATTCCAGCAGCTGCTCACGCTCAGCGGAGTTTTCAGCTTCCAGAACTGCACGACGGGAAACAACAACATTGTTGCGCTTCTGATCCAGCTTAATTACTTTAAAGTCCAGCTCTTTTCCTTCCAGGTGCGCGGTATCGCGAACTGGACGAACGTCAACCAGAGAACCAGGCAGGAATGCACGGATAGTGTTAACGTCAACGGTGAAACCACCCTTAACCTTACCACTGATAACACCCTTAACGATTTCTTCGGATGCGAAGGCTGCTTCAAGGCCTTTCCAGGACTCAGCGCGCTTAGCCTTTTCACGGGACAGACGGGTTTCACCGAAACCGTCTTCAACTGCATCCAAAGCAACCTGTACAGTGTCGCCAATCTGAACGGAGATTTCGCCGTTTTCATCACGGAACTGGTCTACAGGGATAACACCCTCAGACTTCAGGCCAGCGTGAACGATAACCCAGTCACCATCGATATCAACCACGATACCATCGATGATGGAACCTGGCTTCATTTCAATTTCTTTCAGACTCTCTTCAAAGAGTTCGGCAAAGCTGTCAGTCATTATAAATCCTGTAAATACAACAGAAGAGCATCCTATTGAGCTCCAAAACAAAGAGAAGCATCGGATGGTAATGTTGCAATTTGCTCCACGCCACCAGCCTGCGTGGTCAAAAAATATTATGGCCAGTAATCCAGCGCTGGCTTTCGTTACAACAGATAAAACAGAATTCTGCGTAACAAGACTACTGATCCACCTTCACAACCCCGGAGGGCTGCAATCTGTTAACCTCCCCCCACAAGCGGGAAGAAGCGAAATTCATTATGGGCTGGAGCCGCATTCAGTGCGTTAAATAACGCCCCGCTCACACATCACATCCAACACCCGCCCCAGCACTTCCTGAATGGTTAGTTTAGTGCTATCCAGCACGATTGCATCATCAGCTGGCTTTAATGGGGCAACAGCGCGATGCATATCCCGCTCATCACGGGCATGGATATCGGCCAAAAGGCGACCAAGGCTAACATCCACTCCTTGCTGTTGCAACTGCATATGGCGACGCTTTGCTCGCTCTTCAGCACCCGCGGTCAGGTAGATTTTTACGAGAGCATCCGGGAAAACCACCGTCCCCATATCCCTACCATCAGCAATCAGGCCAGGAGATTCGGCAAAAGCCTGCTGACGGGACATCAGCGCATCACGAACCGCTGGAAGCGCGGCAATCTTAGAGGCACTGATACCCACCTCTTCATTGCGGATAGCAGACTCAACATGCTCGCCTTCCAGAACAATGCCAGACTCGCCACCCTCGTTATCGCCAGCAAGAAACTGCACATCAAGATGGGCAGCCAGAACTTCCAGCGAAGCCTCATCATCCAGCGCAACACCATGATTAATAGCAGCTAACGCTGTCAGACGATAAAGAGCTCCACTATCCAGCAAATGCCAGCCCAACTCCCGAGCCAGCAAACCCGCTATAGTTCCCTTCCCGGAACCACCCGGCCCATCAATAGTGACAACCGGGGCATTATTCTCAATCACAATCTTTCTAGCTTTCCGTTTCGACCAAATTCAACCCAACAGAGTGGGCCAGATCAACAAAATTAGGGAAGGATGTCGCCACATTGGCGCAATCCAGAATTCGTATATCATCGCGGGCCCGCAAGGAAGCAACCGCAAAGGCCATGGCAATACGGTGATCACCATGGCTATGAACAGTGCCACCAGCAAATACGCCCTGATCAGTACACCCAGGAACCTTCATACCATCAGGTAGAGCAACCGCTTTAATACCAAGGGCATTTAATCCATCAGCCATAGACTGAATACGATCACTTTCTTTTACCCGAAGCTCCTCAGCACCTTTCAGCAGGGTATCCCCTTCAGCACAGGAGGCAGCCACAAACAGCACAGGGAACTCGTCAATAGCCAGTGGCACCAATTCTTCAGGAATTTCGATGCCTTTCAGCTGTGCCGAACGCACTCGAATATCCGCTACAGGCTCACCTCCAACTTCTCGTTGGTTTTCCAGAGTGATATCCGCCCCCATCAATTGGAGAATGTCAATCACACCGGTACGGGTTGGATTAATACCCACATGACTCAAAAGCAACTCAGCATCTTTAGCAATAGACCCTGCCACCAGGAAGAACGCTGCTGAGGAAATATCCGATGGAACCTCAATCACCTCAGCACTGGTCAATCGACCACCACCTTGCACAGAAACACGCCCACCATCACTGGCAACCTGATAACCCAGGCCACTCAACATACGCTCAGTATGATCACGGGTAATACCTGGCTCCTGAACGACAGTTTCACCGTCAGCATAGAGTCCCGCCAAAAGCAGGCAGGATTTTACCTGAGCAGAAGCCATAGGCATATCGTAATCTATGCCGGACAACTGATGCCCACCACGAATGACCAGTGGTGGTCTGCCACCTTCCGTGGTTTCTATTTCGGCACCCATCTCACGCAGAGGGTTAACCACACGATTCATCGGGCGCCGGGAAAGAGACTCATCACCGGTCAGAGTAACATCAAATTTCTGAGCAGCCATCAAACCTGCCATCAGGCGCATAGCCGTGCCGGCATTACCCAGGTAAAGAGGACCAGGTGGTGCCTGTAACCCATGAAGACCAACACCATAAATAGTGACACGACCATCACTCGGCCCTTCAATCACAACCCCCATATCTCGGAAAGCCTGAAGGGTTGCCAACGCATCCTCTCCCTCCAGAAAACCGGTCACTTCGGTTTTCCCATCAGCCAGAGCACCCAGCATAATGGATCGATGGGAAATGGATTTATCGCCCGGTACACGCAGGGTACCGGTCGCCGTTCCGCCCGGACGGGCAACATAGGTAATAGAAGACTGACTGCTCATAGATTTCAGATAAGACTGGCTTTCCAGCATGCGAGTAAAATGTTCCCGGGCCGATTTAGCACGGGTAATAATACCCGTCATCGCCCGGCTGTCACCCTGCTCAACCGCAGCATACATATGCTGCAAGCCCTGTGAAAATTCATCAAGAGCCTCAAGCAAGGCATCACGATTTGCAACAAAAACGTCATGCCACATAGTAGGATCACTCGCCGCTATACGAGTAAAATCCCGAAAACCGCCCGCAGCATAACGAAAGATATCCTGACTATCCCGATCTCCAGCTAACGTATCCACCAGAGAAAAGGCCAGAAGATGGGGAAGGTGACTGGTTCTGGCCAAAACCTGATCATGGTGCTCAACCTCCATTTCCAACACTAAAGCGCCAACACTTTCCCAAAGGCTTCGCACCAATCGACTGGCACCTACAGCATTCTCAGGCAAAGGTGTCACTATCACCTTATGGGCCTCATAAAGGTCAGCCTTGGCAGCTGTAATTCCACTTTTTTCTGAGCCGGCTATGGGGTGCCCAGGGACAAAACCGGCCAGCGCATCACCAAAACATTCTCTGGCCGCCACAACAACATCCTGCTTACAGCTGCCAACATCGGTCACAACCTTTCCAGCCAGATTAAAAGTAGCGACTGCCCGCACCATCTCAGCCATAGCCAGAACAGGAACAGCCAGAACAACAATATCAGCCGCAGCGACGCCGGCCTCCAAAGAGTCGGCCGAGCTATCGGTTATGCCTTTCTCTTTCGCAAGAATCAGTGACTGAGGGTCTCTATCCCAGGCAATAATTTCCCGGCAAACATGGCGCTTTTTGAGAGCTGCCGCAAGGGAACCACCAATCAACCCCAAACCGACAATCAAAACTCGACATTCTTTAAATTCGGGAAACATCGCGACACCAGAAGACTTTGCAGACAACGAACTCATTGAGAAACCACTTCTGCCAACGCATCAGGAAGCGCATCGAGGAAAGACTGATTTTCTTTCATTGTGCCGATAGAAACCCGCAAGTGCTGAGGAAGGCCATAGCCAGTGACAGGGCGCACAATAACCCCTCGCCTCAACAAAGCGTTATACACCGCTTCTCCACTTTGCCCGGTATCGAAGGTCAGAAAATTACCCAGAGAAGAAATATAACCTAGCCCCAGCTTTTCCAGCCCACTCCGGATAAGCGCCATCCCTTCGCTATTTAACTTGCGACTTTGATCAACATAATCATCGTCACCCAAAGCCGCGACAGCCGCAGCCAAAGCAAGACTATTCACATTAAACGGGTGACGTACACGGTTCAGCACACCAGCAATTGCAGCACTGGATATACTGTAGCCAACACGCAGACCGGCAAGACCATAAATTTTGGAGAATGTTCGCGTTACAACCAGATTGGAATACTGGCCAAGCCATTGCAAACCATCAGGGTATGATGGCTCTGCTATATATTCACAGTAAGCCTCATCAAGCACAACAAGCACCCGTTCAGGCACCTTCTTCAAGAAATCGGCAATTGCATCGCGAGACAACCAGGTTCCGGTAGGATTATTGGGGTTAGCAATAAATACGACGCGGGTCTTTTCTGTTATAGCTTCTGCCATAGCATCAAGGTCGTGCCCATAATCAACAGCTGGAACCTTAACCGGTACGCCGCTGGCGGCCAATGTTGAAATTGGATAAACCGCAAAAGCATGCTCAGAAAAAACAACTTCATCACCCGGTGCCACCCAGGAGCGAACAATCAAGTCCAACACATCGTTGGAACCGTTACCCAGAGTAATAGCCTCAGCATCCACCTTAAGCTTTTCAGATAAAGCACTCTTAAGCTCAAAACCACCACCATCGGGATAGCGGGAAAGCTCTGCCATTTCATGATGAATCACATCAAGAACAGCCTTTGAGGGACCCAAAGGATTTTCATTACTGGCCAGCTTTACAATACCAGCTTCATCCAACCCCAACTCTCTGGCCAGCTCGGAAACCGGCTTGCCCGGCTGGTAAGGCTGCAAGGTTTGCACACCTTTCACAGCACTTGTTAAAAAGTCAAAACTCACCCTATCCCCCTCAAAACTTTGGGCAAAAACTACAACACACCCTTGGGGTAGGACCCCAGAATTTTCAACTCTGCCGCTAAGCCTTCCACTTCTCGCAAAACGTACTGGACCTTGGGGTCATCTTTGTGGCCGGTGAAATCAACAAAGAACACATAGTTCCAGTTACCACTGCGAGCAGGACGGGTTTCAATACGGGTCAGGTCAATATCGTAACAGTGGAACGGCGCCAGGAGCCGGTGCAGGCTACCAGGCTTATTGCGCATAGAGACGACAACAGACGTTTTATCCTCACCGCTGACCGACACCTGCTCATTACCAATAATCAGGAAACGGGTAGAGTTATCCGGTTCGTCTTCGATTTTTTCTGCCACTACCTCAAGGTCGTACAGCTCCGCCGCCATATCTCCAGCAATAGCCGCCGCATTCCACTCACCACGCACTCGACGAGCAGCTTCTGCATTACTGCTGACCGCAACTTTTTCAACCATGGGCAGGTGGGCATCGAGCCACTTACGACACTGAGCCAGTGACTGCGCATGGGAATACACTCGGGTAATTTTGTCTTTGCGGGTATTTTCGCCACAGAGAAGATGATGATGAATACGCAGTACAACTTCCCCACAAATCTGCAAAGAAGAATTCACAAAGGTATCAAGGGTGTGATTGACCACTCCTTCTGAAGAGTTTTCAACCGGCACAACACCATAATTCACAGCGCCCGCCTCGACTTCACGAAACACTTCATCAATAGCACTCATTGGCACACTGACCGCAGAATGGCCAAAATGCTTCAGAGCTGCCTGCTGGGTAAATGTTCCTTCAGGCCCTAGATAAGCCACCCGAACAGGCTGCTCCAGCGCCAAACAGGCTGACATAATTTCCCGAAACAGGCGAGCCATCTCTTCATCATCCAGAGGCCCACTGTTTTTACTCATAATCGAACGAAGCACCTGAGCTTCACGCTCAGGGCGGTAAAACACAGCCTCACCACTCGCTGCCTGCTTCACCTCAGCGACTTTCTGGGCAACACTGGCACGCTCACTGATCAGCTGCATAATGGATGCATCCAGCTGATCAATCCGCTGGCGCAATCCGTCCAGTGGGTTTTCCTGATCCTTATCTTGTGTACTCATGGTAAGCGACACCTTTTACTGACCGCTCATTATTTCCAGCGGCTGACTGTTAACACCTGATTTTTTTGACAGAAATCACTTGGAATATTTCTTCTCAAAATCCGCCATAAACTCCAGCAACGCATCAACAGAGTCTTCCTGGACCGCATTGTAAATACTGGCTCGCATACCGCCGACAATCCGATGCCCTTTTAGATTAACCAGCTGATTATTTGCTGCCTGACTGAGAAACTCAGCATTCAAGTTGTCATCCGCCAGACGGAAAGGCACATTCATAATGGAGCGGTAACGGGGATCAACCGGATTACTGTAGAACGTGCTGTTATCTATAGCCTGATAAAGCTTAGCGGCCTTGCGTAGATTGACTTTTTCTATGACTTCCAGCCCCCCATTGCCTTTCAGCCACTTAAACACCAGCCCCGCCAGATACACGCCAAAAGTTGGTGGAGTGTTCAGCATGGAGTCATTATCAGCAACATTCTGGTAGTTCATCAGCGTTGGACAAACGTCCACAGCTTTACCTAACAAATCATCGCGCACAATAACAATGGTTAAACCAGCAGGGCCGATATTCTTCTGCGCTCCAGCGTAAATCACGCCATAACGGCTGACATCCAGAGGACGGGACAGAATATTGGAAGACATATCCGCAACCAGCGGCACATCACCAACATCCGGAATAAAGTCATATTCCAAACCGCCAATCGTTTCATTGGGAGTGTAATGCACATAAGCAGCCTCAGGGTCGAGCTGCCAGTTCGCCCGGTCAGGCACAGTCATAAAGCCGCTATCTTCGCTACTGGCCGCAACATTCACATCACCAAAGCGGCGACCTTCTTTAATCGCTTTCGTCGACCAATGACCAGTATTGATATAGTCCGCCTTACCGGAACTACCCATCAGGTTAAACGGCACCATGGCAAACTGCAGAGTTGCTCCGCCCTGCATAAACAACACACGATAATTATCAGGAATTGCCAGCAACTCTCTCAGGTCCTGCTCTGCGGCTGCAGCGACCGCCATAAACTCGGGAGTACGATGACTGGTTTCCATAACTGACAGTCCGCGCCCCTGCCAGTCCAGCATTTCATCCCGGGCTTGCTCAAGAACCTCCTGAGGCAGAGCCGCAGGTCCAGCACAGAAGTTATGAACTCTCGCCATTTTTCTCAGACCATTACCTTTAAAAATTTGGTTTCATTCGAGGACACAAACCAACATCAGCCGCAGTCAGAGACTCAACACCTGACACCCACCCCTAACCTTTCTGCATTGTATAGAAAACACCGAAATGACGATACGACCCACCCTCATAAAAACAGGCAATCAACGTCTATTTCACCTCTTAATCAGCAACATTTACCCAAAATAAAAAAAAGGCGAAACGATTCGCCTTTTTCAGTACTTAAAAATGCTTATTCACCTTTTAGATAAGCCAACACCACCTCATGATGATTTTTGGTCTTGAACTTATTGAAGACGTGCTCAATACAACCTTTTTCATCTACCAGAAAACTGATCCGGTGAATACCGTCAAATACACGCCCCATAAACTTTTTCTCACCCCAGACGCCAAACTGACCTGCAACAACATGATCTTCATCAGACAGCAGAGTAATATTCAGCGCCTTTTTCTCTTCAAAACTTTTCAGTTTTTTAACAGGATCAGGACTTATACCCAGAACCTGCACACCAAGATCATCCAACTCAGGTCGACTTTCCGTCAAACTGCATGCCTGGGTAACACAACCAGGAGTTAACGCCTTAGGGTAGAAATAAACAAGAACCCTACCACCAGAAAAATCCGATAGATTTACGGCTTCACCATTCTGGTTTTGCAAAGAAAATGCGGGAGCCTTATCACCAGCCTGAAGTGTTCTTATCATTTCTACTCCTGGATCTTATGGCCCACCCCAACCCGGGCGAGCCTGCACGAAGAAGAATTATATGATGCTTTACTTGAAAAAAGGCAGATAATTTAACAACGCCCCAGACCACTGGTGCGCATTTCGATATCAAGCACTAACACTCCCTACCCCCAACAAGGAACAGCAAAAACCAGCCACAAAAAAGGCGGGACACCTTTCGACACCCCGCCCTATCAATTTCAAATACTGCTATTTAAGAGTCTTGAACATCCTCTGAGCCATCAACACTCTGCTGAGGCTCTACAGAAGCTTCGGTTACAGCATCATCTTCAGCCTGCTCTCCCTCTACTTCCTCTATCTCCTCAACCTGCTCAAGACCCACAAGCTGCTCGCCTTCGGAAACCCGAATCAGGCGTACACCTTGTGTATTCCGGCCAACCATGGAGACTTCAGCCGCACGGGTGCGGACCAGAGTACCCTGATCAGAAATCAGGATAATGTCATCCTCTTCACTCACCTGTACCGCACCAATCACTGAGCCATTTCGCTCAGTCACTTTGATGGATACAACACCTTGAGTCGCACGCCCTTTCGTTGGGTACTCGTCAAGACTGGTTCGCTTACCAAAGCCGTTAGCCGTCGCAGTCAAAACAGGGCCATCGCCCTCAGGAACAATCAGGGATACAACCTCCTGACCCTCCTGCAACCTGATACCCCGCACACCGGTGGAAACACGACCCATTGGACGAACAAGGTCTTCAGTAAAGCGAACAACCTTACCTGCATCACTGAACAACATAATTTCACGACCCGCCTCACACAAAGACACGCCTATCAGCTCATCACCTTCCACAAGATTGATAGCCCGGATACCAGACGACAGCGGACGCGAGTATGCCTGCAGAGCAGTTTTCTTAACCGTTCCGCAAGCCGTTGCAAAGACAACAAACTTATCTTCACTGTATTCCGCCACCGGCAGCATCGCGGTAATACGCTCACCTTCATCAAGGGGCAGGATATTAATAATCGGACGACCACGAGCAGTACGGGAAGCCACAGGAATTTCATAAACCTTGCGCCAGTAAACCTTACCCTTACTGGAGAACAGCAACAGCTGGGTATGAGTATTCGCCACCAGCATATGTTCAACGCAATCTTCTTCTTTCAGCGACCCGGAACTCTTACCCCTACCACCACGCTTCTGAGCCTGATACTCGCTGAGAGGTACAGTTTTGGCGTAACCTGTACGCGACAGGGTCACCACCATATCCTCTTCGGTGATCAGGTCTTCAACTGTAAGATCACGGCGGGACGTTGTGATTTCCGTACGACGTTCATCGCCATACTCCTCAACAACAGCTTCCAGCTCCTCACGAATCACTTCCATCAAGCGGGCAGAGTCAGAAAGAATCAGCACCAGCTCGGCGATTCTATCCAGCAGTTCACGGTACTCAGTCAACAGCTTCTCATGCTCAAGACCGGTCAAGCGATGCAAACGCATTTCCAGAATAGCCTGAGCCTGCTGCGGAGACAGACGATACTTATCGCCATCAATACCGTAAGCGGAAGGCAGATCATCCGGACGACAGGAATCGCTGCCCGCCTTTTCAAGCATGCCCAGAACCAAACCTGCATCCCAGGCCTGAGCCATCAATGCGTCTTTAGCTTCTGCGGAAGTCTGAGACTTTTTAATGGTTTCAATAACTGGATCAATATTGGAAAGTGCAACAGCCAGACCTTCCAATGTATGCCCACGTTCACGGGCTTTGCGCAGTTCGTAAACCGTACGACGAGTAACAACTTCTCGACGATGACGAACAAACGCTTCCAGCATCTGCTTAAGATTCAGCGTTTGGGGGCGACCATCAACCAGCGCCACCATATTGATACCGAAAACTGTTTCCAGCTGAGTCTGAGCGTAAAGGTTGTTCAGAACAACCTCACCCACCTCGCCACGGCGCAGCTCAATAACAACCCGTAAACCGTCCTTATCGGACTCATCACGGATTTCGCTGATGCCTTCAATCTTTTTCTCTTTAACCAGCTCGGCAATCTTCTCAATCAACCGGGCTTTGTTCACCTGATAAGGCAGTTCGTGAATAATAATAATTTCACGATTCTTCTTGGGATCAGGGATAACTTCTGCACGGGAACGAATCCAGATACGGCCTCGACCAGTGCGATAAGCC
This sequence comes from Parendozoicomonas sp. Alg238-R29, assembly GCF_947331445.1. Lineage (GTDB taxonomy): Bacteria > Pseudomonadota > Gammaproteobacteria > Pseudomonadales > Endozoicomonadaceae > Sansalvadorimonas. The sequence goes on along the minus strand of NZ_CAMZOG010000005.1, from coordinate 64,357 downwards.
TGCAGAATACCCGCCTTGCCATTGATGATGGCAGAGGTCGGGAAATCCGGACCGGGAATGAATCCCATCAAGTCATCAATATCTGCATCCGGATTATCCAGCAGATGCAGACAGCCGCTCACAACTTCTGTCAGGTTATGAGGGGGAATATTTGTTGCCATTCCCACCGCGATACCGGCACCACCGTTCACTAGCAGATTAGGGATTCGGGTTGGCATAACAGCTGGAATCTGCTCAGTGCCATCGTAGTTGGGCACATAGTCGACAGTTTCCTTGTCGAGATCAGCCAGTAGATCATGGCTGATTTTCTTCATCCGTATTTCGGTATAACGCATGGCAGCGGCAGAGTCACCATCAATGGAACCGAAGTTCCCCTGACCATCCACCAGCGGATAGCGCAGAGAGAAATCCTGAGCCATACGGACAATGGTGTCGTAAACCGCAGAGTCACCATGAGGGTGATATTTACCGATCACATCACCAACAACACGAGCAGACTTCTTGTAGGGCTTATTCCAATCGTTGGAAAGCTCGTTCATGGCGAACAGCACGCGCCTATGAACCGGTTTGAGACCGTCACGCACATCCGGCAATGCCCGGCCCACGATAACGCTCATCGCATAGTCAAGGTATGACTGCTTGAGTTCGTCTTCGATGTTGACCGGTAGAATTTGGTTTGCTGTATCTACCATAAGTGCCTAAAAATCCTTGAAAAGCCTATCGTCACCCGGAGCGTCCCGCGCTCACGGGGTTACCACGGTATTAAACGCCTAAATATGCCCAGCGTTTTGTCTGCTACTGCGACATCCAACTGCAAAGCGGTAAATCATACCACAATCAGGGGGTACCTACTCAATCTATCTGCTTGCTATTCAAACACTTCCGGCAATAAAACGATATCTTTCCCGCTTCACACCTGCTCGCTGCGCGCTTGATTCAGGTATACTCGGAAAAAGCCAGAATGTGGATATGACAAATGACCACCTCAGCAATAAACAACAACCATGAGAAACAGCATGCGGATACCCTGATTCATGCACGCTGGATTATCACCGTGGATGGCTCCAAAGCCATTCTGGAAGACCACTCTCTGGCCGTAGTGAATGGACAGATTGCCGCCATATTGCCAACATCGGAAGCAAAAATTCAATGGTCTGCGGATAATACCCAGACTCTCAGTGACCACGCACTGATACCCGGCTTCATCAACACCCACGGCCATGCCGCCATGAGTCTGTTCCGGGGCATGTCTGATGACCTGCCCATTATGGAATGGTTAAATGATCACATCTGGCCTGCTGAAGGTCAGTTTGTAAACGAAGATTTTGTTCACGATGGTACGCGCCTGGCCATGGCAGAAATGATTCGCGGCGGCACCACAACATTCAGTGATAACTACTTTTACCCGGATGCCGCTGGCCACGCTGCACTGGAAGGTGGCATGCGCTGCCAGCTGGTGTTTCCGGTACTGGACTTCCCCACCAATTGGGCGAAAGACGCAGCCAACTATATTTACAAAGGTCTGGAAGTCGTCGACCTGTTTCGTAATCAAGACAGTATTCTGGTGGGCTTTGGTCCCCACGCGCCATACTCTGTCAGCGACGGTCCAATAAAAGAAATTATTACTCTGTCTGAGCAACTGGATGTTAACGTGCAGATGCACATCCACGAAAGCGCCCTGGAAGTCAGCGAAGCCGTTGAAAAAACAGGTATGCGCCCTCTGCGCCGACTGGCCGATCTCGGATTCCTTTCTCCCCGCCTTCAGTGCACTCATATGACGCAACTGAACGAGGCGGAAATCCAGTTGATTGCCCAAAATGGCTGCAGCGTTCTTCACTGCCCGGAATCCAACCTGAAACTTGCCAGCGGCTTTAGTCCTATCGCCCGGCTTCAACAGGCTGGTATTAACGTGGCCATTGGTACCGACGGCTGCGCCAGCAACAACGATCTCGACATGCTTGGCGAAACCCGTACAGCATCACTTCTCGCCAAAGCCGTTGGTCAAGATGCAACCGCTCTCAGCGCATGGGGAGCACTTGAAGCTGCCACAATTAATGGCGCCCGGGCCATGGGCATTGAAAACCAGACCGGTAGCCTTGAAGTTGGTAAGCAGGCTGATATCGCAGCTATCGCCATGAATGAGCTAGAAAACCTGCCCGTATACAACCCAGTTTCTCAACTAATTTACACCGCCAATCGCAACCAGTTCACTCACGTTTGGGTAAACGGTAAAGTGCTGATGGAAGACCGCCATCTTACTACACTGGACGAAGCCTGGCTGAAACAACGTGCCGGTGAATGGCAGAAACGTATATCCGCAAGCCGTCAGGGATAAGCAGAAAGACATGACTGAAGGACACAAAAACAATTCTGGCCACCAGGGCAATGTTGACCATCAGGAAATAGCCAAGTTTGAGGCTCTGGCCAGCCGCTGGTGGGATCAGAACAGTGAGTTCCGCCCACTGCACCAGATCAATCCGCTTAGACTGGACTACATTGACCAACGTGCAGGGCTGGCAGGAAAAACCGTTCTGGATGTTGGCTGTGGCGGTGGCATTCTCAGTGAGTCTATGGCTCGCCGGGGTGCTAAAGTTACCGGCATTGATATGGGGGAAGCACCTCTTTCCGTCGCCCGACTTCACGGATTGGAAAGTGGTGTTGAAGTGAATTACCAGCAGATCACCGCTGAGCAACTGGCAGAAGACCAGCCGGCCAGCTTTGACGTTGTAACCTGCTTAGAGATGCTGGAGCACGTTCCAGATCCATCAAAGGTTATTGCTGCCTGTGCCAAGCTGGTGAAGCCGGGAGGCCATGTTTTCTTCTCCACCATTAACCGTAATCCAAAAGCCTGGCTGTTTGCCATTGCCGGTGCGGAATATATTTTGAACCTGTTGCCGAAAGGCACTCATGACTTCAAGAAGTTTATTCGCCCCCATGAGTTAACCAGCTGGTGTCGTAAGGCCGAACTGGACGTACATCACTCTACCGGTCTGCTTTATAACCCTTTAACCAAGCGTTACTGGCTACAAGAAAGAGATTTGGATGTGAATTATATGATTCATACCACTCTTCCTGCGGATACTGACACCGGCGCTTGAAGCTGGTTGGCGATTCCTATAAAACAATAAATGAGTGGCTTCCGATAACAGTACTCGAAAGCCACTCACTCAAAACATATTCAAGCCAAAACCACAGGAATGACAACAATGGAAGGCAGCCTGAAGAGTGAAATCCAGGCGGTACTATTTGACCTGGACGGCACACTTCTCGACACCTCAGAGGATTTCGTCCACACCCTCAACACCATGCTGCGTGAGGACAACTATCAGCCATTGCCCGCCGAGGTAATTCGCGCCAATGTCTCTAACGGTTCCCGTGGCCTCATTACTCTCGGTTACGGTTTACAGCCCAACGAACCTGGTTTTGACACCTTGCGCAACCGCCTGCTGGTGAACTACGAAACACATACCGCCAATCCCCAGCGAAAAAAACCAGCCGTTCTTTTCGAAGGTATTGAACCATTGCTCGCTGCTATTGAGGCCAGAGGGCTTCCCTGGGGCATTGTCACCAACAAGCCCAGACCTTTAACTCTACCATTGCTGGATCAGCTCGGTCTGAGTGAACGGTGTAGCGTACTGGTTTGCCCGGATGATGTGAAAAAGAGCAAGCCAGACCCGGAATCCCTGTGGCAGGCTTCCGACATCCTTAGCTGTGATCCCTCCACCTGTGTTTATATTGGCGATCATGAGCGGGATATTCAGGCGGGTCACTCTGCTGGCATGGTGACCGTTACGGCGCTTTACGGCTTTATTGCCCCAGAAGATGATCCAGACACATGGCAGGCCGACTATAATACCGAGTCCCCTCAGGGCCTTCTGGAATGGCTGGATGAATGTGATTGGAATCTGCCCGGGTAACCCGACGAACACAATCGTGTAACGCTTACTAAACACCTGCCGCCTTATCATAACCATTTATAAAGGCGGCTCTTTGCAGTCAATTAAGGAAACTGACCATGTTTGACTATCAGGCACCAGAAAACCTTCTGGAAAACCGGGTAATTCTGGTCACAGGTGCTGGCGATGGAATTGGTCGCACTGCGGCACTTACATACGCAAAGCACGGAGCAACAGTTATCCTACTCGGACGAACCACCGAGAAACTGGAAAAAGTCTACGACAAAATTGAACAGGCAGGTTACCCACAACCAGCGATTGTTCCCCTGAACCTTGAAACGGCAACCTTCCATGATTATCAGGAAGTGGCCAGCACCATTGCCGAAGAGTTTGGCTGCCTCGATGGTTTACTTCATAACGCCAGTTTACTCGGACGCCTTGGGCCACTCTTTCAGTATGATCCTGACACCTGGCAGCGTGTCATGCAGGTGAATGTCAATGCAGAATTTCTGTTAACCCGAGAGCTGATCCCCTTGTTAAGAGAAGCACCTGAAGCGTCTGTTGTTTTCACCAGCTCCAGCGTTGGTAGCAAAGGTCGGGCACATTGGGGAGCCTACAGCATTTCAAAGTTCGCTACTGAAGGCTTGATGCAGGTTTTAGCCGACGAAGAAGACGGTCTGAGCAAAGTACGATCCAATGCCATCAATCCCGGAGCGACACGCACAGCCATGAGAGCCAGTGCTTATCCCGCCGAAGACCCAGAGACACTGAAAACCCCCGAAGAAATCATGCCTCTGTATCTATACTTGATGGGCAGCGACAGCAGAGAAATTAACGGCCAAACTTTAAAAGCCCAATAATATTAACCCCTGCAAAATACTGATTCCCCATAATCCCCTGTTATAAATAGTGGGGGATTTTTTAACATTTTCTTTCTTGCCTCCCAGGTAATTTTTCAAGCAGAATTGCGCTCCGATTTGGGCGTAACGACAACACCAAGTCCACCAATAAATACAACAGGCAACCACTGCCAATTGAGGGCGATTATTTGGAAAAGAGATCCTCTCCCAAGCATCAAAATACCTCCTGGGATATAGCTAAAGCAGAAGAGCTGTATGGCATTCACCGTTGGAGCAACGACTATTTCGGCCTCAACAGTCGCGGTGAAGTCACAGCGAAAACCTTGAACACCGAAGTCCCCCTTCTGAATATCATCGAAGAAATGGCTGAACGGGACTTGCAGATGCCTGTGCTTCTCAGAATCGAGAACATTCTGGATGCACAACTTTTTCGATTAAATGAAGCCTTTCGTAAAGCGATCTGCGAGGTTGGTTATAACAACCACTATCGTGGCGTTTACCCAATAAAGGTCAACCAGCAGGCTCAGGTTGTGGAGGAGATTGCTGCTTTCGGTGCTCGATTTAATCATGGTTTTGAAGTGGGCAGCAAACCAGAAATGATTGCTGTACTTGCCACTTTGCGTGACCCCGGCAGCCTGATTATTTGTAACGGTTACAAAGATGCCGAGTTTGTTGAGCTTGGTCTTAATGCCATTAAACTGGGCTTCGACTGTTTCTTTGTGGTTGAGACTCCTGCCGAACTTCCTATCATCATTGAACGAAGCCGCGCCCTTGGGGTGGAACCCATGATCGGCGTACGTGCCAAAATGACAAGTCAAGTCAGTGGCCACTGGAATTCTACCAGCGGTGATCGCAGTGTTTTCGGGCTGACCAGTACCCAGCTGATAGCTGCTGTCGACCTGTTGAAAAAAGAAAACATGTTGCACTGTCTGCAACTTCTTCACTGCCATCTTGGTTCACAAATCCCGAACATTCGCGATATTCGCAGCGGTATTGTCGAGGCCTGCAGATACTATACCGATCTGGTTAACGAAGGTGCAGCCCTGACTCATATTGATCTGGGTGGCGGCCTGGCTGTGGATTACACTGGCGCAAAAAGCAATGATGGGCAGAGTCGCAACTACAGCCTCGAAGAGTATTGCGAAGATATAGTCGACACCCTGAAAACCACTTTTGATCAGTACGATATAGCTCACCCGACAATTGTAACCGAGTCTGGCCGCGCCACCGTCGCCTATGGTTCTGTACTGTTGTTCAATATTCTTGATGTCACGTCATTTGAACCGGAAAAGGCTCTTTGCGCCTCGGATCATGAACATCCCCAGCTGGAGAAAATGCGGGAAATCTTTGAATACCTCACTCCAGAGCGAGCGCAGGAATGTTTCAATGATGCCCATTTCCATCGACAGGAAATCAGAGAACTCTTTAAACAGGGGCAGCTTGATTTACGAAACCGCTCCATTGCCGAGAACCTGTTTCTGGAAATCCTCCAACGCATTGCAGCCATGCTGGATGACATGAAACGCATTCCAGCCGATCTTGAAGGGTTAAAAGTTTCGTTGTCTGATATTTACTACGGCAACTTCAGTCTGTTCCAGTCTTTGCCGGATATCTGGGCCATTGATCAGTTATTCCCGATTATTCCTGTTCACAGGTTGAATGAAGAGCCTGACCGACAGGCTGTGCTTGCAGATATCACCTGTGACTGCGATGGCAAGATTGATCGCTTTATTGATCCCTGGGAAGGCTCTGCACAAACGCTCCCACTCCACTCACTCAAAAAAAATGAAGAGTATTACTTAGGTGTTTTCCTGATCGGTGCTTATCAGGAAACTCTTGGTGATCTTCATAATTTGTTTGGAGACACCAATGTCGTCAGTGTGCGCTTAAACAGCGATGGCACTTATGACTTCGTCAAAGAAATTCACGGTGACACCATCGCAGACGTGTTGAGCTATGTGGAATACCAGCCGAAAGAGATGTATCTGCAATTCCGCAACACCGCAGAACAAGCCGTAAAGGAAGGTCGAATTACTGCCAGAGAACGGCAGAACATGATGAAAACCTTCAATGCCAGCATGCAAGGCTATACCTACTATGAGAAATAACCTTCAGCGAAAAATAACAGAGTGAGAATTGAATAATGGCAAAAGTGTTAATTATCGGTGCAGGCGGTGTCGGCCAGGTGGTCGCCCATAAATGCGCACAATTGCCGGAAGTGTTTACAGAAATCGTTCTGGCCAGCCGCACAGAGTCCAAGTGTAAAGCTATTGCAGAGCTGTTGATTCGCCCGATAGAAACGGCGCAGGTTGATGCGGACAATGTTCCGGAACTGGTCGAGCTGATTAACAAGATCAAACCTTTTCTGATAATCAACGTGGCTCTTCCTTATCAGGACTTAACCATTATGGATGCCTGTCTGGAAACAGGTGTCCACTATATGGATACCGCCAACTACGAGCCGCTGGATACCGCTAAGTTCGAATACAAATGGCAGTGGGCTTATCAGGAAAAGTTTGAGAAGGCTGGACTGATGGCACTTCTGGGTTCCGGCTTTGATCCCGGTGCCACCAATATGTTTACGGCTTACGCTGCCAAGCACTACTTCGATGAAATTCACACTCTCAATATTATTGATGTGAATGGTGGCGATCATGGTTATCCCTTCGCCACCAACTTCAACCCGGAAATTAATATCCGAGAAGTAACGGCCGAATGCCGCCACTGGGAAAATGGTGAGTTTGTTGCAACACCAGCCATGTCTCTCAAGCAAAGCTTCACCTGCCCGGACGAGGTTGGTGAATACAATATTTACCGAATGTACCACGAAGAGCTGGAATCTCTGACCAAACACTACCCGACGATCAAGAAAGCCCAGTTCTGGATGAGCTTTGGTGAGAGCTACCTGAAACACCTGGAAGTACTGGGTAATGTTGGCATGACAGGTATTGAACCAGTAAACTTTAACGGCACAGAAATTGTACCCATTCAGTTCCTGAAACACCTTCTGCCTGACCCATCCACCCTTGGCCCTCGCACCAAAGGCAAAACCTGTATTGGTTGCGTTGTTCAGGGTGTGAAAGATGGCGAACAGAAGTCTGTGTACGTTTATCAGATCAAAGACCATCAAGATTGCTATCAGGAAGTTCAATCCCAGGCCATCTCTTACACCACCGGCGTACCAGCCATGATTGGTGCCAAGATGATGATCGAAGGTAAATGGATGAAACCAGGGGTCTGGAACATGGAGCAGTTGGATCCAGATCCTTTTATGGAAGATATGAACAAACACGGCCTGCCATGGAAAGTGATGGAAAACCCAGAGTTTGATCTGATTTGATCTGACTGTAGCCCTGATATTCTACTCAGGGCTACATATCCCCTTCATATTTAATTTCTGCCAACGGGTCGCTGTAACTTATATTATTTTGAAGATGATTGGCACGGCCATTCAGTTAAGCATTGCAGTACTCTGCCATCCTGAACAGCAGACACAGGCCATACCATTGCCGAAAAAACATGGCATTACCTTCATCATAACCGGCTGCTGCATAGTCATAACCTATGGACTGGTGCTATGCTCCATGGCCTTTGTAGATAATGTCAGTTACGTAGTGGTTCTGCGTCAAGCCAGCATTCCCATTGGTGTACTTATGGGCGTAGTTTGGTTGAAAGAAAGTGTCCCGACACCGAAGAAGTGTGGACTATTCCTGATACTATCGGGTTTAGTTATGGTTAGCCTTTAACTCAGAAGCAAACCACTCAGTCCTTTATAAATATAAGTTTCCGTTTCAAAGAATGATAAAAGCGACAACCTTTCACTGTTTTGATTGTTCACGAGTACCTTCTCCCTGTTTTGTTGTGGATGAGGTGGCTATTGAAAACAACCTGAAAATTCTGGCTCGGGTTCAACAAGAATCAGGAGCCAAGGTTCTGCTAGCCCTGAAAGCTTTTTCCATGTTCAGCCTGGCCCCTTTGATTAGCAAATATTTGTCGGGGACATGCGCCAGTGGGCTCTATGAAGCAAAGCTCGGCCATGAAGAGTTTGGTCAAGAAGTTCACACATTTTCAGCGGCATACACTGAAAGGGATTTACCAGAAATCCTCAACATTTCTGACCACGTTGTTTTTAACTCATTTCACCAATGGCAGCGTTTCCAGACACTCATACAGCAGGCAAAAGCTCAGAGGCCTAAACTTGAATTTGGCTTGCGTATAAACCCTCTTCATTCCGAGGGATCCACACCTATTTATGACCCCTGCGCCCCCGGCTCTCGGCTTGGTATTATTCCAAGTAAATTTGAAAGACAGAGTTTAGAAGGTATTTCCGGTCTGCATTTCCATACTCTCTGCGAGCAGGGATATGAACCTCTGAACAGAACTCTCTCCGCTGTAGAAGAACACTTTGGTGATATTATCCATACTCTAAAATGGGTGAACTTCGGTGGTGGCCATCATATCACCGCTCCAGATTACGATGTAGAAGCCCTGATTCATCGCATCAAAGCTTTCCAGAAAAAATATCAGGTTCAGGTTTATCTGGAGCCAGGGGAGGCAATCGCCATTCATTCCGGTGTATTAATCAGTGAAGTCTTGGATATCACTCATAACACTATGGATCTGGCAATTCTTGACACCTCCGCCACCTGCCATATGCCGGACACACTGGAAATGCCCTACCGGGCAGATATTTTTCAGGCAGGTTTACCGAATGAAAAGTCACACACTTATCGCCTTGGAGGCCAAACCTGTCTGGCAGGAGATGTGATGGGTGATTACAGCTTTGACCAGCCTCTGGAAGTTGCTCAGAGGCTGATGTTTGATGATATGGCCCACTACACCATGGTGAAAACCAGTACATTTAATGGCATTGGCTTACCAGCTATAGCTATCTGGAATTCTGAAACCGATAATTTAAGGTTCACCAAAGAGTTTGGGTACAATGACTTTAAGGACAGGCTCTCCTGAGCCTTGTCTTTAACAATTCCAAGCGTCGCTTTCCCGACTGTTAGCACCCTGGTAAGAAATAGCAGCTAATCTCTCGTCTCCTGTTTTATAGGTGGCGAATATGTCCCAACCAGCCCATAAGTGTCTTGTATTTCTCCATCTGCTCTTTTCCTGTCAACTCTATGCACTGGAATGGAAAGACCTCTATGAACAAACCACTCTGGCCATGCTCTGGCAGCAGCACTCTGAAGAGAGCAGAGCTCTATCCTGGCAAACATTCAACATGGCTGCGGATGTGGTTGACCAACAGTTGGAACAAACACACGCCTCAGGAAAAAAGCCGGCTCTTGTTACCGATATTGATGACACAATTATCCAAGCATCCGCTTACTTTGCTGGCTTTATTGGCTCTAACGAAAAGCGTACTAAAGAACGTGATTACCTCTGGTGGCAATCTCAACCTCCCAAGCTGACACCCGGAGCGAAATACTTCTTATCGAACACCTCCAGCAAAGGCGTTGAGATTCTGTATCTCACTGCACGGTATCACGATCCTATTGTTGCGAGTAGCACCCTGGAAATGCTCTCCAAGGCTGACCTTCCCTATACAGATACCAAACATTTGCAGATCAGTTCAGGACTCCAAAAGAGCGACCTGATCCGTCTGTGGGGAGAGCAGGAGAACAGGCAGATCATCCTGACTATGGGCGATAAGATGGCTGACCTCGGGTTTGAGCTTCCGATCAAATCAAAGACCCAAAAACAGTGGTTGGAAAACAACCCCAGTAAACCTGGGCAACACAGCCTTCTGCAAACAAATGCGGCTTATGGCACCTGGGAGTGTGTCACCCATGGCTACTGCCCTCATTCACCTGATGAAGAACATACTTTACGGCAGAATAAAGCCAAACAGCTGGTGGGCGACTTTCAGCAGCCCCCTTCAGATTTCTTCGCTTCTGACAAATTCTATCGCGGAACAGAAATGGGTCACTTATTAGAGTGGACCACCGAGTCTGCAGAGTACCCGTTTATTACCCGGCAAATTTATAACCGAGCCAGCCAGTACTGGAAGCAATCACGACCCGAGCAAGGTGCAGCCGTTGTTATTGATATTGATGGAACTATTGTTCAGAACATTCCATTCCCAGCCCATGTTTTCCTGAACAACCATACAGAAAACCCTCTCGAGCTCTTTAATCATTGGGCAGGCCTGGAACAACCACAAGCCCTGGTAGCTGGTGCCAAGGAGTATCTTCATGCCGTGAAAGAGGCTGGTGGAGAAATCTTCTACGTCACCAACCGGCCGCCCCAATCTGCAAGAGGCAATGATATGAGAGGCCCTTTGCTGGCGTCTCTGGAAGCAACAGGGCTCCCCGTACCCGACAGCCAACACCTTCTAATGTTCGGGGATTTCAGTGATAGGAGCGACACCAATAAACGCATGCGATTTGCAGCTATTCGTACAGGCATGGTAACAGGGAAACCAGTTAATGTTGCCCAGATGATTGGTGACCGCATTGAAGATATAGAGATTTATGCAGATGACCTTGCCATTGATAACGACGGCAAACCTGAGGGGGCTCTTCAGGAACTTGGTCGCAGCCGATTTCTGCTTCCATTTCCTCTTTATACCCCAGGATGGTTACGCCGCCTCTATAAGCAGTGGCACGGAAACGAATGGCAGAGCCAATCAGCCGAAAAGCTTTCAGCCAGTCGTAAAGGGCATATTGAAGCGTGGACACCTTCTCCTTAATAACCAAATAAGCACGACTCTTACCTGATATACAAAATGACAGCCAGGGATGGCTTAATGAATCGCGACACCCCAGACCAATGACTACACAGACTCACTCAAAACATTGATGATCAACAGGCAGAGTCGTCAGTGTCCTCTCAGCAAACCAGAGGTAGAGCATGAAACCCCTTAAAGACAAGAGTGTCGCTTTTCATATAAGGCTCCGGGTGTTCTGCAAACCTCAGATCTGGCATATGTTGAACCAATGCAGCAAGAGCCGTTTTCATTTCCAGGCGAGCCAAATTTGCCCCCAGGCAGGCATGCACTCCCTGCCCAAACGACACATGGCGAACTTTTGGCCGGGTAATATCAAATACATCCGGGTCTTCATTAATAGCAGGGTCATGATTGGCAGCAGCAAGCCCTAACGCGATAAAATCTCCTTTACGAATAGTTCCGCCTGGCACATCAATATCATTTGTGGCGCGTCGAAATGTGAAGGGAACCGAAGAGTCGTAACGAAGAATTTCTTCAACAGCCTGCCCCGCTAACTCAGGATTTTCTTTCAATAACCGCCACTGATCAGGATGACTCAGTAACTGATAAACCCCGTTAGCAAGCAGATCAATTGTTGTTATGTGTCCTGCATTCACAATCAGACTGGCCATGCGAGTCATTTCATCAACCTCTGTCTCCCCGCTGACAACATAAGCAGCCAGCTCACTTAGAAGGTCATCGCTCGGATATTCACAGCGTTTTTCCAACAATTCTGTAAGAAAACCTCGCGTCTGCGTCGAAGCTGCAACACTGCCCATCGCCATGGGCATCGATAATTCACTCAGGTTGAATCCAAAATACTTCATAGAACGCCAGACACACTCCCGGTATTTCGGGCGCAAAGCTTCAGGAACAGCAAACAGCTTGAAAATAACTTCCGTCGGATAAAGTTCACACACATCATGGACAAGATCAAACTCGCCTTTCTCTTTACAGGGGGTCATTAACTTTAAGAAGACATCGTTAATATCCGCAGACCAACTCTCAACCCGCTCCCGCCCCATCAACGGATTCGCCATTTTACGTAATCGGGTATGTTCAGGTGGGTCCATCATCAACATCGAGCGCCCTAGCGCTTCCATCGCCGCCCTGACCCTGCGATTTTCCGCACCTTCAAACCGGCGAGAACTCATTCCTTCACGGTTAGAACTCATATCAGGATGGCGTAACAAGCCGGATACTAAATCAAACTCACTGGCAATCCAGAATTCATGGTTAGCATCATAGTAGATTGGCCCCAGCCTATGGAGATGCTTATACAAAGCAACCGGTCGCCCCATGTATTCAGCTGTCAGCAAACTTTCAGAGGGTGAGAGCATAACCAGTACCCTTATTTTTTGTGCCAACAGCTTAGTTCATAGGCAATAGTTATGATCTTACTCCCATAAAACGAATGCCAGCTACATTAGTCTTGCGCAATCTCTCTGTCAGAAACTCTTAAGAGTTCATTCATCTTTTATTCACACTCTCCGTTGCACACTTACGCTCTACCCTCTTCTCAGCCTTTTCATGGTGGATTCAGTTTTGACCTTTTTACACAGAAGAATTTTATCCAGACCAGCCCGGGCTGCTGTTGCGCTAGGCCTGATTGCAGGGCTTGCCCACTTTATTGACCTGGATGATGCTATTTTCAGGATCTATCTGGGACTGGTCACCACTGAAGAGACCAAGAACGTTTCTATCTGGCTAAATGACTATCAAATGGACGACACAATCCGTGCTATTGATGGTATAGAAGATAACTTGTCCGGTCTTACCTGGAACGACAAAACAAAAACGCTGTTCTCAGTGATTAATGGCCCAGCGCAATTGATCGAAATAGACCGACACGGAAACCTGCTCAGAAATATTGAAATGGTGGGTTTTGAGGATCTGGAAGCCATTACCTGGGCGGGTGGTAGCCGCTATCTGGTTGCGGATGAACGCAGACAAAGCGTTGTCCAGATATGGATAACTGAAGATACGAAAAAAATTGTGTACGCAGACAGCCCGAAAGTTGGTGTTGGCATACGTTCTGGAAAAAACAAAGGTTTTGAAGGGCTAGCCTGGGACACCTCAGAAAACAGCGTCTGGATTGCGAAAGAGCGTGATCCCATGATGCTATACAGCGTGAAAGGGTTCTCTGAAAATGGTCTGGATCATTCGGTAGAAATTGATCATTACGCGGAATTTAATGACGCGGTGACATCTGAGAGCAGCGACCTTTCCGGGCTCCACTATGATAGCCGTAGTGGCCATATGCTGGTTCTCAGTGACGAATCCCATCAGGTGATCGAAGTTGATCTGGAAGGTAATGTGATCAGCACCCTTGGGCTAGGAATCATCCCAAGACTTGACCAATTTATACCTCAAGCGGAAGGGGTAACAATGGACGACAACAGTGATATTTATATCGCCAGTGAACCGAATCTTCTATACCGTTTTACCAGAAAAGAAAACAATCAGGCTACAGTCGCTGGGCTGTAACCTGAATCCCGACAGTCCTTTCCGGTATTGCGGGGAGCGACAATCAGGCTACACCTCTGAATTTGTGAAGGTGGAGATGCCAGCCACCTTCAAAGGGGGACTCCAGAGACGAACACTCCCCAATATGGCGACCTTCACGATGAAGCGCTGCCATAAGTCTTGTCACTTCCATTTCCTGCTGCGGCCAGAGATCTACCAGCAATAATCCCTTACCGTGATCCAACATGTCATGGTAAGGCGACAGTCGCCAGTTATCATGATTGATACCGACTAAACCACCGACCCAAGTAAAAAACCCAAGAGTGACAAAGCACACAAAGCCAGTAATCACTCCACCCAGCTCATGGGTGCCAAACCAGTTCCAAGTTAACAAGCCAGAAAAGGTAGAAGCGATAACGCCGAAAAGAAACCCTCGTAATCCCGTGTGAATCAGATCTGTTTCTTCCAACTCCCCAACACCGTTTAAATAACGTTTCTCAACAGATGCCCGGTTTTTGTGGACAACATGCAAAGACTCATGAGCAACGCCTATATCTTCAAGATCACAGCAAGCTCTTTGTAAATCATCCAGTGAATCAAACATGTAATGGTGTTGTTTCATGATACTGCTCCTATAAAGCGCTTACTGAAAGCACAACTATCCGCAAACCAGTTCAGATCGAAGTGGTAATACCCTTTACCCATCATGAATACTTAAACACTAGATGAATCTGCCCTCTCCAATTTTCAACTTAAATACTTCTTTCGAATAAGTATCAGATTTATATAAAGCATGAGCATGAGACGGACCATGAAGACCGACTAGTATTTACTGGTTAACTGCGCTCAGAGTTTAGGATCTATAGCTTGCTTTAATAACGCTATTTGGAATGATGGATCCACAGTCTAAAGTCAAAGAAACACAATCCACTTGAGGTATGGTTATGCTCCATCACATTTGGGGAATGATGTCCCACCCTCACGAAGAATGGGACAGAATTAATGGTGAAATCAGAGACCATGGCCATGACTATCTCTGGCACCTGACAGTACTTGCGGCCATACCGGGTGCAGCCTCGTTTATTGGCGCAACAGAAGTCGGCTGGTCCCTTACCGGGCTGGATCCAGTTAAGTTAACAATGGCCAGTGCTTTGTTTATGAGTGTGGTGTCGTACTTCGCCATTATTGGTGCCATCATCGTAATGGGGATTTTTGCCCACTGGATGGCGAAAACCTTTGGCAGCAACCCTTCTTACCAGCGCTGCATTATTTTTTCGGCCTATGTAGCAACACCTCTTTACTTTTGCGGCCTTCTGGCACTCTACCCATCCCTGCCTCTCACTTTGTTCGGAATCATCGCTGGCATTGGCTATGCGACTTACCTTCTGTTTATTGGCATGCCCCATGTTATGGGAATTCCATTTGAACGTGGGTTTATGTTTGCTTCTGCGCTAGCCTGCGCCGGTCTTGTGTTATTGGTCTGCATGAAAGTCGGCTCCGCAATATTCTGGCAGTTTGGTGGTGGGCCGGTTTTTCTCAGTTAATGATCAGGTTCCACTAACTGAATCTCTACTGCGAAATTACCAGGGTACTTTCAAAGCCACTGAGTCAGATGTTGGGCTGTGAACGTACCCTGGAACAATTCCTCTCTTTATAGGCTTGGCCAAGTCTGCTAGCTTAGGCTTTTTACAAAACAGCGGATTAACAGTGGAGTACGTCAAAAAATTTCTCCGCAATCTTCAACAGCATATTGATCTTATTGATGCCCTGCACCGTAACTTTGGTTCTCTGAGTTTTTCTTCCAGAGAATTTATTGATGTTGCCCGCAACTGCATAAAAGAGAAATCAGAAGAGCACTCAAACCCGGAACTAACTGAATTATTCACCCGACTTTGCCAACTGGAAATTCTTATTCCTGTCGCCAGAGCCGAAAATCAGTTTGATTTAAACCCCACCATTCTGGATATTGTTGAGCTGATTACCGATCAGCAGCAACTGGGATTATCTGTCTCACTGAAAGCCAAGATTGATGACCTGCACAGATTAACCAAACAGTTGGGACAGGCTCTTTCGGCTAAAGACAATTATCTAGTGGTTCGCTATACCAGCCAACTTGATCGCCGCTTTCGTGATGTCCACCGGGAATTGAAAAATAATGAACAGGCTATTCTGCGCATTATTGAGGATGCCAAGAATTCTTCTCGCAGCATTCCACTGAAAGCCCGTTATACACAAGCCCTGGATGCTTGGACCCAGTACGTTCAGCCCACTGCAGATATGCTGGATGTACAGGGTGAGTATGAACGGACCCTTAAAGCCATCGAACACAACTTGCTGGATTATATGGAGCAGGCTCGCCATAACATTGGTTATTCAGAAAGTACTCGGCTTGCCCGCCTGAACTTACGATTACTGGATCTTCGTTCAGGCCTGCGTCACAGCATTGATCGCTGCTCCCGCTTGCTTGAGCCGATCTATCGGAGATTCCAGCGCAACTCAGCACTAACCCGAGGTGCCGCTATAGCCATTGCGGAAATGCGCCGTAAGAAATTCCGCTATGCCATTAGCCCCACCAAGGTTCCGCTAACCGGTAGAACCCGGCCAAACCTGACCGACAGCAACAGTTCCCTGGTCGCCTACCTCAGTGAATTAACAGCTCTGGAATCCCGTCAGTTCGATATCCCTGACGCAATAGAACAGGAAGAGGAGCAGCCGGTGACTTTTTCCATGGTTAATCAGGATATTCAACCGGCGCTTCCTGTTAATGACTGTCTGGCATGGTTGATAGAGCATTACCCAACATTGAATACCCGTCAGCTATTGGAATTTCTGGTGCGGCTAACCAATGAAACTGAAAACTTAAACAGCCAGGTCATCAGTGGCAGCTCCAATCGTTATGAAACTCGTGATCATTTCCTCACCATGGAAAGACGGACTCTAGCGCTGGAATCCAGTTAAGGCACTTTGAATTCAACATTAAACGACATAAGCAAATTAACCATGAATGACAGTTCGGAATCTACCCTGACAAAGGCCGAGCCGGCTGAGTGGCAGGCACCACAGTCTGAAAGCATTGTGGATTCTGCGGCTCCACAACTGCTTCTGGATGAAAACCTGAGCAGTCACCTGCCAAACGGACGGCAAATATACACTCGCCTTCGTGAAGGTTCACATTTATCTGCCGACAGCCCCGATCAGTTCGCTCTGTTTAAAGAGCTGGAACATCATCGAGATAGCTACACCCATTTATTTGCTTTATTGGGTTATGAACTGATTTATCACCCTGATGGTTTTTTCTATTTTGTCTATCCAGACAGTGTCACCGGTCAGTCTCTCAGTACCAGCCGCAAAGTTGCCCTGCTGGTCTACACCCTGATCGATTTCCTCCAAGACAATAATTACGATCCGGCTGCCACTATTTCCGGTGAGGCTATAGAGCTGCAGGTTATTGACGACACTCGCCGTCATTATTCTGATCTCTATGAACAGGCAGATCTTGGTAGCAGAAACGCTGTTATCACGTTGCTTGAATGGATGGCTCGCCGAGGTCTTTGCCATATGGCCTCAGAAGATCATATTCGTTTTCTTAAGCCCATAAGCCGCTTTCTGGAAGCTGCCGAACAGGTCGCGGAAAACAGTGCTGAATTAGAACGTGAAGAGATTCAACAGTCAGCAACTGGCAACCCGGAAACAGAAACAGAAACAGAAACAGAAACAGAAACAATAGAGGGCGAGAGGAATGAGTGACACAACCAGCCCTCTGAATAATCGTTATGGTATGACCCGCCTGTATCTGATTCAATCGGGAACCTATGCCTGGGGTGAGTTACCGCTGGATCGTTCCGTTTCTTTCTTTGGTTCCAACAATCGGGGAAAGTCTACGGCGATCAATGCCCTGCAGTTTATTTTCCTGCCCAACATGATGGGCAGTAAGTTTGAGAAGTACGCCAAAGACGTTACCCGGAAATTCTATTTCCCCTACGACAATAGCTACATCATTACCCAGATCACCACCCCCCACGGACCTTGGGTACTGGGCATTGCCGGTAAAGGTTCTGCCAGCGGTCATCGTTATCAACATTTTATTTACCGCGGTGAGTTCAAGCGCGAACATTTCTTTAATGAGCGCACACCACTGAAATTTGCCGATGTACGCCAGCGCATAGCCCTGACCGGAGAAAAGATTACTTTACTCAACCCGCAGGATGTTGAAGTTCTTATCAGTGGCGGACAAGGCGCTGTCAGCAGCAAAATCCGGGCAACCCTTGATCTGGTTCCAGTTGGTGGAACCCGCCGCTATCAGGTTTTTAAAAGCCTTTTCGTCAGTTTGATTACCCAGTCTGAAATCAACGCCGGGATGATTAAACAATCTTTGCTAGACGTGTTTTCTCCTCAACTGTCTGCCAACGACATGACCCAAGGCGCAATCAACTTCCATCAAAAGAAAGAAGAAGTTTTTGCCGAGTACGAGCGCTTAAAACGAGAGTTTGATGCTTTGGGCGCATCAGCATCTCATGTGGAAGCTATGCGCCATACCGGTCTGAAACGAGAAAAAGCAGCGGGGGTTGTTTTTGCTCTACAGAAAGGAATCGAAACAGATTACGAGGATTGGCTTGAAGGCATTGATAAACGCATTGAAGAGCTGGCTCAAACTCTGGCATCCGCTCAACAGACAGCAAACACCCTGAAAGAGAAGGAGGCTAGCGCGAGTCAGCAGAAAGTTCTGAAAAACCGCGAAGAAGCTCGTCTGGTTGAGCGCATTAATCGTCATGAGAAAAGTGCCCGAGCCTTTACCGAGCTGGGTAATATGTATGATATCAACAGCGTGCATGCTGATATCGAACACCTCAGGGAACGGGAAGAAAAACTTGGTGGCCAGCTGGGGGTTGCCAACCTGGGCGGAAATGAAGATTCCCTGCGTAGGGAGATGAAACAGCAGGAACAGCGCATTGAGAAGCTGGAAACGGCTATGTCTGCCGATGAAACGCTTGCAGCTTTGCTGGGACGACACTTCTCCGAAGAATCCGTTATTCAACTTGGCAAACTCATGAATGAAGGTTTGTTGATGCTGCCAGTGACCGATGATCATCCTGTGCTGAATCTCGACAACGAACAACATCTGGTTGAGGAAGCTCAACAGCTTCTTTCTCGAATGCAAGGCCACATCTTCCAGGGGGATGGTTATCGTATCCATCTGGATGAACTACCAACACCCCGCGGCCTTGTGCAGAACAAACAGGACCTTCAAAAGCAGCTTGAAGAAGAGGAGCTGCGCCTGAATGAGCTGGATCAACGTCTCAGCGCCCTGCTGGACCATCAGGAAATCAGGGAAGAGCTAAAACAGGTGCGCAGCACCATTACTCGCCGTGAACGTGAAGTGTCTGACTGGACAACCTGGCAGGACAGCATTCCCGAATATGAAAACTGGGTAGAACAACGCACGACACTTGTTGAAGAAATCCACCAGCACGACGCCGACATCACCGAGTTGAGGGAACAGCTGGAACAACTCAGCCATGATAACGAGCAACAAAGAGAAGAGTTCACCAGACTCAGCGCCAGCCGCAGAAAAGTCTGTGATCAGTGGGAACAGCTAAAAGCGCCAGAAGACAACTGGCCCGATATTATTCGCCCTTCAGAGAACTTCACAGAACGAGATCTGGAAGAACGCATCGAATTGTATCGCGAACAATGGCAAATTACCCACGATGCTACTTTACGAATGCAGACTCTGTACTCAGATATCCGTTTGAAGGGTTATCGCGCGGCAGAATCCGAGACAACGGAAGAAGCCGCCTGGCGTAAAGTGCTGGAAGACTGGGAAGCCCGCCCGGAAGTTGAACAGATGTTGATGAAATATCGCAAAACCGCGATTCTCCAACTCTCCAGTGTACTGAATGACTTTTTGCAGGATTACCTGCGCTTGGAACAGCAGGTAAATAAGTTCAACCGCAGTATTTCCCGGCGCAAGGTATCCAACCTTAAGCATTTCCGCATTCTGTTGCAGCCAGTGCAGGAACTCTATGATGCTATTCGTTATATAGTCGACACCGGCCAACTTCTTGAAGAAGATCAGCCCGGCTTGAGCTTTGATACGCCAGTGATTAACGAAGAAAAAGCCATGGATTCCACGCGTATTATTGCCAGCCGTATCAGTGAGTCCCTGAGCCTCGCCGATATTTTCACCGTCTCCTTCGAGATTGAAGATGCCACCGGCGAACTGAAGCGTTATGACAAAATTGATGATGCTGGTTCTACTGGCACCCGAAGCACGCTGAAACTGATGACGTTGATGTACCTGATCCGTCATATGATGGATTCCAAACATGCCCTTAATCAGCGTTTATTGTTCACTATTGATGAAATAGCCAGTGTTGACTCAGCCAATGCCCGTCAGCTGCTGGAAAGTGCCGAAGTTCTTGGCTTTACTCCGCTACTGACGTCCGTTTATGCGGTCGATCTGGCGCGCTATGGTATTGACGTGGTGAAAGCTCACACAGGTGTCAAACGCCAGCAGGCTCTGGTGGTCAATCAGGAAAATTGGATGACTTTGGATCCCAAGATCAAAGTGGACGTAGACAAATCTGAAGAACCGATAACAGCCTAACAACTGTGCGGGCTCACGGATGAGCCTGACTGATAAAGTAAGACAGAAATCCCATGAATGAAAAATCTCTGCAAAAACAAATCCGATTACTATCCAGACTGCTGAGTGAAGGCGGCCTGAACGACAGTGAGTGGAACAAAGGGTCTGGCTTTCATTTAAGGGAAGATATGAAAGTCTGTGGTCTTATTCAGTACGAGTCCCAATCTCAATGGGTTATTCGCACTGATCAGAAGAACAGCGTTGAAGATCGCCTGAAAGCTTTGCAAGAGCAGCTGGCCTATTTCAAAAAAACAGCGAATTCCACGAATAAGGCCAAAGGGTCGGATCAGGTCCCGACTTCTACACATAAGTATTATCTTCTGAATACTTGGAAAACTTGTCATTGGTATCACCTGGATAATCCAGAAGACAAAATCGAACTACACCAGCTCTGTCAGTTTTCAGGACCGATCTCTCTCACTTTCCACCCGGAAGATGACCTGGCCTGTGACCAGCCTTTAGCTCTGATAGAAAACATTGAACCGTTGCACTACCCGGAACAAATGCTCGGGCGAGAAAACTTCGGCTGCCTTCTGTATTACAAAGGTCAGTTGGCAGACTCCCTGCTGCGCTGGCTGACATTTCGCCAGAGAGCTCCTGAAGTCTGGCTGTTCCCCGACTATGACTATGTGGGTTTAGCCAACTATCTGAGATTGAAGGAGCACTTACCTCAGGCTCGCTTGTTTGTTCCCGAAAATATAGAAACTCTCCTGAAAAGCCGTCAGGGAAGTTCCCAGCGGGCTGTTGATCAATTCCCTTACGCTAACCTGGAGAAACTCCAAAAGAGTAGCGATAAAGATATCCAAAGAATTCTTAAAGCGATAAAACAAACTGGAAAAACCCTGAATCAGGAAACCCTTCTGATTCCTGCATAAATCAGGCGTAACACATTAGCGCCTCCCTCATACAGAGGGTAAAATATAGCCTTTTCGACTTTATGAATTTTTTGTTTTGACCCGTCCAAATTCCAAAGTTTCTTCAAAACCCCAAAAAGCAAAACTCCACCCCAGGAATCCACACCAGGGTCGATATGATCTTGATGCTCTGTGCACGGTACTTCCGGAACTGGATACTTTTATTCACTTGACCCCCTCTGGAGAAAAAACGGTAGATTTCAGTTCTGAGCAAGGCGTTATCTGTCTAAATAAAGCGTTATTGGCTTATTACTACCAAGTGCCTAACTGGCAGATACCCAAGGGCTACCTCTGCCCTCCAATTCCCGGTCGAGCCGATTACATTCATTATTTGGCTGACCTCCTGGCAATTGCTAACCACGGAACACCACCTAAAGGGCATCAGGTTCGGGCTCTGGATATAGGCACGGGCGCCAATTGTATTTACCCAATTATTGGCAGCCGCAGTTACGGCTGGCAGTTTATGGCTTCCGATATTGATCCCGTTTCAGTGAAAACGGCCAACTTGATTGCTCAGGGCAACCCCGGTTTGATTCAACAGATCAAAGTCGTTCATCAGAAAAACAGCAAACTTATTTTCCATGGCATTATCAAACCATCCAGCCGTTTTGATATCACTCTCTGCAACCCACCATTTCATGCCTCACTTGCCGATGCTCAGGCTGGCAGCTTGCGAAAATGGAACAATCTGAAGGGCAAGAACCAAAATTTTCAGGATGATCGGAAAAACAAAAGAAATTTTGGAGGTCAGAAAGCTGAACTCTGGTGTGAGGGCGGGGAAATTCGTTTTCTGAAACAGATGATTAAAGAGAGCGCTGACTTCTCCCAGCAAGTCTGCTGGTTTACCAGCCTGATTTCCAAAAAGGATAACCTCTACCCCCTGAGAAAAACACTCCAGCAACTGGGAGCGAAGCAGGTTGACGTTATAAAAATGAGTCAGGGGCAAAAAATCAGCCACATGCTGGCCTGGAGTTTTCTAAACAAACAGGAACAACAGCAGTGGAGCCAGATTTACTGGCAGAGCTAATACGGAAAACCGAGCCAAAACCAGCAACAGTCCGTACAATACCTCCGCAAGCTGCTATCAGCAGAAAATAAGAAAATTTTCCGGGGTGTACCGATGATTTTGAAACTTGTTAGAAATGCACTGGGCTATACCATTGCCGGTATCGATATACTAACCCGCCCGCGCAAGCTCAAACGTTCAAAGCAGAAGCAACAGCAGGTAGATAGTGAAACAGCCCAGATGGCTCTTTACCAGTTCTTTGGCTGTCCTTTCTGCATTAAAACCCGCAGAGCGATTCACCGCCTTAACCTAAATATTGAGTGCCGTGACGCAAACAGTGATAACGCTTTTCGAAAGGAGTTACTTGAACAGGGAGGCAAGATTCAGGTTCCCTGTCTGAAGATCACAAACGACGATGGCAACACTACCTGGCTGTATGAATCAGGCGCAATTATTGAGCATCTGGAAAGCCAATTTGGTGCTGCGGCATAAAAGGTTACTCGCTTCCTGGAAACAGCCTTTCACTGATCCAGTCACTAATAGCACTTTCGATCACATGGCGAGCCTCTCCCTGCTTGCCATGAATAGAGACTATTAGCTGGTTCAGTGCACTCTGGGATAAAGCTTCGACATCAACAGCAATACCAGTGTTTTCTATAGCTAGTTTCAAATCTTCCCGTAGCTGAGGCTGGCTCTCTGGATCCAGTTCACCTCCAGACTCAAAGAAAAATTCTTCAAAAACTCCCCCAAAACTTTCCGTCAAATCTCTTTGGGGTTCGGCAGCCTCAGTAGAAACTCTGCTTTTTAAAGCCCTTATAACAGCATCTCCACCTTCGGAGTATTTCGACTTTACTTCACCTTTACTGCCTGCTTTCTTATCTTGCTCGGTATTGGTTGGTTGTTCAGATCCAGTACTATTTGCCTTTCTAACCGGTTTTCCTTGTTGCGCTCGGATAGCTGCCAGAAGATCCTGACGAGAATCTGAAGAAGCCTGCTCTTGAACTGGTTTCTCTTCCCCTACACTCTTATCCTTTTGAATCGGCTTTCCCTGTCTTTCCCGGATAGCCGCCAAAAGATCCTGCCGCGAATCGGAAGCAAATCGCTCCTGAATCTTGGGGTCAACAACATTACCTGTTGTTTGCAGAGAAGCCGGTGATGGAGGGGACGGTATTGGAGGCGGTGGCGGTGGCGGTGGCGCAGGAGCTTCCGTTGGCGCCTGGTCTGAAGCAGGCTGAGTAAGAGGTTCTGAGTTATCAGGCTCAATACCCCATTCCTCTTCCCAGCTTTCATCATCAGCAGCAGCAATTGTTTCATCCAACCATTGTGTTAAAGCCTCAACGGCAGATATCTCACTTTCCCCCGCCGCTAACCATGAGGCCAGAGTCTTTCCGGCCTCAACAACGTCTGACTCCCCATAAGCCTGCTCATCAGTAATCCAGTTGTAAACTTCTATACCAACCGTCAAAGCCTGATCACTGGTTAACTTTTGATCAACGACAGCATCCCGGTAAGCCAGAGCCGCTGCGTGCGCTTCAACTTCCGTAGCACCTTTATCAACCAGACTCACAAACAGGTGTATGGCCACACCCGTGTCATTTTCAGAGAGCTGGGGTTTCAATTCATTTTCACGAAGATTGCCAATTACCCTGATTGAATCCTGCAACTCACCAGCAATGTTTGGCTCATCAGTATCTGACGCTGAAACAGTTTTGGCTTCTGGAGTAATGACATCAGGTCGAGAAGGTGCTGTTTGCGCCACCGTTTTTGGAACAGGAGAATCAACAGGTTTCTTCGGCTGGGCACTCTCTTGAACCGGTTTTTCAACCCCGGACTCCAGCTTCTTTTTTGTCGCACCGGGTTTCTGGGGAATAACTTCACTCCGTACAGGAACAAATGACTGTTTCCTTGGACGATAAATAGACGATGTCGTTGAATGGGAAACAGGTTTAATAGTTCGAGCTTCAACAGCCTTACTTTTAGCGGTTTCCTTTGCCTTAACGAAACTTTTTGGGGTGCTTCCTACTTGAGCGGTTGTCCGTTCCCTTATTCCTTTCTCAGGTGAATGTGCTGAAGGTTTTTGCGCAACCATGGGTTTAAACTGCGGCTGGATCTTTGGTTTTACCTCAGGTGTTTCTGCCCAGAGTGCTAAACGTTCAAGATCGGGTTCAACATTTTCTGCAAACACCTGAACTTCTGCCGTTGACCACACTTCCTTCTGCATTGTCCGGAAAGCAGCTGTCTGAGCATCACGACTTATGGCCTGCTTATCTTCACGGGCGAGATTTTCATCCAGTTTGGGGTATGCCTTGAGCACATCTGCAATGAGACTGTCTGCCTTCTTTTGCATGTCCTGATGAACAGCGTCAAGAGCCTGACGCCCTTCGGTATCAAGTTTCACGGCATAACTTTTCATATTTTCAGCAGCAAGGGATTGGGATAGCACCTGAGTAAACATAACCCCGAGAGATTTAGGGTCGAGTCGTATAAATCCTTTTTCCAAGGCCTTTGCGGAGCCTGCCGCCTTACTTGAACCAAGCACCAGAGCATTCAGTTGTTGGATAACATTTTGGGCTGTAGCATCGGCATCAACCCGACCACTTTCATCCTTAACCGGCCCAGGAACATTAAACTGTTTGGGGTGAGTTTGCTGGGTATCAAGCTGAGGGGGGCTGGGAGCTGGAAAGGACTCACTTCGTTTTACTCCAGAAGTGCCCGTTGGTTGCTGCGCAGGAGAAGAAACTGACCGTTCAATAACTTTTTTCTTCGGTTTAGTGAACTGAGAAGTAACGACTTTGAGGATATATTTAAAGGGGTTTTTTGATTTGGATACTTTTTTGCCTTTGTGGCGGCCAATAGATTCCACACTCTCAACACCTTTTCTACCAGCGGTGTGATCCACCTGAGAAGGTGAGTGTGTTCTTGTCGGCCCTGCTCCAAATTCGCTCACAACTAAGCCTTTTAAAAATAAACTGATGTTTATGCTTAATTTTAGCTGTGAATCTCAAAGATTCGTTTAAGGCGGGATAATGAAAAATTTACTGGCATACAAGCCAAGAAATGACTTTGCAATAAGCTCTCGTCCGCAAAATACAGACACATTCACACAATTGAGGGATTGATCTTTTTATGGCTGCGCCAAAAAAGTGGCATTTCTATAAAATGCTCGTTATCTAGTGAGTAGAAGATAACGGGCTTTTATAAAACAGCAATAAGCAGTTTCCCACTAAACGAGCCACTAAACGAGTGTGCCATATACTATAGGTTGATTATTCATAATTTCAGTTCGATACCTACCTATATATTGCTCAACCTTTTCACCATCCCCCGGAAAGGCACTCCGCAAGCATGAAATAAAAAACGCCTTTCTCTCTCGCTTAAATGCGACAATCATTTCCGGTGAATAAGGTCGCCCTTCCATTTTAAAAACCTTTTCACTTACTTTCGTAACATAGTTTTCCACAACAGACGCTTCATCCTCTTCCGATATTGCGTCCATCAACTCTGAGATTAAAACTTCATCCTCACCGGTGGAAGAAAAGGGGAAATGTCCTGTCCCCTCGGATGTTACCGTCTTTGGGGTTGCGCCACTTTTAATGGGTTCAAGAGTGTCTGCGCTACGAATCAGGAGGGGATCTGGCTTCGACACAACTCGCGCTAAATGAGTGTCAGAAGCGTGTTGATACTGACCCCTAAGAGGAACCATTTGGGATGATGACCAGTGTTCACTACTTCGACGTGTTCGCTGCCTTCCCACACCAACATGAGCCAGAGCTGGTAAAGAGTTACTGCGACGCTTGTTCAAGGTACCGGATTCATGAGGATCATGAGCATAATAAACCTTGGCGTATTTCAGAACGCTTCGAGTGTCAGAACGACTCAGTTGGGATCCCTTACAATAACGTTGAACTTGTAATTCCCATTCACCTGACAGTGGCTTTGCCAAGATAGCAAGCTCCATCTGCGTCATAATAAGTGGCATACCATTACCTGTTTTGATACCCAGTGATTTGGCCAGTTTTTCCCGCCCAGCTGTAGAAATATATATACCCTTAAACTGTTGCTGTTTCGCACGATGGCGGAAAGATCTGCGAACACGGCTTATCCTGGATTTCTCCACAAGACGTTCCATGTATGGCTCTACAGTCTCTCCTGTCAAGTCATCGCGGGAGCTGTAAGTAGTAATATGGAGCATGTTATCCTTTGACTTATATCGTTGTAATTTGGACGGCTTCAGTTCAATATCCTGCGTTCTCGCATACTTAACATTTGTAACTACACACTCATTATCTTGCGTATAGATGAGGCGACACGCATTTTCACCGATATTTAAATCAATTCCACCCGGCTCTTCACGGAACTGGCACAGGTAATGAGGCAGTGGCCGACAATTACCAAAATCTATAGCCTTCTTTGATTGACATTCTGAAACAGCCTTTAGAACAGCTGCAGTCCTGTCATTCTTATCAGCATATTCCGTTTGAATCATTTGCAACAACATCTGTTGTTCACTCGCATCATCAAAGTAATCAGCAATCGTTTTGGGTTGCTTAATAATTAAATCTGTAATAACGGAGTTCTGGCCATCGTTGAAACCATTCTTTTTAGCAGAGGCAGATCTTGATTTTGCCTCCGAAGCAATCAGCTTACCTGCGGCCTTGGCTCTCTCTATGCGTTTTTTATTTTTTTCCTCGTTAAGTAACTCCTCTCTCTCTTTTCTATTGAGCAGTCGGTTAATATCAATATCAACTTCAACCCTTGTGACGACTACACCTTCACTCCTACAAACAGCCAGAACTCTTATCGTAAAATAGGTATCTGCACGATATAACTTTTTCTCAGTATCGCTGGCTCTGAAATGCTCATAATGCTTCTGTCCAATCAGCTCTACCTGTCCATCGCCCCAGGAATTGATTTTTATACTTCCCTGATTCTTCTGCCCTTGGCCACGCACTGTCTGGTCAACAGGTATAAAAGCGACATTGCATCGTGGAAACAGCTTTGTTTTGGCATTGAGGTAAATTTCATTAAGCGACCCCTGGGTTATAGAGCCAGCAGCCAAGCCAAGCAGTTCGTCTGGTAAGCCAAGCACCTGACTAAGGACAAAGTTTAATTGTTGCCCTGTTGCAACTGAAGCCAGATAGTCTGACTGCACGTTCGCTCGCTCGCCATCCTCCAAACCGTTACCAACTTGAGAAGCTTTTCTGTTATGCCTTTCTGTTGATTCAGCCTTGCTCGTCACAGGCTCCTGAACCATCCTATTAACATGATCCTCATAGGTCTTCAAGAAAGCCGATGTAGAGAATACTGGAAGCAATGGCAAATCATCCCCTGCATACATCTGCACTTCACAATCAAATCGAGAAGCATCACTTGCCAGGGAATCCTCATCATCTTGCAGCTGACTGGCAATAATCTCTTGTGTTTCTCTACTCATTTTCATCCAGTTGCTTCGACCAGACAGTGCAAAGGCTTTCGCGGCCTGCATCCTCACAAAAAAAGAAGCAGCGAGATCTTTATAACAGTCGTCAGGAATAGCAATCTGCTTACCATCAACCCGCAGGCGTGCATCAAAAGGAACAGCGTAATCTCCGGGTTCTTTATCCCAGGGAAAATCAGGGATTTTAAATTCAGGGCTCGTATCACAGCTTGGATTCGTTACCTCTCCCGTCGCCAACCCATCTGATGAAACAAGGTGTTGCAACATTTTATCCAGAAGTACCATGTTCTTCTCCATAGTATCCTGTGTAATAGCAAAGCTTTCCTGGGCTCTCTTCTTTGCAGAAACCTCATCCCATAACTGTTTGGATACCGTTGGCTGGCAATGAAATAAAGGAAACTTTTTATGCACCTCATCTCTGATAATTTCCAGCTTTTCCCTGAGTTCTTTCTTATCGACTGTATGTGTTTTGGAATTCCTTTTGACTTTATACTTTCTAGAAAGCTCCAAGAACTCTTTAAGGGTTTGTTCTTCTTCAGTCAGTGTTGACTGTGCAGTTGCACCACTCCCACTAAAACTCCAGCGCCCATGTGCAGGCTTTAGTTTATCGCACAAGGCCTTATAAATCCGCTTCCTCGCATAGTGCATATCCGGATCAACAAGAAACAGTGTTAAAAGACCACTCTGCCCCAGATAATTTACCGGTGATATTGTTGCACCTAATTGTTTTATATGTTTTTCAAGCTCCGCTCTATCTAAAGGAAGATCATCACTAATGGAAGCGGTGGATGATGACAACGGAGAGTGACTGCCCGATGGTGAGAGCAGATGAAGACTGGCTGAAGACGCTGTGGCTGAAGTTGCTGAAGACACTGTGGCTGAAGAAGGGCCACTTCCAGGACTTAATAAGCTGCCACTACTAACATGCTGGGGTGAACCAGTTCCTGTAGATAAACTTCTCGTATATCGTCTATTAGGGTCGACGGCTTGTGCTTGCGTATCTGATAAAAAATGCTGATGTTTTGCGCCAGATGAAGTGTGAGAAGGTTCCATAGAAACAACGACTCTGGGGCCTAAAGAGTATCTAGGGACGATCTTCCGCTGCTGAAATTGTCTACTATCATTACTCTGAAACAGGTTATCGAGCGACACTCCTCGCGCGCTCGTAGTGTGTAAACCTCTTCCTATCCCCCCAGATTTGTCCATGTTCATCCTCACATAAAAATATTCAATGAAGCACTATGGACAATTATTATTCTGGAAGTATCAATTCTAGAAAGAATTTGTTGGCCTGACTCCCACCACTGTTAGTATTCGTTGCAAGAGAATTATTTTCTGACCGCATTGCTTCTCATGATTGCTTCTCATGATTGCTTGTCATGGTTGTTGTCGCATTGGTCTTCTCAAAAATCACTGCACACTTATACAGAGTCTCTTTTTTCCAGTTCTTGAACAACGGCATGTTGACACTCTGGACAGTAACTTTTTACTCTTCGATATACTGACTGTTTTGAGAGCAGCGCTCTTCCAGTGAATTAACCAGTGAATTAATGTCTTCCTCATTGCTAACCACAAAGGCAGCATAACGATCAGTTGCATCCAAACTACTCTCTATCAGCACTCGCCACTTACCAGAAAACTCATTATTTTCCGGGGAGATTTGCGGGTGAACCGCCAACATAAAGTCATACCTCTTGGCTAAAGAAAGCGAGCCTTCCGGAGAGACATTCATTGTTATTTGAAACAAGTCTTTATAACCGCTTTGTTCTAAACATTGAGGATATAAAACATATTGAGCAGCTATTTTCCAAAGGAAGTCATGCCCATATTATGTTGTTGTATTCTCAACATCTTCCAAGACGCTTTGTAGTCTTTCAAACTCATAGAAATAGTTATTGACTGGCACTATGACAGAAGAAACCTCTCTGCTGCCTTGCGGCAATACATTTTCCATAAGTGCTTGAAAAGAATTCTGTGCGTAGGGACTTAAACGAACAGCAGCTTCATAAGCTTTTATTACACTCCTTTTAAGAGTGGCTGCCGGCAGTTGATGCCTAAGAACTTGTTCCATGGCTTTTTCAGCATTATCAGTATGCTGAATGGCATTCTTGTATTCTTCCAGAATACAAATTGCTTTTTGAGGTAGGGCGCCCCGGTCAAAAGAGAGAGCCACACTATAAAAAGTTCCACGAACTCACTGGATGTTACACATGCTCACAGCAGCCTTCTGGCCTCTTTGGCTTTTTCTCCTAGACTGACTCTCCTCCATTAAAAAGCTTATCGCTCGTGGGAGATCAGCAGCCCCCATGAAATCTGTAATATTAACAATCACAATTACACTAACCCTGCTTGGCGTAACCTCTGCCAGTTTTGCCCTGTCTTCCGGGGAGCGCCCTCCTTTGTCTTTTATTCCGGAAGATATTCATGTGCCCAAAGAAGCGAGGACAAACGGATTTACCCAAACAATTGTCCCAGGTGAGGTAATTGTCAGCATTAAACCTGCGCCAGAGGGGCTTGAGAATATCAATCTGGATAACAGCCCTCCTAGAAAGAAGAAAACAAAAAAGCCGTCAAACCTGAAAAGATTAAGACAGCTTTATTTTCTCCCCCTGCTTCATCCAATCAGCGGAGGGAGACGCTAAGGCAGAACTACCGGGAACAGGGAGTTCCCAGAGAGATCAGGGTCGGAGCGGCCTCCGGCTTGACCCACTGATACCAAACGCCATCGCTAGCCCGGTCACACCCTCCACAACTTTGAGTGCAGGGAGATTCGACTCTCATAATCTGCCCCTTTCTCAACCAGTGGGTCAGCATCCCAGACATAACACCTTCCTCTGTATCGAAATGGTTGGCCAGCTCATAAAGGCTGACCATTCCATCTTTCGATACCAGGAAACGACGGATATCACTTAGCACCAACAGCACCTGCCATGTTCAACCGGGCTTCCCGCAGCCCTGCCTTTCGCAGGACAACCAGAACACCCACAAAGATCAAACCAAATACCGTCAGCCAGCTTGCAGAAGAACCCGGATGCTGACTGAAGGTCACGATCTGGTAGTAAGAAGACGCCACAGTGTAGCCTGCATAGGTAGACCAGGCACCGACCAGCCACATCCAGCTTCGTCCGGCTTCACGGTTCACTGCACCCATGGCCGCTACACAAGGAGCATAGAGCAGAACCATCAGCAGGTAAGCAAAGGCTGAAGCTTCACTTTTAAACTGGGTACGCATGGTTTCGTAGGTTCCTACGCTTACTCCCTGTTCCTCAGCGGCTTCTTCCACATTGTCGGTGGTACCAACATTCAGGCTCAGAGGATCGGCCAGAGCACCGGCAATACCTGCCAGATTCTCAGGGATAGTCGCCAGGGCTTCATTTACGCCAGCCATCAGGTCGAATTCGTGTGCGCCCCCTCCTTCCTCAGACATGTTGCTGTACAAAGAATCCAGAGTACCTACAACCGCTTCCTTAGCGAACAGACCGGTGAACAGGCCTACAGCTGCTGGCCAGTTTTCCTGCTCCATGCCCATTGGTGCAAAAACCGGGGTAATTGCTTGACCGATATGGCTAAGCACAGAGCGTTCGGTGTTCTCATTACCAAAAGAGCCATCAGTACCCAGAGAGTTCAGCACACCCAGAACCGCAACAACTATAACGATGGTTTTACCAGCGCGAACAATGAAAGACTTCAGACGATCCCAGGTACGCAGCAGAATGCCTCGGAAGGCTGGCAGATGGTAACGTGGCAGTTCCATAACAAAAGGCGTTGCCTCACCTGGCAGCAGGGTATGCTTCATAATCAGGCCGGTAATAACTGCTACAGCAATACCAGTAAGATACAGAGCAAACACTATGTTCTGACCACTGTCCGGGAAGAACACCACGGCAAACAGTGCGTAAACAGGTAAACGGGCTCCGCAGGACATGAACGGATTCATCAGAATCGTCAGCTTACGGTCACGTTCCTGTTCCAGGGTACGGGTTGCCATAATCGCGGGTACGTTACAGCCAAAACCAACCAGAACAGGAACAAACGCTTTACCAGGCAGACCCAGCGCACGCATAGCACGGTCCATAACAAAGGCCGCACGAGCCATGTAACCGGAATCTTCCAACAGAGACAGCACAAGATACAGAGCCGCAATAACCGGAATAAAGGTAGAAACTGTTTGGATACCGCCACCAATACCATCAGACAATATGGTGGTCAGGAATTCAGGAGATCCCACTCCTTCGAGCAGGTGGCGCATACCATCTACAAAAAGAGTACCTACCAGAATATCGAAGAAATCGATAAATGCGCTGCCCACATGGATAGAGAACAGGAACATCAGGTACATAATGCCGAAGAAAATTGGCAAGCCCAGGGCACGGCTTAGAACCACTGAGTCAATCTTCTCAGTCAGGGATTTGCTGATGCTCTGACTACGGAAAACCGTATCGCTGGTCAGGGTATCAATGAATTGATAGCGGGCATCGGCAAAGAGAATATCAACCTCTTCTTCCCCGGCAGCCTGTAGCTCATTGCGGGTGCCAATGACTTCAGCCATGGATTCAGCAGACATCACACTTTCAAGGCTTTGATCACCTTCCAGCAGGCGGCCAGCCAGCCAGCGCTTACACACATTGAGCTCAGCTGCTTTCACGCCAACAACCGGTTTGAGCTGTTCCAGCGCATGTTCAATAGCGCCGGTATAACAAACTTTTACTCGCTCATCCTTCCTACCGGCCAGATAAGTTTCTATTGCCTTTTTGAGTGGATCAACACCTTCGCTGCGGCTGGCAATAACGGGAATAACATCACAGCCCAGCCCCTTAGCCAACGCCTCGGCATCAATCTTTACGCCCTTCTCCTCGGCCACATCCATCATATTCAGAACCACCAGCATAGGGCGATTCATTTCCAACAGCTGGGTGGTCAGATAAAGGTTACGTTCAATATTGCCAGCATCAATAATATTGATGTAGAGATCTGCTTCATCAGCCAGCACATAATCACGGGCCAGCTTCTCATCAATAGCAGTATTACCAATACCTACATCAAGGGAGTAGGTTCCGGGAAGGTCAACCAGCTCAATATCCCGACCTGCGAAGGCGTAGACACCAGTTTTCTTTTCAACGGTTACCCCAGGCCAGTTACCAACCTGCTGCCTGGCACCGGTCAAGCTGTTAAAGAGTGTTGTTTTACCGCAGTTCGGGTTACCGAGTACAGCTACAGTTGCCTGCACCATTGCATGCCTCCTTCTCGATGAGAATGCACTGGGCTTCATCCCGGCGCAGACTTAAACTGAAACCACGAACTTCAAGCTCAACCGGATCACCCATCGGGGCTCTGCGGACAACTTTCAACCCGGTTCCAGGGGTTAACCCCATGGCCAGTAGTTGACGGCGATAGCCACCGCCACCGGCATAACCGGATACCCGTCCGGCATCGCCGACACCCAGATCACCCAGTGTTAATGACATTAAGAGCTCCTTACTTCTGGCAACATGGGGCGGCCTAACGGCCACCAAAGCAGGTTCATACAACAAGAGTCGTTGTTTATTCGTTTAGCTGCATAAACTGCCAGCCTAGAATATAGAGGTAATGAGAAGCGTTCGCATCAGCAATGATCGGTAAATTGCTACGTGAACCCGCATTTCATGTTATGAATTGTTATTGCGAATCATACGCAATACCACTCAAGCCTCTTTTGACCTGCATCAACCTTTAGACTTTGGTCTAAACCACCACGCCGGTGCGACCATAGTTGCATGGCAAGCAACGAACCCTGCTCATAGACTTCAAGGCATTCCAGTTAAACACGGAGAGCACAGATATGAGCATGATAGGGAACAGAATTAACAGCAGTGTAAATTTCATGGCGTCCACATTTCTGGATACTGCAGATGCAATCAGCAGCGGCTGGAAACAATTGAAGAACGCATGCAGCCACTTAAAAGACCTGATCAGCAATACCGCCCCCTTTAAAGCGATCAGCAAGCGTTTGTGCGAACCCAACGGTCAGGGTGTTCTCTACATTGCCAGCACAACCGCTTCACCAGAGCGAGCCATCATTCTGGAAGCCAAGAAAGAACTTACCGTGCTGGACAAGGCGGCTGTAGATTTTGGTACAGCATTAAGTGAAGCAAACGCCAAATTAAGGGAAGCCAATAGTGACAACGCCCAGATGACCCACGACCTGCAAGATCTTAAAACAAGACTCCAGACTGCGCAGGATGAGGCATTGGAGCTAAACAATGAGAAGGAAGCGATCAGAGAAGTACTGGACAGCGCTAACGGAAAAAATTCTGATCTGACCACAGAGCTTGCGAGGTTGAAGCTTGAGCTTGAAACACTCAAAGAAAGGCAGCAGGCTGTCTTCAAGATGGTTGGTGGTCTTACTCATCAAATCACCACGGTTGTGGCAGCCACGGAGATGTAAGGTTAGAGCCAAACCGCATAAAAAAACCCAGCGCTTACGCTGGGTTTTTTATCTGCCTTCAATAGCCAATCAGCAATTACATAGCAGCACTGTAGATAGCGATAACCTCTTCCAGATTCGCTTGCTTAGGGTTGGTCAAACCACAAGCGTCCTGCAGAGCATTAGTCGCCAGAACTTCGAAGTCTTCTTCCTTCACACCCAGCTCAGTCAGGCCAGCAGGAATACCGATATCAGCAGACAGGCGCTTGATAGCAGACAGCGCTTTTTCAGCAGCTTCTACATCAGTCAGACCTTCAACATTTTCACCCATAGCTACAGCCACATCGGCCAGTCTCTCAGGACGAACACGGGCATTGTAAGCCTGTACGTGAGGCAACAGAACCGCGTTGCAAACACCGTGAGGCAGGTCGTAGAAACCACCCAGCTGGTGAGCCATAGCGTGAACGTAACCAAGACTGGCATTGTTAAACGCCATACCGGCCAGCAGCTGTGCGTAAGCCATCTGCTCACGGGCTTCCATATCGGCACCGTTACCAACGGCACGACGCAAGAAGCGGGCAATCAGTTCAATCGCTTTCAGAGCGCTGCAATCGGTCACAGGAGTGGCGATAGTAGATACGTAAGCTTCAATAGCGTGAGTCAATGCATCCATACCGGTGGCAGCCGTCAGGGAAGCAGGCATACCCTTCATCAGCTCAGGATCGTTAACAGACATCACTGGAGTGGTGTTCTTATCAACAATCGCCATCTTCACATGACGCTCTTCGTCAGTGATAATGCAGAAACGGGTAATTTCAGAAGCAGTACCCGCAGTTGTGTTAATAGCAACCAGCGGCAATTGCGGCTTGGAAGATACATTTACACCTTCATAATCCTTGATGGCACCACCGTTCGTAGCAACCAGAGCGATACCCTTGGCACAGTCGTGTGGAGAACCACCACCCAAAGAGATAACGAAGTTACATTCGTTTTCTTCCAACAGCGTCAGGCCTTCAGCAACGTTGCTACAGGTTGGGTTAGGCTGAGTGTCATCAAAAATAACGCTGGCAATACCTTTAGCGCCCAGTTGTTCTGTTACGTCTGCAACCAGACCAATTTTGTTCAGAACTTCGTCAGTAACAACCAACGCTTTTGTTAACCCCAGACTGACGATATCATTCATCGCGCCTTCGAGGCAGCCTTCACCCATGTGGTTAACAGGAGGCATAAAGAATGAAAATGCGGCCATGATAGCTCCTTTTTTTTAAACAAAAGCTTAAACAGAAAGGTTTACCCAAACCCGTGCATCAACGCTTCACGCTGTAGCACTTCAATCGGAATGAGTACTACCTTACGCCCCATAAAATGCCCATATATTGATCTACGACAGGTATTTATAACCCAAACAAAATTGGTCCTATCCAATTTTCATTTTTGTTAATTTAACGCAATTCTTTGATACCTATGGCCAGAAACCAACATTTCCACTTCAAACAATTTTCTGTTTTCCAAGAAAATTGTGCCATGAAGGTCTCTACTGACGCTTGTTTGTTCGGCGCAGCGGTGAATCTTGATGGAAGTCAAACAATTCTCGATATCGGAGCAGGTACAGGCCTGCTGGCATTGATGGCGGCTCAGCGAGCCGATGCGCATATTGATGCGGTTGAACTTGATCCTGATGCCGCAGCCCAGGCTCAAAACAATGCGGAACAAAGCCCTTGGACAGACCGCATAACTGTATACCCACAATCTATTCAGCGTTTTACCCGCGAGAATCTGCAAAAGCGTTACGATCGCATTATCTGCAACCCACCGTTTTTCACCGCCCACACAGCCTCAGACTGCTCATTAAGGCATCAAGCCAGACACAATGATTCTTTAAGTTTTGAAGAGTTGGCAGCCGGCGCCAAAGCTCTTTTGGACACCGATGGTTTATTTCATGTGCTATTGCCAACATCTGAACAGGAACGCTTTATGGCTGCATGCCGTGAGGCTGGCTTGTTTCTTTCAGAAAACTTCTCGGTTCGCCCGACATTAAGGAAGGAAGTTTCTCGCCAGATTCTTAGCTTTGGCCACCAAGAAAAAGGCATCACTACGAGAGAGATTTGTATCCATGGAGCAGGCGGATATACAGAAGAATTTATAAGGCTTTTGAAACCTTTTTATTTGAAACTCTAATTATTTGAAACTCTAAACTTCTACATCTAAACAATAGTCTTTCCACCCAACACGGCTTGATCGCTCCATAAGTAGCCTTTGGGTGGATCCAGATGCACAAATTTTTTCTCTGAAGATTTTCCTGCAAAGCGATTAGGGGGTCGCACGTGGACGTTTTGTATAATCTTACTGAATTCAAGATCTGCTCTACCTTCGGCATATTTTTTAAGTTCCTGAATTGCAGTATAAAATTGTGGTGATATCCGAACCACCCCTGGGATATCTGACAGATCTTTCAACTTTTCCATAGCGGTCAAACACCGCCTTTTTACTTCATCAACCCGCTCATCTCCTCCGTTATCTTCCCTATAATCAGAATCTTGATATATAACCAATTCCAATAGATCGACAAATAATTCATAAGAAGTAACGCCGAGAGGATCAGATTCAAAGGGCGCAATCTGGCTCACTGCATTTCTAAACTCAGGCAGTTTGGCTACAAATTCTACAGGTGATTCTAATGCTAACTTGTAATCTTCATTGACCAATTTATCCAACACACTGTATGTATGTTCTTTCTGCTGCTGCAAAGCTTCCTTTAACCCCACGCGTTCTTTCTTCTGCTGCAAAGCTTCCTTTAACCCCACGCGTTCTTTCTTCTGCTGCAAAGCTTCCTTTGACCTCACACGCTCTTGCTCAGAAAACGTGAGAAGATATGGGATAACCCGATCATACAGCGCCTGAAAGCGATGATGTATAGCAGGTACTGACCCTGCCTGCAATATATTATTTTCTATGTATTGAATCTTATCTGTTGCATCCTTATAAAGCTCAGCATTGCAACCCTTAGCTTCAATCAAATCAACCATCTGCTCGAAGAAATACACATGATTCCATAATCGCTGCTGATTACACGCCATGAGTAACCTTTGACCGGTTGAGGAATGCCTCTCACCCTGATCGACAATATGCTCATAAGCAGCATCCAGAGCCTCTATAATTGCATTTCTGTACCTCAGGGATAAGCAACTGAAGTTCCCATTTAACGCGCAGCCAAGAGCATAATAAAAATTACAGACCTGAACCGGGTTATTCTGATGATGGTAGTAACGCATGCACTTGTAATACACCTGCATACTCAGCAGGAAATATTTACCCCGGCTCACCATAGGGTCAGCTCCCACACCAGCCAATAACTCCTCACACAGGTCAGGGCTAAATTGATCTATTGGAGCAGAAAGAACTTGCTCCAATAGAGACTGCGGGGTCTTTGTTCGTTGTAAATGAGGCTCGAGGGACAGCGACCTCTTCTTCTGCACACCCTTATCAGTTTCCGATTCTTCCGCTACTTTTTTCTGTGCCCTTGAAATCGCACTAGCGACACTTTGTTTTGCAGCAGTGATTAATTCTTCTTCACCAGCATCTGTCATAACCTCTTCAGTCGAGCCTGAAGCTGAAACCATCGCGTCAACATGACTCACCGGTTCTTCTGAATCAGGACTGACCGAATGAATTGCCGGCAGACTTCCCTGGTCGCTGTGACCCTCCGGTTTCTCCGTATCCTGTCCACTGATAAGCTTCGCGCGCAGGCCTTTAGCTTCTTCCTGACTAAGGCCACAACGCCCCCAAAGCTCAATAACCTGTTCTACCAGATTTTTCATCTGAGGCTTGAGTTCACCCTGCTTATGAACCGTTTTCATGCTTTCAATACACGACCGACACAAAGCAGCAACAACCGTCGGCAGCCTTTCAACCAGAATTGCACCACATGAATGGGAGTGAATATTCCCCAATAACGTTGTCGTTTTGTGTCTTTCTGACGACTTTTCATATGTCCATAGCAATAACTCAATAGTCTGCCTGCTTACCTCAACAGCTTCATATGGCTTTTCAAGCGACTGAACAGGCACTCTGCTTTTTAGAGCTTGCTTCCACTTCCTCAACTGGGACTGTGTTTTTTCTTGGAGAGTGTTTTCAACAGCGGCGCGTTCTATCTCAGCAATAGTTGCACGTTGTAGCTCTTTCTGTTCTTCCATAGCCAAATGCTTCTTCCATTCGACATCCGTCATAGAAGCGCGAGCAATCTTTTTCAGATCCTCTTCTGATAACAACGCTTTTTGCTCAGCAGATATATTTTTTAATTTTTTCTTCTCTTCATTTAACTTGCGAGTTCCCGCTTTATCCAACAAACAACGAATAGCCACAACATCTTCATATTGCTGAAGCTGAGCGCGTAACTTCGCTACTCCATCGGCCTTTCGCTGATCAAGCGCATTCAAACGAGCACGCACAAGCCAAAGCTCTTTCTTCAGCTGTTTATTCAACACTCTGACTTTTTCCAAACGACTAACGTAATGCTGCACATTCCCCTTTACCTCAACATCTACCTGCTGGAGAGAATGCAGCCTGTCACTCCCCACTAAGCACTGACGATACAACTCCCACCAACGTTCGGTCTGAGAACACATGTTTCCAACCGCATCAAGGGTCTGCAACGCCTGCTCAGGGTCTATATTCTTAATGACATCACATAACTTAACGACAACCTCCGGCAACCCTTGTGAAACAGTCCGCTGTAGCAGAGTATTTCGCAACTCATCATTTTTCATGACATCAGCGCGCCGACAAGCGACCTCAGCCACCACTTGGGAAGCTTCCTTCGAACTATCCAGTTCAAGGAGCATGCACAGCTCTGGCAATGTCACAGCCTGGGGTGCTGACCTAATAACCTTGTAGCATCCCGCAAGCAGATGCTTATTCAAATGCTGCACGCTTTTATCTGCCTTCCAAAGTGAGAGCCCCCTGAGAAGCTGGAGAAGCTCACCCTGTCGCCACTGCAAGGGAAGTTTCATGTGAACAAAATCAATGCTCTGGCACAGATCAAGAACCCAATCGACTCGCGGAGGAATCTCAGCCATTTCCCTTTGAAGCATCTGCAATAGGCCTTCGTTTGTCTTGTTCTGGTAGGCCTTTTTCAACCAGCCCAGAGTTTGGCCTCGGTTACCTGACTGACGACTGAATTCCATCACCCTGCAACAGACTGAAAACAGCTCAGCATTGGGAATCAGGTTGTTGTGATAACGTCGGTTTAGCTCATGCAAAGTCTCGCCATGAGAAGTCTCGCCATGAGAAGTCTCGTCATGAGAAGTATCAGACACCGGGCCATTCAGACTCTCCACCAACCCGGCCAGCGGAAGCATTTCAATAGGGCTTTTTGCTTCCTCTTTAGAAGGTGGCGATATCGGCTCTGGATCAGCAACAGCCTCATTCTCGACTCTATTATCTGAGAGAAGAGGTGACGAAACAGGAGCTGCAATCTGCTCTTTCGTTGCAACCGCAACCGCAACCGGTAATGAAGGCTGTTCCGAGCTCTCTTTAACGGCGCCGCCTTTGCCCTTTTTCTTCTTTCTTTTCCTTCTCTCACTTGTCGCGGGAGAGCTTTCCGGCGTATCCAACGGTGATGCCTCTGCCGGAGTCTTTTCGGGTGAACGGACTTTGACTTCCTTTTCTAGTGGCTGCCCCCCCAAAGTCAGGAGTTTCAATAGCTGCGAATAATCCTTACCACTTTCTCCAGCAATCTCTTGAATAATCTTTACCACAGCGTTTCTGTGGGGGTGCACAGCCAGCAAATGGGCATGAGCCAACCCCAGGTGCTGATGAAAGGAGTCAACAAGCTCGATAAGAGAAATTTTTTCCTGAAGTTTGGGAAAACGCTGTACAGCTTCTATAAGGTAAAAAATAACCTGAGGATCTGTGCTACCTGCATAGGTACGCATTCTCTCGAGTATCTCTTCAATCAGTGGTTCACTAAATGTTTCTAGAGCCTCTATATCCTGCACTAACCGCGCTTGGGAGCAGTGGTCAAGCCAAGGCTGGGAGAGGTTCACAACTGAACCACGAAACGCTGTCGGGCCATTGACCGACAACTGTCGCAAAGTACACATGGCTGGCAAGTAATTCAGCCTGAAGGCCTGCGTTAACTGCAGGCAAGCCCGCCTGTACCTCCCGCTTTTGAACAAAAGCAGCCCAGACATATACAAGCCTTCCGGGTCTGGAGCCTGTACCTGTATGTCTTTAACATACTTCGTGCCAGCAGCGTTGAAACAGTCTTTTGCCTCTTCTTCGTGCCCATTCCGCAAAGCCAGAACACCTTTACAGGTCCAGGCGCAGGCAAAATGTCTCATGCAGGCAAAGTTCAATGCCTTCATCAACTGAAAGCTATTTATGTCATCTGGGTGATCTCCATAAACAACTAATTGTGCATATAACAATTGACCAGCGGCACGATCATCTTTAGGAAGGGTTTTGATCAGGTTTAACGATGGTTCAATTTCATTCCCAGGCGCACCTGCAGCAAGACGCCCAATAAGCTCCGCAAGAGCCCAGCTTCCCTTCTCCATGCCTAAAATCTCTACAGTACGCACATAAGCAGGGTCATCTTTAAAAGCAAGCCCTGCTGCGTAAAGCAATGGCAGATGATCGATATTCTGAGTGGTTTCAATATTGCGAATAGCTTTCTGGAAAGCAGTCTCCCTTTCTGAGGTCACCAGCGTAAACAAATCCGTATCACTCGCCAGACAGGATAGAGCAGTCCCTTTTTTAGGAGAAAGCGGCGGCAAAGATTTCAGAGCATACATCAGCTGACGTGGGTTTGTTAAAATCCAACTACAACAAGGGACGACAAAGTGTTGCATCATCGGTATAGCAGCCCCTGGAGCACAGGTTGCGTAGGCGACGTTTTTGGTTCGCTCAAGCTCATAACTGGCCGACTTTAAATGCTGTACATCATTCAAGCCAGCAAGCACCATTCCGGTCAGATTCCCACAGATTTCTGAATAACCATCACAGCAGCCCAATCCTGCCATCTCACCAGCAACGCCTTGAAGGCGCCGAATTTCATCCGAATCGAAGTTACCTTTCCCCATTAATCCCATAACTTCCTGGATCGCCTGACAACGGCTATCAACCATCCATTGCCGAATAGCCTCATTATTTGGTGTGATAATGACTCTGGAACCAATGAAAGGCGTTGAAACAGCTCCATAGGCATGAACTAAAGGGTCGTTCCCTCTGTAGCCATGGGCTAGAGCAAGACCGAAATATTCTGCGGCCTCCCCGTAAGAGTCCAGATTATGAGCTGCAGTCCCTAACAGGCAGAAATAGGTTTTCACCCGTTCCCGGCAGTCATCTCTTTGTTTATCTCCTGTTTCCGGGCCAAGACTGTATCCCCAGTTATGAAATACTGCCGGCAGCAATGGTCTTAAGGTCATTAATACATTTTCGCTGACAGAGTCTTCCGACTCTGTTGTTACCTTCAATTTATCTGTCAACGCCAAAAGCTGGTCATCTATACGCGCCGAAGCATCAACAGCCAGCGGTTTTTTTCTATCATTTTGGGCAAGCTCCCGGATCTTTTTTTCCAATGAGCCCAACTGAGAAATAATATTAACGGTAGGATTATCCTTAACAGGAACCTCTTGCCCTAAGCCCCACACAGCTCCCATGATTGCGCATTCATTTCTGGCTCTAACAATAACAGCCAGCGCAGCCTGATACTTTTCCTGTCGAGCTAACTCTTCGATATAGAAAACATACTGTTCGATAGAGCCAGAAAGTAAGGCCGCCAATCTCTTGTACTGCAGCCTTCGATTATGGTCTTCAACATCAAAATACGCTTGCAGAGCACCGACAACTTTATTCACACCGGCATCCAGACGGAGCAGAAAACATTCCTTATCCTCCAACTCACACAGCTTATTAAGTAACTGATACCATTGATCCTCAGAAGGTTTTTCAAAATAACCTTCACAGATCAGATCCAAAGCACGATAGCTGCTTCTGGGTGTATCAAAAGCACAATCTGGCAATTCAGTTTTCTTGCCCCGACGAATACTGCGCAGAAGCCTGGCTTCACTGGTTAACAGTGATTTATATTCGGACGCGCTCTCTTTATCTGTTGCTTGAACCTGTTGGCGCCATCTCTGAATAACATCACGATAACAACCTGGAATGATCTTATCAGAAAACAGGCATTGTTCCCGACCATAGATCAACTTTGTCAAAACCTCGTAAACAAAGAGATCTTCCGGGTCATGATAGCCTTTGTGTTGGAGCGCTTTAGCCGCTGCATTCATAGCGTCATGCAGTTGCCCCATCTGTACGTGATAAAACGTTTTCGACCGAAAATTCGAAGACAATGGTTTCTGATCCAGAGAAAAAAGATCTGCCACGTGATAGCGGTACCCTGCCAGAGCACTCCCGGCTGCATTCTCTTTATCATCTTCCCATAGCCGTGCCAAAAGCGTGAACGCTCCACACTCGCCCCTATTACAGCTGAGCAGAGCTGTAGTCTGGGCATCAACTTCAAGGCAATCCAAACCTTCGCAGGCGTATGCAGCCGCCCGCCAGAGCAAAGGCTCAGCATCACCATACCCTTCCAGTTCCTGCAAACCTGTCTTCTTCGGGTCAGAACAGCCCAGCTCAAACACTTTCATAAGAATGGCCTGCAAAGGATATACTCTTTTACTGGCGTTATTGAAATAGGTTTTCAGAAGCTTATCGTGCGGCCATTCGAAACCAGAGCCAATAACCTTTCCCTCAGCAACCGATTTTGTTTGATTTACTTCTTTTATACCCAACCACATCCTTGCCTGTTGCAAAAAATCTCTTGTGGAACAGGGGTCGGAATAGTAATGACGCCAGTAATCAGAATGACGGAAACCACCCAATAGCTGAGCCTGACAAACACAAGCCACAGGGCATTCCTGCATCCTCCCCTGGGCAATCAATAAAGCAGCCTTTTCGATATTTTTCTCAAACCCGAAAGCCCCATCAATATAAAAATCAGCCAGTGTACTCAGCAGACAGCACTCTCCATGATGTGCCGCTTCCAACACTCTTCGTTCATATTCTTTCCGGTGCGTTTCAGAGAGATAAGGAGTTTTCGAGGTAACTTGCTCCCGCCACCGCTCAGCTTCAAGCGCCAACAAAGCACCAAGCCATTTTTTGGCTTCTGGCACGCCTCCAT
The DNA here is from genome assembly GCF_947331445.1 of Parendozoicomonas sp. Alg238-R29. Lineage (GTDB taxonomy): Bacteria > Pseudomonadota > Gammaproteobacteria > Pseudomonadales > Endozoicomonadaceae > Sansalvadorimonas. The sequence goes on along the minus strand of NZ_CAMZOG010000005.1, from coordinate 20,827 downwards.
TCAGAGCCTTTTTCATATCAGCTGAAGCCTGCGCTACATTTGCAGGCAAATTCATCAGCGCACTCCAAAAAAATGCGTTCGCCTCTCTCCTGGATGCAGCAGACGCAAGATCCTTTCTTGCAGCTTCTGGCTCCGTATGCAGCCTGCCCATGCCAGTACAAAACTGCTTTATGCCTGTTATCCGTGCTGTGATGATACCTTTCATTTCGGGAGGAATAGCTTTACCTAGCCGGGCATGCCATTCACAAATAGTTTGGAAGTCTTTCTCTGAGCAGCCTCGGGAAAGAAGAAATGATCTCGACATATCCAGAAACCCCAAGATCTGTTTTACAACATCTTCTGCAGCAATTTTCGAGGTCGCCAGCATTGCAATGAGTTCTAGGACAACCTCCAAATGATCCTCTAAGTGAGCCATAAAATCATATTCTGTGACATAACTGCCAGCACTGGCAGTTGAGTCTGGAGATGTACTGCCTGAAGAAATGTAAGCAGAATTTGGTGCGATACCAGCTACAGATCGCTTGGTAATTGGGCATGCGGGAACAAGGCTGTCATCCCTGCCAACACCGGGAAGCAGATGTTTATCATCTGACTCAGGCGAATGAGGCTGCGTACAAGAAGGCTGCACACCTGCTTGAGGTGAAGATGTTCGAACCTGGCTTTCCATGTCTGACCAATCCCCGAAATTTGAAACAGGTATTATCAGACAGCTGGTTATAGGACTTTATGTATGGCGACTAACCATAATGGCAGGAATACTGGCAGCCCTGAGAAGACTGCCGAGGAGGAATCAGTGTGCCAATTCTGTTTTTTCTTGTTCGGTCACAACGCGTAACTGCCCAACAAAAGCTCTGCGGGGGGTTCTCTTGCAGAAACGGTCATAGAGCATCATATCCGCATTGACTGCCTCTTCCAGCCGCACCTTGCCATGAGGCTTGGCATCAAGGCCAATGCGAGCCCGGCCGTCGCGAGTGCTTTCCAAATATTGATCCAGCCGGGTATAGCAGCGTAAACCAATTTTAATCAGCGGTTGAGGAACTTTGCCGGTAGCAGCTATATCCTTATCAATACCCACTTTGAGTGGTCGGGGAGAAGAAACACGGAAAACAGCAGGCCAGAGCAGACGCAATACTCTCAAAGCCTCATGACCCATAACATCCTTGATGTTTCTACTGCTCAGTTCAGCCAGAAGTCTACTCACCTCATCAGAGGTTGTTTTCACCTCAGGTGACTGGCCATCCTTGCTTTCTGGTTGGTTTGCTGACTGCATATATACGGAAAACCTGTTGTAAATAAATACCTCCCCGCAGGGAGAAGAGTAAAATACTCCACTCTGGGCAATATACACCAGTACTAACTGATAACGAGATAAAAAATGTCCAGGATTTCTGCCTTCATGCCAATACTGGCGCTGCCTGGCGGCATTATCGGTTATCTTTTGCCCCGGATATCAGCCAGGTGTTCCGTCGTCTGCTGCCATTGATTATTGGTATATCTCTGCAGTTTCTGATGATGCCGCTGCTGGCTTATGGAATCAGTCACTGGTGGGGGCTTTCTGCGGCTCTTATGACCGGTATGATTCTGGTGGGCACAGCGCCCGGTGGTACGGCCTCCAATGTTTTAACTTATCTGGCCGGGGAATATTGCCCTGCCTATCAGCATGACTCTGACTTCCACTCTTTTGGCCATATGACTCATGCCGTGGCTGACAGGGTTTTATCTTCAGGGTGTTATTGATAGTGACCGGCTCGCCATACTGTTTAGCATTGTTCAGATTGTTCTTGCTCCTGTTGCGCTGGGGGGCGATTTTAGCTGGGTACTGGCAAAGCCGAAGTAGAAGCAGAAGCAGAAGCAGAAGCAGAAGCAGAAGGAAAGCTTGTTAGATCAGGAACCCTCGCATTGGCTTAAACCCACATTTGTTGTGAACAGAACCCCCAGTACATCTTACAACTGTTTTTAGCTCTCGCTTCAAAGCCTGTAGACTATATTCACTGCCCTATAAATAATCCGACACTGAATAAGATGGCAGGTTTCAAATCTACGAGCCTCTGCCTGGCTCTTTTCACCGCTTCGTTTACAGGGCAAGCGGCGCACTCTGAGCCTGGAACACACCCAGAGAATTTTCAATGGCATTTACCTGGGTATGCCCCCTATATGCTCAGCGAAAACCAGAGCCGACTTAACTGGCATCTGATGAATGAAGCCCGTCACGTCCTCTCGACTGGAACCATGATTGCAGCAGGCTACGGCTTGCACAAATTAAGTCAGAAAATTTTCCCCCTCAGTGTACTGCTGTCTACAGCTCATGTGTCTATGGATTGGTTTCTGTCAAAAAATTTGACAGACTTTGCTGTTCGTCAAATAACACAAATTCCACTGCTGGCTTTGCGCTGGTATAGCCATAATACCCACTCCTTCTGGCTTAACTCACTGATAATGCAAAGTCCGACCCTACTCATGGGGGCCTGGGAAATGTGGATACAATCACAAAATCACCTGCCAGAGGGGACAAAAAAGATTCACACAGGAAAGGATAAAGAATCTTTCCAGATTCTATTTAGTAATATTGATGCCCCACATTTTGTTTTCCAGTTCAGTCGCCAGCAGCCAGAAAGCTGCCACAATCAGGAGCGGAAAGGTTGTTCCCTGCCCTACCACAAATACCTGGAACAACTATCCTGTACTGCTTATCAAAGCGGTGTTCGCACATTAGAAATCAAACCTGAGAGCAATGGATCCACATCTAAAGATGTTCTCAAAATTAAAGTGACCAAGAACAATGGAAAGGCCTTCTCCAAAGAGATAGCCGTAACACCGGCGCCTCAGAAAGACTCCAACTCACAGAACAAAAATACATGGCTCACAGAGATTCTGGCTAAATCACCTGAACAAACCAGTGTAGGCATGGTGCTCTCTCCATTGGCGGAAGGCGCTCTCGCTGCAATTGTCAAAACACTGAAGGGAGATTCCAGCCCGCAGGCTCCGGCACTTACGGAAGATGAATTAACCGTTACAGTTGTGGGAGGCAAGTCCATGATTGTGGCCGGGCTGGGGGATGGAGCCTATCTGCTGAGTGATCACACCGATACCCAAGGGCTGGCATTGCCAGAGCTTTGGTTGAGCGTAGAACCTTTGATTTCCCACAGAAAAGCAGCAGCGGCACTGAAAACCCTGGAAGAAAAACGGCGCCCTGGGCCAGAGCACGGCATATGGCGCCTGCTGAGTGCAACACGATCTATAACTCACCATACTTTGCTTGATAAAACTCTTCGTTGGTTCACTGAGGGAAGAAACTTCACGAAAGATGGATTCACCAACATTACTGACGATGAAGATATAACTCAGATTGAAGCAAACAGATTAGAAAGTGACTTACAAACGGATGGGATACATATAGTTCTGGCAGGGAGGGGTGGCAATGGTAAAAGTCATATAGCACACCACCTCACAGGAACAAATGTATTCAGCTCAAAACGAAGCTTGATTGCCCCAACTGGATTTAAAAGCCTCAGCCTACCAGATGGCAATCGTGTGACTGAGTTACCAACCCTGCTGCAAAAAATCAGTGATCAACGGCTACGTAGTGTGAGGTCACGACTCACATCGAAAATTGATCATGTCATTTACGTCAAAGGCGCGCACACACGAGTGGAAGATGGCGAAGATCAAGAATTTGAAGAAGTAGTCAAACTGTTCTCCGATCCATCTGAAGCACAGAAAAGAATAGTCATTGCTTTCAATAACCGGTTCAGCAATATAACTGGCGACGATCTAAACGAGATAATTGATGAAATGAAGCAAATTCTTGATAAAAGTCCAAGGCCGTTACTTCGCCCTGGCTACGAGGTCGTAAAGTTCATCGAAGGTGATGAACAAAACACTTCTGAATTATTTAAAAAGTTGAGAAACAGACTTCAAGGAAATAACAACCAGTAAAGCAACCTCTGGGGCTCTCATTAGGCATCGAACTCAGCACTGCCGAGAGCTTCTATGGGTAGACCCAGAGCAGCTCGCTGATTTTATGTTGGGTCAGAAACCTGAGTTAGAAAATCGCCGTTCGTTGGCACCCATTAATCTACCCCAAAACCCCAATTGCAGGGGTTCATTCAGATTTGATTTTTACGGGCCTGATGGCGAGCACCGTCCATCACGGTAAAGATATTGTTATCAGCTTCAGGAGTACGATTCTTACTGCTATTCGCCTTATCGATCAGAATCAATTCAACCCTGCGATTAATAGCACTGCGGGGGTGTTTTTATCAAGTGCTGACTGTCTGCCATGCCTGAAACCTGAACAATACTTTTCTCAGGCATCCCAACAAAGTCCATTAATTCACGAACACTGTTAGCCCGGGCATAAGACACAGACCAGCTATTCTCGAAAGAAGCACGACCGGTATAAGAGGTTGAATCGGCATGTCCGATAATAGCCAGCTCAGCACCGGAGTTCACCAGTTTAGGAGCCAGTTCCAGCAGCAGATCTTCAAAAAACGGTGTTAGCTGATACTCACTGCGCTGAAACATAGGCTGCTCTTCTGTTTCAACCAATTCAATCAACAAGCCACCCGGAATTTTTTTACATTTACGTTGCCATGATTATCGCTGAGCTGCATTAACTGAAGTTCATAGGGGTCACCACCGCGAGTTTCATTGGCAATAGGGTCAGGACGGTCAACAATGGTCTTCCCACTGCTGCTTTCCAGACTCACCACAAAACCATTAGTAACCTGTTTAATCACATAACGGGAATTCACTGTGTCAAAAACCCCCGGATCGTTGAAATAAAGCGACAGACTTTCACGCTGTTCCTGATCTGCAATGGCAACAATCCAGAGCACCATAAACAGAGTCATCATTGACATGCAAAAATCAGCAAAAGCGCCTTTCCAGCCAACAGATTCTTCAGGCTGCTGTTTGGATTTACGACTCATGCCGTAGCCCCCCCCTGAAGCTTTCTCTTAAGTTCAACAAAGCTGGGCTGCAAACCGGAGAAAAGAACCCGCCGCCCTGCATCAGCAGCACGCTTCAATGCATTGACACTCTGCATCTGTTCGACCTCAAAAGCATCCAGCTCCGAATCCAGTAAAGCTTCCAACTCTTTTGCAGAAATCTGTCTAAGGTTGGTCATCCATAGATTGTCGCAAATGTATGTCACAAGGCGGGGGCTATCCAGAAAGCCGGAACGTTTACACAGGTCACTGTTGGCCGGGGTTTCGATATGCTCTTCCAGAGCCTGACGTCCTTTTCTGCGGATCACTTGAAACAAGTCGTGAAGAAGTACCAGCAACTGTTCATAGTCTTCTCTACCCCGGCGTTTACCCAGATAAGAACGAGTCAGAGCAAGTACGTCTGGTGGTGTTGGCCCGAAGAAAGAACCCAGAGATCCGCCAATAACAATCAGAATACAGGCAGGCTGCCAAAGCGCAGCTAAAACGCCATTACCCAGGTAAAAGCCGCCTATCACACTTACAAACGAAACCTTGCAAAAGCAAACCGCAAGATGATTCAATACCAAACAAATGAAACATTAAACAAACTTATGTTTGGTAAAGCCAATGACGAAACGGGAGCAGCAGGTTCTCTCAGCTATTCGCCAGAACCCTTTGATTTCCCAGAAAGCCCTTGGGGAACAATTGGGTATAAGCCGTGAAGCTGCAGCGAACCACATTATGAATCTGACCCGAAAGGGTTTTATTCGCGGGAAAGGATATCTACTTAACGAACTGCTCGATGTCATGGTGATTGGCGGCTGTACGCTGGACATTCAGGGAATCCCAAAAATCCCGGGGCTCCCAGGTGATTCCATTCCTGGCCAGATTTCCATGACTCCCGGCGGCGTTGGTAGAAATATTGCCGAAAACATCGCTCGCCTTGGGCACAATGTTCGCTTACTTTCAGCAGTTGGTAGAGATGAGGCTGGCCAGCAGGTTCTAACAGCAACAGCTTCCGCTGGTGTTGATACCTCCTCAGTAGAACAGCTTGCTGATAAGCCAACTCCGATTTACCTCTCTATTCTCGATAACAACCATGAGTTGATACAAGCCATTAATGATATGGCCTTGATTGAACAGTTAAGCCCAGAGTTATTAACGCTCCATACCGCAGCCTTGCAACATTGTCAGACACTGGTGATTGATGCCAACCTGCCTGAGAAAACACTGGAACACTTATTCACGATTCCAAATCTTCCGGCGATATTTGCTGACTGTGTTTCCGCCAGTAAAGCCAAACGACTTAATCCCTGGCTGCATCGTATCTTCTGCCTGAAACCCAACCGCATGGAAGCAGGTTTATTGTGGGGTAAACCAGTCAAATCAGAAGTAGATCTCCATGAATGCGCTCAATGGTTTCATGAGCAAGGTGTTCAGCAACTGGTGATCAGTCTGGGGAAAGAAGGAGTATTCGCCAGTTATGAACAGCAGCAACTTCTGATGCCATCACCCGATATCCAGACAACAAGTGTCGCCGGGGCCGGCGACGCCATGATGGCTGGGCTACTGCACAGTTACCTTCAGAATTTTGATTTCGAACAGTCGATTACTACGGCCCAAACCTGTGCGGCTATGGCTCTTGAATATCACGCAACTATTAATCCGGAACTGACGGCCGAGGCCATCAGAAAACGCATTCAATCATCGATGTAATAATGGAAAAACCAATGCTCAATAACGCCTTTCTTGATATCCATCCAGAGGTAAAAGCCGCCCTTAATGAAGGTCGTCCGGTTGTTGCCCTGGAATCCACAATCATCTCCCACGGCATGCCCTACCCTGACAATGTAACTACGGCATTACAGGTCGAAAACACCATACGCGAGCACGGTGCAACTCCGGCCACGATTGCCATTATCGGTGGACGCCTGAAAGTTGGCCTGTCAGAGCAAGAGATCGAACACCTGGGCAAAAGCGGTCTGGCCGTCACCAAAACCAGCCGTCGTGATCTGCCAGTTATCATGGCCCGTAAGTTGGATGGTGCAACAACCGTTGCCACCACAATGATTATTGCTGCGATGGCTGGAGTGAAAGTTTTTGCTACCGGCGGGATTGGCGGCGTTCATCGCGGTGCGGAAACAACTTTTGACATTTCAGCCGATCTTCAAGAGCTGTCCAAAACCGATGTTGCTGTCGTCTGCGCGGGCTGTAAGTCCATTCTAGATATCGGCCTGACACTGGAATATCTGGAAACCCAGGGTGTTCCGGTGCTGGGTTATGGAGTGAAAACTATGCCTGCTTTTTATACCCGGGACAGTAATTTTCAGGTTGATCACCAGATTGATTCCCATGAAGATATTGCCGTCATCATGCAGACAAAATGGCAAACAGGCATGCAGGGTGGGATGATTATCGCAAACCCTATCCCCGAGGAACATTCCATGCCCAAAGATGTTATTGACAAGGCTATCGGGCAAGCACTTCAGGAACTGGACGAGCAGGGTGTAAAAGGCAAAGAATCCACACCTTTCCTGCTATCACGGGTTAAAGAACTCACCGGTGGTGATAGCCTGAAATCAAATATTGCCCTGATTATGAACAACGCCAAACTGGCTTCAGCTATTGCTGTGGCATATAGCCAGAAATAATGACTGATAAAAAAATACCGGATATCGAAATATCCGGTATTTTTTTACAACTCACCAATAAGTCTTATGAAGTCTTATGAAGTCTTATGAAGTCTTATTGGTTACCGCGACTATCATCGCTGCGATTGCCGCGATAACCACCTCGACGCTCGCCATTACCACTTGGACGACGGCGGGAACGATCCTCTCCACCTCGATCACGGTTACCACGGTAGCCACCACGATCACCTCGTTCACCTCGACCACGCCCACCGTTGGGGCTCTCTTTCCACTCACGCAGTCCCAACACCTGATTGCGAACATTGATTTCGCTCATGGTGCTCAGTACGGCCTGGTCCAGAGTTTCTGGCAGGTAAACAGTGGAGAACTTGTCGAACAAGCGGATATGACCAATATCACGGCCAGAGATTCCGCCTTCATTCGCCAGCGCACCAACGATTTCGCCAGGGCTTACGCCATGGTCACGGCCAACACCGATACGGTAGCGTTTCTTGCCCTGATTACGAGGATCTTCACGATCATCGCGACGAGGGCGACGCTCACGCTCTTCCCATTGACGAGGCTCGGGCTCATTACCATCAGGGAATGGACGTTCTTTCTGAGCCAGGAAGCACAGAGCGGCTGCAGCATCTTCAACTTCAATAGCCTGTTCCTGAATCATCTCATTGATGATTTCACGGTACGGAGTCAGGTCTTCATTGCTGATAGTGCAAGAAACCTGCTCTTTGAAGTTTTTAATACGGATATCACGAACATCGCGCTGAGTAGGCAGGCGCATAGGTTCGATCTTCTGGCGAGTCGCATGTTCAATAGCACGCAACATACGACGCTCACGAGGAGCGGCAAACAGGATTGCAGTACCCTGACGACCCGCACGCCCTGTACGACCGATGCGGTGTACATAGGCTTCGGTATCATTAGGGATATCGTAGTTTACAACGTGGCTGATACGCTCAACGTCCAGACCACGAGCCGCTACATCGGTAGCGATCAGAATATCCAGAGAACCTTTTTTCAGGCGCTCGACCATTTTCTCGCGAAGCGCCTGACTCATATCTCCATTCAGCGCAGCAGCCGAGAAACCACGAGCTTCCAGCTTTTCAGCCAGTTCTGTGGTTGCAGAACGGGTACGCACGAAAATAATCATGGCATCGAAGTCTTCGACTTCCAGAATGCGGGTCAAGGCATCCAGCTTGTGCAGACCACTGGCCATCCATACCTTTTGAGTAATAGTGTCTACAGTGGTGGTTTTTGCACGAATTTCAACAGAAACAGGATCTGTCAGGTACTTGTCCGCAATACGGCGAATAGCCGGAGGCATAGTCGCGGAGAACAGCGCAGTCTGACGTTGGTTTGGGGTATGGTCCAGAATCCACTCGATATCTTCAACAAAGCCCATGCGGAGCATTTCATCAGCTTCGTCCAGCACAACAGTTTTCAGGTTTTCCAGCTTTAAGCTGCCACGGCGAAGGTGGTCCATAACCCGGCCGGGAGTACCGACAACAACCTGAGCTCCACGGTGCAAGCCACGGAGCTGCCCGCGCATATCCTGACCGCCATAGATAGGCAGTACATGGAAAGACGGGATATGTTTGGCGTAAGTCTGGCAGGCTTCAGCAACCTGAATGGCCAGTTCTCGGGTAGGACACAACACCAGAACCTGAGTGTCGCTCATGGTTGCATCAATTCGGGACAGTACGGGCAGTGCAAAAGCAGCTGTTTTACCGGTACCAGTCTGGGCCAGACCGAGAAGGTCCCGCCCTTCCAGCAGATGAGGAATACTTCGCGCCTGAATCGGTGACGGGGTTTCATAACCCACATCACGAACGGCACGCAGCACGGCATCCGACAATGGCAGCTGGTCAAAAGCGGTAACTGTATCAGTCTGGGTTTCGGGCATAAGTAATGTGCGCCTGTAAGAATTGTAAAAAAGCGGGCGATTCTAACGGGAAACGCCAGGCAATGGCTACCGAAAATCATTCAAATTTCAGAATTTGGCAAACCCGCTCCAAAATGGCACAACGCCGTATCGGCTTGCACCTATGCCGGACTGGTAGGTTCTCTTATAGACCATGTTTTTATACTTCATGGTTTGGAAGGCGTGCTCTGCAAACCAGTACTTAAGTACTGGTTCCGTCACCAAAGAAAGGGGAAACAGATACTGCCTTCAAGGCTCAACCTTCTGCCCGAAGCGGCAAGTTTACCACAACCAACAGAAAGGCAAGCAACTCTAGAACAGATTTTAGAGACTTTTTATCGTTTTTCGGTACGAATCCAGCACCAGGCACTGCTGAAAATGCACACAGCCGCTGCCAGCAGATAAATACCAAATACAATCACCATCCACTCCGCCATATTCAGACCAAGCAGAGCCCAGTCATCAGAACCACAAAAACCGGTAGGCATAAACAATGAAGGCAGCCACTCATACAGAGGTAATTCAAAAGGGAAAGTTGGATAAAAATTACACGACTGATTTATGGTGTTAAAGGTTTCATAGGAGCCAGTCTGGATCATCGCTTTCTGTAAGCCATAAAGTCCGGAAACAACCCATAAACTGTAACCACTCAAACGAATGAAAATATTCGATGGCGCAATCAACATAATGAGCGAAACAACTCCCAGCAAACCAATAGCCAGACGCTGATAAACACATAACTCACAGGGATCAAGCAGCATCACATACTGGAAAAACAGAGCACAACCTTCAAGAAAAAGAGTTGTTGCCAGCATAATCAGCCAGGTAAGGCGCTTTTGCTGCCAGCCATGTAGTGTTCGTAATGGAGAAGAAAGCAAACTCTGCCAGAGTTGCGTAAAAGAAGAACGATCTGCAACCAAAGTAATGCTCCTGATAACTCTCAAATTATTATTGACCGGGCATCCAAACGTACACCGGCCCACGACAAAATTCAGTAAACCCCAGGGGGCGTTCTCAATTAGGCATCGAACTCAGCATTGCTGAAATGCCGCCATACGCTGCGTCAGGCTTGCTCAATGTAGAATACTACGATTTTCACACGACTTTCTAACGTCTGGCGGCTTTCAGCGCCACTGAGTCGTATGCTTAATTGAGAACGCTTCCTCGTCAAAGACTCATCTATAGGTATGAGACCTTGGTCTAAGTCCCGGAACTTCACGCTCCAAGAGCACTCTATGTAAGGCAGGTAGCTTTAAATCGATGGAGTGAGCTATGGACGGCACACAAGTACAATATCACCCAAATTCGAGAATCCCTCTCGAAACCCTTTATCCGGATGCCAATAAAGCCGGTCGAATCACTGTCTTAGGTGATGTTAAGGGTGTTCTGGGCCATGTCATGATGGGTGTTGGTCTTGCAGGGGTCGCAGGTAAAGAAATTAAGAACCGCGTACCCACCACAGCTCTTTTAGGAGGGCTGGTTGCCGGAGCCGCAGCTATCACCTTTTTACCGATAATGAGCCCTGTCTGCTGTTTTGCATTACCAGCTCTTCCTGCAGCCGGGCTCACATTCACCAATATCTTTGGGACTATGCCAATGTTTATTGGTGGCGGATACCTTGTAACCAAACTACTGGGAGCGCCACCAGCCGATAAACTAGCTTTGACTCAGGAGCTGCCGGAGCGTCGCCTCCTGAGAAGAGTTGCCAACCTCGGTGTATTTAACCTCATAGGCGCATACCTTGGCCTTCAGGCCCTGGGATTTGCTGGCAACCCAGCTATTAACTTAGTGAAGTCTGGTCTTCAAAATCTAAGGATGATGCCCTGAGTTTTTGATTCCTAAAATCGTATAATCTGCCCAGTTATCAGCGCTTCAAAACAGGAGCGTAGAGGCTGTGGCAGGGTAAGGGTAATTGTATTTGTTTCCTGAGCGGCCTTTTGGTCGTTGTCTACACCAAAAATCCGGCTCTTTTTCTGATCAACATAACTCGGCCTGAGCCATAGGCTGGCATCTGCCTTCTGCAACACTTTTTTAAAACTGGCTGTTTGTGCATTGGAAAGCAAAAGAGGTGTATTTTCCTCAAACACATGCACTGCAGATTTCCCAAACAGCCCTGGATAAGCCTGAACAAATAACCGGAGATGACAGCCCTCTAACACCCCTGTTGCGGCAAGCTGTTCCAATGAGTTGCTTTTATCAAGCACCAATATCTGCAACCCAGCCCGAACAGCACCATAAACAGCCACCAACCCGGCAACAGTTTCTACGCCCTGAACCGCTATAACATCCCCAGCATGGAGCCTTGCTTCACGCTGTAAATAGGCAGCAAAGTATATGCAGTACTCATCTAGCTGGTAGGTTGTTAGTGATTGTCCGGAAGCTTCAATGGCTGCCTGATCCGCAAACTGATCAAACGCACGCTCTATGGTATGCAAAAGAGTTGCTGTATCGATTGATAAAACAGGATCTGTTACTGGAACTACTGTATCCATATCATGCTCTTATATTTGTTATTGCTATCTTTCTTAGCGCCACTATACGCTGACAAAACCATCATCAACAGTTGAAAAGAATATTGCATCGGAGCTATGTACGGGACCATACATGCCCCGTACATAGGTCGCCTACATAGGTCGCCTACATAGGCCTCACTCATAATAGGCCTCACTCATATTTTACGGATTAATCACACCTTTAATGCGGTCACCATCTTCTTGATAAAGTGATTCAATATCCAAGCGTTCAAGAAATTCGTTGAAAATAACATTCAGATCTTCTCTTTTTAAAATCAGAGCATTTTCATTCTTGAAAGCTTTCTTTATTAGGCTGCTGTCCAAGCAATCCCTTGCACGGTTATTTACTAAATGGTTTAAAGAGGACAGTGTTTCACTCGGCGATCTTGGCTTTACTGAACCGAAATACTTGTTGTTGCCTATCGACTCATACAGAGCGCTATTCAATACGATTGTGAGGTTTCCTCCTTTACAGTCCGTCGCTTGATATAAATAATGCGCAAAAGCATGTTTGATAGCTGTACTACAGCTATCCCTTAGCTGCCAATATTCATAGCTATTTTCAGCAAGGGGATTTTCTATGCTGTTCCTCTGTCGTTGATCCTCAGTGGTTCCGTTTGCTTTTGCCAGAGGCGCCTTGAGGGTCAGCTCACTATTCGCGCAGCGAAGCAACAGACCGGAGGTTTTCTGTTTAATGTTTGTTTTTCCCCATTCTGGGCATTCAACCATAATGACAGATCGGCATTTCTTTTTACCTGAACGACACAAGGGAAAGGCGGAATGACTTGTCAGCAGTCGTTCAATATCGGGAATGCCTTCTGGTTCATCTGTCCATGCCGGTAGCAGATCATCACTTTTCAAAGCTGATTCTAGAGTGGGAGAATATCCACCGTGTGAACCTGTGACCATCTTGAGTAGGTTGTTGCTTCTACCATGGTTGGGGTCAGGTAAAAACTTATTTTTATTCAGAATATCGATTTGTTTTGTTTGACAATGAATGTACCAATTGAGCAAATTTTTTTGCACGAACGGTCTCAATATATTGATGGAATGTAGCTGATTCAGTAAAGCAAGGAGCGGAAGGTAGCTAGTACTGTTTTCATCAGCTGGTGACAGCCAGTTATTTTCAAGTGCCACTTGAGCAATAACCAGCATCTGGTGACTTTCAATGCCGAAGCGATCTTTAATGCCTTCAAACATTTCTTGAATGGTATGTTGCCAGTGACTACTGGATACTTGGTCGTCTACGACATATGTATGGTGTAACTCCTTCAGCTCTTTAGTGATAATGCAAGGTGGGACAGACTTTTCAAGCGCGTAAATAACAGCGTCTGCAAGTTGTTTGCTCTTCGTAGTACAGCACCCCAGCAGATTTCTTTCGTGAAAATCTAATTTATCCAGATCCTTTAAAAACCGACAACCCAGTGAAAATCCAGATTCAGAACCTTGCTCCCACAGTTTTTCTATCACTTCCGCCCTTGTTAAAAATGTCTGGCTCGCAGGTAAAGCCAGCCCTGAATGAGCGGAACTGACTACCTCTTCCGAGGTGATGCCAAGTGCTTGAGCCATGGCTGCCATCTCTTGTGGGTTCATTCCTCTCAGTGTGTCGTTTAGTTTTTGGCTTCCTGCCGCCAGAGAAATACCTTTTTTCCCGGTAGGAAAGTTATTTTCATGCTTAATAATTTTTGAAGGTGATCCCCCCAGATCTTCGGATTTCCATGTTGCTCCGTTATCCAGAGAGTACTCTGGGTATGTATGACTTGCACTTGAGATTATTCGTGCTGGTATACCAAAATAGCGACACAGTGCAACAAAAATCGGGGTTCTATGCCTACAGGCTCCTTGTCTTTCTTGTAGTAAAAAGCGTAATAAGTTGGTGTCCTTCGTTTTAGACTCACCACAAAAACACATGCAGTACATAGAAATGTGTGAGATGCGAGTTTCCGGATCATGAGCTTCTTTTATATCACTCAGTAACATCTGCTGATCTTCAGGAAGTGTTTGCAGGCATTTTGAACTGAATAGATTCTCTATTTCTTTGCTGATTTCGGGGGGGCAGGTAGCATCTGGCCTGATTGGTTCCCCTGTTGTAAATAACGTTTGGTGTTGTCCTCCACATCTATGGTTGTTTTTCTCCGTATTCGGCGTCTCGACAACGTAGTGTATAGCGACATTTTCCTCAGGCGTGGCATCAGGCACGTGGATCATATGTAAACCAGTGTAACGATCCCGCATCAGGGAAAAATTTTTCCCGGGTATTAACTTCACAGCTCTGATTGTTTCACCAGCCGTCAGGCTTGGTAAATAAAGCCATCTTTCCTGAAGGTGTGGAAGTGTGGTTATTCCATAAGTTTGGTTATTGGCCAAACTGAGTGTTCCTTGTTCCGGAATCACCCCGGGAAGAACGACTTCAAGGCCATACTCTCCCCTTCCTTGCCGGGTTGTTATTAGCCTTCCCTTTGGTATGGCTGCCAAGTCAAATACTCGCAAGCGATACATTCCAGGATCACGGAAACAGTTAAATGTTCTGTACTCATGCGTTGGAAGAACCGATTGAGAGTCATAGTCTGTGTCATTATCAAGTATCTTCGGAGTTGCAGACGGCAAAACGGCTTGTGTATCCAGTGCTGGTGCGGTTTTTGATGATTTTATTTCATCCTGTTCTTTTGGCTCAACAGCTGAATAATGACTGACAGGATGCTTGAGAATGTCTTTTATCTGTGCCCAGTTGCCAGCCTGCAGCTGTGGTTTTGTGTGATCCGCTGTCTTCAAAAATGTCTCGATTTGCGCCAGGTAGCGCTGGTTGGCAGCCAGATTCAGTGTGAGCGATTGAGCGCGAGTTGAGGGGAAATATTTATCAATATCGGCATTATTGAAGTGGGGGAAATTGTGTTGAAACCAATGTCGCTGCCATAAAACATAAAATGATTGTACAAGAGTGTCTTCGTTGTCTGGGGCTTGAATGGACATTCCTGATGACTGCCACCGTACCTCTGCGACGAGTTTAATGACTTGATGATGGGCTTCTGATTCCTCAAGGCCAGCTTGTAGGGTTATTTCATGGTTTTTGGTATGAATAGCATTGACACCTCCTCGTTTGATCAGCCAGGGATGGTCAAGGGGAGAGAGAGTCGTGTTCAGCCACTTGCAAAGCGGTAGATCTAAAGGTGCTGTGGCTATTCCATGAGGTGACAGGGGCGGTAGTGTGTCGACGGTTAGCCTGGCTGCCAGTAAGTACAGCCTGTAGTGCTGCTCAAAAAGTTTTTTAATCTCGGCCGGGCTGGAAGAAGATTGTGTTGCCACCGCGCGTGCAAGGTTTTGAAGGTCGAGACTGGTGGGCTGTACCGCAATGTTTTTTTCCTGCAGGTGGTGCCTGAGGCGGCAGTGATAATCTGTCATCTGTTCTGCCCAGGTTTTACCAGCCTGCGTTTCTGGCAAGAGCCTGACTGCTATGGATGTAAGCTCATTTTGTCTGTATTCCCTGATAGGCAGGTGTCTGAATCGGCCCTTCAGTGCTGGCGAGAGAGGCTTTCTGGCGGCGTAATGTGGTGGATTTGTTGTAGCGAATAGATGGAAACCAGGATGGGCATCTCCGGCCAGTATGTCATTGAGTTCTCCTTCCAGGTGTTGGCTGTCAATGAGGTTCATCTCTGAGATGACCAGAATCTCCCCATTGATTTTTGCTTTTTGGATATGGCTGCGTAGTGTGCCCCATGAGCAGTCGCAGGCATTAAGGTAGTGGATGACTGGCATGGGCTGTTTTTCAGACGCCATGTGAGCCTGAAAACTCTGTATTGCAAGCCGCAAGGTGGCATCCTTCCCTCGCCCTGTTGGACCTTCTACCAGAGTCGCCTGGCGGCCACCATGCTTTCTATTGCACTGGAAAGCGTGCTGGGTACGGCTCAAATCCTGAAGTAGCGCTTCGGCCAGATTCGATACGGCTGCAGAAGATGTATCAAAATCTGGCCACTTTTGATGTGTTTCAAACGTGAACCAGTTTCTAGTCAGCTGCAGGGTATGACTTTGTACCTTTGCCAAAATGGTGTGGTTGACAGGAAAGTGATGGCTAAACCAGTGCTCAATGACATGGATAGGCTCTTGCGCCTGCTCCTGGGCCTCATGGCCAAATACATCCCTGAAACTCTGTAATACCAGTGCATGAACAGACTCACTAGATAGTTCCTGGCTGGATAGTTCCTGTATGGACGACGCTGACTGATCAAGGTACCAGCCAACCCAGGCACAAATATCCGTCAGGTCACGTGGAGTGAATTCATGTTCGGGAAGAAGTTTCTGATAATGTTGCCAGAGGGCAAGAACACCTTGAGTCGCTTGCTGGGTTATCTGCTGAGCGGTTGTTTCATCAGTACAGTGTGCTCGTAAATACTGATACAGGGCTGGTTCAACGACTCTGTCCTGCAGGAAGGATTTGTCCAGTGCAGGGTAATAAACCCGCTGCATCTTTTCCTGCAAAGCAGAACTCATATGCCGCCCTGCGTAGCTATCGGGGTTACCCGTCAAGATAACGCGATGCCTGGAACTGACAGGTACCGGCTGGCCATCTGCAAAAATACGGGGAGGCGTGTCCCATAACCCCCTCAGGGTATCCAGCAGTCCGTTCTGAGCCAGGTTGGCCTCATCCATGATCAGAGTGACATAGCTGTCCTCTGTCTCGGGAGTACTCTGTATCCACTGGAGTAAGACTTGATTGAGGCGCACCATGCTGCGATCAGTTTCAT
Organism: Parendozoicomonas sp. Alg238-R29; assembly: GCF_947331445.1. Lineage (GTDB taxonomy): Bacteria > Pseudomonadota > Gammaproteobacteria > Pseudomonadales > Endozoicomonadaceae > Sansalvadorimonas. The sequence continues at coordinate 4,078 of NZ_CAMZOG010000005.1, read as the reverse complement.
CCTGATTGTCTTGCCACACCCAGCGCTGCACCAGCTCGCTATCATCCGTGGATGGCCCTATGGACATAACCTTTGACGCACCCGCGGCCTGAGCCATTTTAGCGGCAAAGTAACTTTTTCCTGTGCCTGTTTCGCCCTGAATGAAAACAACCGGTGACTCAGATAATCTGTCTTTCAGGCGGCTGAGTCTTCGCCGTTCCCGGTCAGACTGGTCGGTTTTTCCGAGAAGCAGGTCGTCTGTCAACTCGTCCAGTGGCGCTTTGCTGTGTCTCTTCCATGCGAGGCTCTTGTTCAGCTCTACCCGGATCAGCTCACGTTGCTGGTTATTATCCAGAGCGGTGTTATTGGCTATGGCATAACATTCTCTTGCAAGAGTGGTTATTTGTTGCGTGCGACAGAGACCCTTTTCCGAGAACTCCCAGCCACTGGCCAGGGCATCTTCCAGCCTCTTTAGCCGTCGGGAAGAGTGATTGGAAAGTTTTGGACGGTTGCTCACCAGCTCTTTCTTGGGGCGCAGTGTTGAAACCAGGCTGTGACGCCATTCTTCAGGCCCATATTTAATCAGCAAAGCCGCCATTCGATCGACGACATCCGAGTCTGAGCCCATGGGGTTGGGGTGATCAAATCGAAGTTGTAAATTTTTGAAAGCACCAGGACCAAAAGCCCTGGCCAGGGACCAGAAATTTTTGTGGATAAAAGCCCTGTTTACATGAGTGGTAGAATTGAGCATGTCAGCCAGTCGCTCCCGATCAACCCAGTTTTTATGATCAGCATCGGGCAGGAGTCTTTCACAGATGACTTTTAAAAAGTCGCGAACCCTCGGGTTATGCCTTGCACTATGAGTGAGAACACTGTTAATCGCTTTTCGCCAATGGGCTGGTTGTAAGTCTTTATCACCATCAACCTTTTGCGCATGGCGGGCTGCAATAATAAGGTTGTCCAATAAACTGCTGCTGAGTGTCGGCAGTTTGCCCGGATGTTTTTCCAGGTTCGTTGGCAGCTCTTTATAGGCTTCATAAATGGCTTCCAGCTCTTTTTTGGGAAGTAAGTCACGGCTGAGGCTGTGTCGGGCTGCAGTGGAATTCCAGATATCGATATCAGTGCACTTTTCAGCACGCTGAATCACCTCTGTAAATAATGTCGAACAACTTTTCTCTGTACTCGGCCAAAAGAAATGAATATTGGAATGTGGAAACGCCAGTAATGAACCGTTAATTATGACAGAAGAAGGTTGGCACAAGAGAGATTCCAATACCTGCTGCATTTCAGGGTTGGATTCCAGCCCCAAAAAGACAACAGGTAACCCTGTCTGCAGAGCCCGTTGAAGTTGTGTCGTACTGCGACCAAAGCGAGGTGTTTGTTCCGACAGAACATGGAGATTGTCAAACAGTTGGCCGGGGCGTGTTTGTGCGTTGATCTGGATGACCAGTGGTTCTGAAGATTGTTGTTCTCTCCACTCAGAAAACTGTGTCTCACAGTCGTATGTGATGACTTTCGCATGGAGGTTCGTTGGCAAACGGCCTTTTTCACATTCTGAATCGACAGGAGGTTGTATCCAGTCTGGTTGATTTTTGGCGTGCGCCAGAAAGATTTCCGGAGATTTTCCTGTTTCCTTTTTTATATCTCTGAGGTGACCCAGCAGCATAAACCACTGTGACTCACTCAGTGGCGAAGTGATGGTAATGGCGGCTCCTGATGAGATTTGATTCAAAAGAGCAGTGTTCGGTACGCTGACTCCGTCTTGATTAATTGTTATCGGGTTAAGCCACTGGCACAGATTTACCTTGTTAATGATAACGGGGTGATCAGGAGGAGATGTGACCAGTTTCATGGAAGACTGGCGCAATTCATGAACTTCTGATTCCGTGACGTCGGCTTGAAAAAAAACAATATCGTCAGGTAATAAGCGGGGATTGCCGTTGCTGTAGTAGCGTTTACCGTGTTGAAGCTGACGGATCTGGTGTTGAAGTTCCAGATCACTCCAGTCTGCTCCCTTCAATATAACGCCTTGACCGGGCTTTAGCTGTTCCAGAACGCCTGGTATATGGCAAATCTTTCCTGCTTTGTCGACACCCACTCGGCCAAAGAGCTGAGATCGCCAATCGGGGTGAATATGCAGATCGACAGTGATGGCAGAGTCAATCGTACTGTCAGCCCCCTTAGAAGAAGAGTACTCTGGCAGCCAGTGATCAGAAGTCACGTCCATCGGTTCATCAGCGGATACGGTTTCGGTGAGTTGCCAGGTATTGGTGGAACGATTGACTCTACGCCAGAAGTCGGCACCGGGAGTTTGAGTATCATTGGTGCCAGTTGCGGTTAACTGTTCCGAGGCTGCCAATACCAGGATGCTGATATGAGAGCCAAGTGTCCTTTTCTTTTTTGTCTGTTTGTCATAAAGACAAGGGCTTTCGGGGTCTAGTAAATCATTAAACTGTGTGAGCTCTTTTGCTGACATGTTTCGGATATCCAGAACGAGAGTCAAAGGTTTCTGATCCCGAAACAGCCTACCTTCCCGTGTATTATGCTTCCCGGTTTCTGCCAAGGTCAGGCGGCGTGTCAGGTTATCCCGCTGAAGACCATCAGGGTGTGTCATTAATACCACTTCCTGACTTTCGTTTTTCTCGGTGAGGTCGTCCAGAATATCAAGTACATTCTGGTCGCTGGAGACAAACCGGAAATCAAAGGAACGGGCGGAGTTAACAGATGGATCTACATTGACTTGCGGATTGGGCAACAGACTTACTGCTCTTGTCGCTATTCTGGGTTGGTCAAGCTTACCAGGTTCACTATTTCTTCGCTTGGCGCGACAGAAATGGGAGGTGTTCTTGTCCGCGTGTAAACCACCCTGACGAGAGTCATCGACTGAGAGGGGTCTTTTTCTGGCTACTAGCCGTCCTGAGCAACTATCCCCTGAGTAACTATCCCCTGAGCAACTATCCATAGTGTTCATCCCTGAATATCCTTTACTGTCTCCCTGATACAGGCATTGAAAAATACCTTCATCTGAGCATTTGACCTGATTTCTTTGAAAAAGTTACATATCGGCTCAAAAATTGTGTTGAGGGGGATTACCCTCTGACAGAAGCATCACATTACTTCAATAATGGTAACCAGACTGTATATCGTGCTGACAAAGTGAGTTGGTGTTTGTAGGAGTTAGACTCGATGTCAGTAGAGCTTACTTCATCCTGAGAATGCCCCCAGAGTAGAATGGGATCAAGCCATCCAACTTATAACAGAACTGATTTTCGTAGTAGGAGGGTGTGAATGATTTGCTCCATATTATGGGGCAGCGTATCGTTGGAAATCGTCCCGGACGGGTGGAACCCAGAGCATTAAGGCGAAGACCAAAGCCTTACGCTTTAATGACCATGCCAAGAGAAGAAATGCGATCAGAAATCAGAAAGAATGATCACCCGAAAAAGCTTAAGTAAGTGCCATTCGGCTCTGACTCCTTTCGGACCCGCCCCCTTTCGGATCTTTACCATGATTTGAGTTTGCAGCAGCCCCCCGATATTACATGATGGTGCAAAATCTCTCTTGAAGTCTCCTAAAGAAAGAAGGCGTTTGGGGAGAAGGTCGTTCAATGAGCGGGCTTGTCGGATTTGGTAATAATGGGCTTTCAAGATTTATCATTTCAAGAAGGTTATTACATACATCACTCAGTTCAGCGTGGGATACTTTCAATTCTTTTAGCTTATTTAACTGACCAGCGGTCAGCAAATTGTACCGAATAGCTTTAAAAAGTGTCTGCAGGCAAAGATTTTGAAGGAAGTCTATCTGGTAGTAATTAGCCAAGCGGTAAAGTTCAATCATATCGTCAGCTCCCAGTTGTTCAAAGCCTTCCAAGCTTTTCTCTTCCAAAAGTTTCCATATTATTTGATGGGCTGCCTCCCCCAGCTCTTCCTCTGAAAAGCACAGGGAGAAGGTACTGTTTTGGCCTTCTTCATTCCATCTCAGGGCTGCATCCCCCACACAGCTTATCTTATTGACCCAGGATCGAATGGCACTTACTTAAGAGCTAACCAGTTGTTTTAATTGATGAAAATCAGTCTGTTGATAAACTGGATTGCGACCA
>NZ_CAMZOG010000004.1 GCF_947331445.1 Parendozoicomonas sp. Alg238-R29 | reverse complement strand
CTTCGGGTCATACACCGTATGAAGCTTTATGCCGCCTTTGGTTTTTCGGAAATGCGCCCACTCAAACTGGTTCAAATGTAAGTCAATGGTCGTGGAATCAATCAGGCGTACCATATACTGGCCGCTCCCCGAGGCAGATGGCTTCTGACCTTTTGCAATAGAAAGAAAAAGGTTTCTGAGAAAATGCTGGCCGCCCGAGTGCTGTTGGCATCTGACAATGAAGAGCGCTTTATGCGAGAGACACCCAAATGATAATGGTGGTTGTGGCAGGTATTAAAATTCTCAACCAGATCCCGAATGGAAACCCGGCTGGCCAGTTGAGCAAACATCATGGCAACGAGTTGAGTCCAGCATGACAGAGTCCGGATTCGATGATCTCCGTTGTGGCGATCAACGACCTTCTGAAACTGATGACGTGGGATTGTCTTGAGTAACTGTTGGAAAACGCTGTTATGATGCTTTATGCCTGTCTTTTTTGTTTTGTGAAATAGCTGTCTCGACAACCGCTATTTTACCGCAAACCACTAAAGACAGGCATCTCACGCCTTTCTCGATTTTTTTAACCGGACAGCAGTGTTCTCAATTAAACATCCTGCAAAGATACTTGCCCAGCCACCAGTTTTTCCTTGGTGGCTTTTGGTTGTTTCTTTAACTTGTATTCCATTTTTAATGCCCATGAGCGATTTTTAACTTTTTCCGAAAAAACCAATTCCAGCGGCCCCCGACCTCGAAGATAACGAGCCGCCTTGCCTTTCCCGGACTGATGTTCAGCAAAACGCCGCTCCACATCAGTCGTTATGCCACAGTAGAGGCTGTTGTCTTTACAGCGAATTAGATACAGAAACCAGTGATTCATCGGATCCAAAATTTTTACATTCTGTTTTAAAATGTACAGACTGCTCTTCTTAAGGCCAAGGGTAATTTCCAGCATAAACACTCTGGCTCTGGGTTAGCATTCAGAATTTGAAGACGGCCCCCCCGAGAGCTCCAGCCATTTGCTTTAATTCTCATCATGAATCCCAGATAATACCGCCTCTGCCTACTGAGGCAGGTTAATGACCAAGGACATAACAATGTTAAGGATATCCACTCACGTCTCTATTCCGGATGACGAAATAGAAATCACCGCGATTCGCGCTCAAGGAGCCGGAGGCCAGAACGTTAACAAGGTTTCCAGTGCTATCCATTTGCGCTTCGATATAAACAGTTCATCATTGCCGGATTTTTACAAATCCCGTCTGCTGAAGCTATCTGACAGCCGTATCAGCAAAGATGGCATTGTTATTATCAAAGCCCAAAGGTTTCGCACCCAGGAAAAAAACCGTAATGATGCGTTGGAGCGGCTGGCCGAGCTGGTTTATTCCGTCACCAAAGTGCAGAAAAAGCGTGTTGCAACGAAACCAACAAAAGCGTCAAAGGAAAGAAGACTGAAAAGTAAAGCTAAACGCAGCAATGTGAAATCAATGAGAGGTCGGGTTAATGATTAATCTCAGCGTAATCACTGAACTAAATTAACAACCATTAGCCCCCTCGCGCAACCAACGATTAACCGGCTTCTACTGCCGTACGATAACCTCCTTTGTAGTCAAATATCTTATCTCTTATACTCCAACCCCGTTTCTCTTTTGCAGCAATTACGAAGTCCGGCTTCCGGAATTTCTTGCTTTGTTCTACAACATCTTCCGGAGTACGTGCGCGAAAAGTTTCTCCACGATTAATCTGATGCAGCTTGCCAAAATGGTGATAGAACGCTCCCTGCTGGGCGGGAGTCTCCAGCCGGAAGTACTCGGTTATTTCTAAACCTTCCTCATCAAAGTACGCAACCCGAATACGTGACTGGCCGGCTTTATCCTTATCTACTTTCATCTCCATCCAGGCACATCGAAGAACAGTGACATTGCGCAGATTCAAGGCATCTTTCAGTTTGTCATCAGGGTCAGCAAGAACATTTCCACAGTCATGACAACGGCGGGCTGCAATATCATTTTCTGCGTTGCACTGTTTGCACTCTTTAAAACGGAATCGGAAGTCGCAACGATCACGTTCACCATCAAGGGAATCAATATAGCCCTGACAACGGCGCCCATAGTGCTCGACAAGATCACCCTCGCTATCCACGATCCCCCAAAAACTATTTTGGCAACCACATACGGGGCAATCCACATCCACAGGCACACATCTGGAGTTCGGGCGGGGTTCACCAATTTCCGGGCTGAAAATATTGTAATTATTACCAGTGAAATCCATTACCAGACAATCTTTCTTACCCTCAGCAAGCCGCAGGCCCCGACCAACAATCTGTTGATACAGGCTCACAGATTCTGTGGGGCGAAGAATGGCAATCACATCAACATGGGGCGCATCAAAGCCGGTGGTCAACACCGAGACATTGACCAGATACTTAATTGCTTTTTGTTTGAACTGCTCAATCAGTTTGTCTCGCTCGACACCAGGAGTATCACCAATAATCAATGCCGATTCAGCTTTTGGAAGATAACCCAAAATCTCTTTGGCATGATCAACCGTAGAGGCAAAAATCATTACCCCCAGGCGATCTTCAGACTCTTTCATAACCTGAGCCATTATGGCCGCCGTTGCCCTGCCCTCGCCTTTTAACAGCAGATTCAAGTCAGCTTCAGGATAATATCCGTTGCGATTGGCAACACGGCTAAAGTCATACCACGCTACCGGCGCGTCAATCATCCTGGGTGGTGTCAGGAACTGATTGTCGATCATATAAGACAGCGGCAGTTCAAATACACACTCTGCAAAAAAGCGCTCTTCTTCTGTCCGTACTCTTTTTTGCTGTCCCGGCTGGGAGAAATAGTTATAGAGCCAACCCATGCCCAGACGATAAGGCGTGGCAGTTAACCCCAAAACTTTCAGATTAGGGTTCAACTTACGAAGGTGGTTAATGACTTTGTGATAACTGCTGTTTTTTTCCAGAGAAATCCGGTGGCATTCATCAACGACCAACAAGGTATAACTGCTGTCATTAAACTCTGACAAGTTACGAACCACAGATTGAACACTGCCAAACACAACATGCTCACTGGCTTCCTTGCGCCCAAGCCCGGCGCTGAATATAGAGGCCTTCAGGTCATAACTTTCGTACTTATTATGGTTCTGCTCCACCAGTTCTTTGACATGGGCGAGCACCAGAACCCGACCACGGGCAATACGACCAAGCTCACTGATTACCAGACTTTTACCAGCACCGGTAGGTAAAACAACAACCGCGGGGGCACTGGTTTTGCGAAAATGCTGGATCACACTTCGGACGGCATCTTTTTGATAAAGGCGAAGCTGGAATGACATAAAGGACTTAAATTCATACAATACCTAACGGATAGAATATCCCTACCTCCTTTCAAAAAACCAGTTATTTACTTTTCATGGCCCTCAATCGCAGCCGTTTAGACCGTTTTCTCAGTACCACTATCAATATCAGCCGACGTGATACCCGCATATTGTTTGCGCAGGGGCGTGTTCAGGTTGATGGAAGAACAGCTTCGGATGGCAACCAGCAAATCGACCGGTTTACATGCATCACTTTTGACGGGACAATTCTGCAGGACAACAAGCCCCGCTACCTGATGCTTCATAAACCCGTAGGTGTTGTCAGCGCTACCCGAGATACAGAACATAGAACGGCACTGGAAATCCTTAATGAACCAGAAAACAGTGATCTGCATATTGCCGGGCGCCTGGATCTGAATACATCAGGATTACTGCTACTGACAAACGACAGCCGCTGGTCATCCAGGCTAACGGCACCAGACCACAAGGTTGAAAAGCGGTACAGAGTCACTCTGCAGAAACCATTGAATGACTCTTATGTGAAAGCCTTCAATCAAGGCATGTACTTTGAGTTTGAAAACCTGACCACCCGCCCGGCAGGTTTTAAGCAGTTGTCATTATTTGTGGCAGAAATCACTCTTCAGGAAGGCCGTTATCACCAGATTAAACGCATGTTTGGGCGATTTCGAAATCCGGTACTGGCACTGCATCGGATATCGGTTGGCAAGATCCAACTCTGCCCAACGCTTTCCCCTGGCCAGTACCGAGAACTGACATCCGAGGAAGTTAGTCATATTCAAGGATTCGCCGCACACACGCGGTTCCTATGAACACCCTATGAACAAGCAGGTATAAAATTAAGGAGCGTATTTACGCCCCTTAATCAAAACTAACCCTGCTCATGGGCTTACTACAAATGCAACCAAAGCGCTCACTGTACAGCTACACCAGCACCGCCCTCTTCAACTTACCAAGGTCACCGCTCTGCTCTTCCCCATAAACCAGGCGGATATAAAAAGACGTCACTTGCATCGCCTGTCGCCCCAATTCTGGCCTCTCTCCCATAATACGGCGGGCATAATCTTCAGGCCCTTCTCCCGGCTTTCGGGGAATACCTTTACGAGCCATACGCTTGCAGAATCTGCGGTAATAACGTTCGGTTGGTGCCATCCGCTGCTTCCAGGGCTTAATCAACATCACAGCGGTAACAACCATTACCGCCAGCACACTGATAATAAGCAGACGGGTTAACACCATTAGCGAGTCCTGCCCTGGGAACAGTTTTTTAAACAGATCTTTCTGACTGTTCTCATCGTAGGACAAAACCATACGTTGCCACTGGTATTCCAGATTCTCGTACTTCAAACGTAACGAATTCACCCAGGAAATATCCCGATAGCGAATAGGAGAAAAGATAGCTCCTTCAAGGAAGGAACCTTCCATCGCCACAGCGGATTCCAAACCTTCTTCTATCCGGTTTGGAGCGACGGCAGCTGTTGGATCAACTCTTTCCCAGCCATAGCCGGGTTGCCAGAACTCAACCCAGGCGTGGGCGTCAAACTGACGCACCTGAATAATTTTGCCATCCTTAAGCTCACCACCCTGATAACCTGCAACAACACGGGCGGGGATTCCGGCGGCACGCAGCAGGAATGTGAGAGCGCCAGCATAATGGGCGCAAAAGCCACGCTTGGTATCAAACAGAAATCTGTCTATACGATTTCCATCGAGAAGTGGTGGGCGAAGGGTGTAGTAATACTGCTGGAACCGGAAACGGTAGAGAACATCCTCAATAAACCCAGAAACATTATCTCCATGGCGTTGCTTTAGTTCCTGTGCCAGTGCTCTGGTGCGCTCGTTACCGTTCTTGGGCAACTGAAGGCTGACCTTTTTTAACCAATACGGAAGCTCCCGATCAAATCCCTCCAGCTGCCCGGAACGCATATGGTATTGCTTAAGAAGATCAACATTATCTTTTGCCAGTAACCGCCAGTCCCGAGTGACACCTGCACCTTCAAACGTTTCTGTAGCAGACCCCAAAACCGGCAGCCACGGGCGACCACTCGGTTCAAGAATGATGTCGTAATCATAAACAACCGATTCTTCATCCTCACTGGGAACTGGCCAGTACGGATCAGTGGGGTACCAACTCACTAACTTGTTAGGGTCAACGCCAATACTAATCCAGTCATCACTCTCTCCCTGAAACCAGCGGCGACCATCAAAAAAATGCATAACTACAGCACGCCAGTAACGTTCATCAGGTGATGGTATAGCTCCGGTAAATGTTGCCCGAAAAGCCAGCTCTGCAGACTGGCTCAAACGAGCTATATCGCCAGGGGCCATCTCATCAGACAAGCCAGTTTTGGCGCTGTTATCTGGAAGAGGAACAACCCATAAAGGAGGAATACGAGGAACCAGCACAAACAGAAGAACCATTAAAGGCAATGATTGAAGCGTCATTACCATCCCGGTCTTTAAGACGGGCAAAACCGCCGTTTTCTCTGATGATTGGTGCAATCCGACAAGAGACGAAACCAGCATAACCAAACAGGTCAGCAAATATATCGTCATAGGAATCGACTGTGAAAACAGCAACCCGGTTACCGCAACAAAGAACCCAAGAAAACAAAGCAGTAACGCATCACGCCGACTGCGCATTTCCAACAGTTTCAGGGTATAGGCAGAAACAAGAGTTGCTGCCCCGGCTTCCAGCCCCAGCAAGGTTCCATAGTGCATAACAATCATAACAAGCGCGGCGATAACTAACGCTGTACGAATAATCCAGCCAGGGTTACTGCCCCTTGAACGCAGTAAAGTCAATCGCCAGATAACGGTCAAAGCCGCCAGTGCCAGTATTCCCGGCGGCAGCAGCGGCACCAGTGGCAGGCTCACCATCACCAGAATAATAACCAGACTAAAGCTTGCTGCTCGGGTCACTGCCTTGGGTGGAGTTGTATTGTTCTTTTTACCAAACATATTCAGCGTTTTGGTTACTTATTAGCATTAATGATACAGCGCAAGAGCATCCAGACACCTGTGGGCATGACTCGTTCCCTGCCCTGGCTCAATAGCTTGCCCACCTAATCTGAGCCCCCAGATTTGGGTACCATTGCCCAGCTGCACACATTGGCTGGCTAACCAGCTCAGCTTTTCTTCCATATCTCGACCAGGTGCTTCGTCATAGTTCAACCATAAGTCCTCACCGGCTAAACCATGAAACTGCCGAACTAGTAATTCATCGCTACGGGCCAGAACTTTCCAGTCAACCTGAGCAGCAGAATCAGTCGGATTGAAAGCGCGGAAACCGGCAAAGTCATCCATACCATCGGGCACAATTCTATGACCCTCTTCCCCAAAACCTGTGGAAGCGACGGTTTCAACAGTCTGTAAACCTGGCCAGACCAATGTTCTCTGATCCAAATCTACCCAGCTCCATGCGCGAAACAATCCAAGAGGATATATGGTTTCTATTCTTAGCCGGGAAGGTGATAACCACCCCCGTTTAGACGCTGGGCAACTCACAGTGGTTTCAATTTCTTCCCCTAAAGGGTCAACCCTTACCAAGCCTTCATCAGGTTGAGTAGTATCGGGCCAGCCAATCATCACTCCTTGCTGCTGGCGCCCTTCTTCTCCCCGGCAGGCAATATGAAACCCTGCCAGTTGCCCTGCATGCACAGAGTCTGCTTTACGGGCAGTCAGGGTTATTCCGGCGAGATTGCGCCATGTTTGCCATAGAGCAACCTGAAACAACGCAACCATAAAGAAAGACACACCAAAACTAAGACTGTTGCGGTAATTCACTCCCGCCAGAAACACCAGGACAGCCACCAGAAGAAAGCTATAACCTGCCTTTGTGGGAAGGATAAAAAGACTTTTCTGATTCAGTGTGACCGAGCGGGCTGGAGGAATACGCCGGTTCAGCCATTTCTTCCAGCGTGCCTGTTGTTGCTTGATAACACTCATCGGGCATCGGTCACATCAACTTCCATAAGCAGCGCTTTGACCGCCCCGCCTCTACGGCTTTGCAGCCTGTGCTCTGCCACTGAGGGAAAAACCGCCTGTACGTCTTCCGGCAAAACATAATCCCTACCCGACATAAATGCCCAGGCTCTCGCAGCAGCCAATAAGGCAAGGGAAGCTCGTGGGGAAAGACCACACACAAAACGATCACCCTCACGGGTAGCCGCCACCAATCGCTGAATATAATCCAGCAGCCGCTCACGAGCCTGAACCTGCTGAACCTTATTCTGAAGTGCAACCAGTTGTTCTGTGTTGATAACAGCCTTCACTTTATCCATAACCGCACGGCCAGTTTCACCACTCAACATGGCTCGCTCTGCTGCTGGGTCGGGGTAGCCCATCTGAATGCGCATCAAAAAACGGTCAAGCTGGGATTCTGGCAGCGGGAAGGTTCCGGACTGGGTAATCGGATTACGTGTGGCAATAACAAAGAAAGGTTCAGGCAGCGGGCGAGATTCACCTTCTACAGACACCTGCCCTTCTTCCATCGCTTCCAGTAACGCACTTTGAGTACGAGGCGTTGCCCGGTTAATTTCATCGGCCAGCAACAATTGAGTAAACACCGGTCCGGGCTGAAAACGGAAGACAGATTCGTTTCGGTCAAAAATGGAAATACCGAGAATGTCCGCTGGCAATAAATCACTAGTGAACTGAATACGCTGCCAATCCAAACCTGTCACTTTGGCTAAACCCTGAGCCAGCGTGGTTTTCCCCATACCGGGAACATCTTCAATTAGCAGGTGACCACGGGCCAGCAAACAGCACAGAGCGAGACGTAACTGCTGATCCTTACCACTGATAGCTTGGGCAAGGGAGGAGATAGACTGATCAATCAGAGACATAAATTGGCGTTTCTTGTTATCCGTTGGCTTATAAATTGATTGTAGTGAGCATCCTTAAAGAAACTCAACCACCTGTTTTGATTTCTGCCTGTCTGGTTTACGAATTAATGTAAGCCATGGATTCAAAAAACTGGTCGGCACAACTTCCCGCCGGTTCTAAAGATTACAAAGACCCTTTAAACGAAAACCACGCTGGTTGCGGATCCCCCTCAGGAAGATATTCTGAAGGGCGAAGATAAGTCTGAAATATTTATTGATCCGGATGAATAATAAAACCAAAAATTTCCAGCAAAGAGGCCATTTACCACTCGTAAATCTCAACACCTGAGAAGTACTCCGGTTCTATACTAGCTGCTCATTCTCATTTAAATTTAAGATTTCCTCTATAAACGCTGAACGGTTTACGGCGTTCTCTTCTGATAAATGATCATTCATTTTCACATCCATGGAATACGAGGAAATGTATATTAGGGGGATATCAGAGTGCCGAGCAGCACCGGTCAGAAATACTCTGACCGGCACTTATAGAGAGCGAGAGGCTATCGTACAGGCCGCTTTTTCTTATTCTTTGGTGTCACCGGCTTTCTGTTATCCCACTGCCCACCGCGCGCTTTTTGATAAGGCTTACCTGCCGCTTTCTTCGCAGGCGGACGATGACCTTGCCGCCCGGGTGCATGACGCCCTTTACGTTCAGGTGCTGGAACCAATTGATGTGGTTTGTCACCAATCAGATCTTCCCTTCCCATAGTACGCAAAGCTTCCCGGATAGTGTCATGGTGACGGGTATCATGGTTACGCAAGAAAGCCTTATGAAGACGACGCTGATTCATTTCTCGAGGAATGAACAATCGACCATCTTTATAGCTCAACTTCTTCAGAGGATTACGACCAGAGTGGTACATAGCTGTCGCCAGAGACATTGGCGAAGGATAGAACGTCTGCACCTGATCAACCCGGAAGCCATTCTTTTTCAGCCACAAGCCCAAGTTCATCATATCTTCATCAGTACTGCCGGGATGGGCAGCAATAAAGTACGGAATCAAATACTGTTTCTTGCCAGCTTCCCTGGAGTACTTCTCGAACATTTTCTTGAAGTTGTCGTAAGTCCCCATACCCGGCTTCATCATCAGATCCAATGTGCCCTTCTCGGTATGCTCCGGTGCAATCTTCAGATATCCTCCAACATGATGAGTAACCAGCTCCTTCACATACTCGGGATCTTCCACTGCCAGGTCATAGCGAAGACCAGAAGCAATCGCGATTTTCTTGATACCCGGTACTTTACGAGCTGCACGATAAAGCTCAGTTGTGGGCTTATGGGAAGTCTCCAGATTCTTACATATACCGGGAAAGACGCAGGACAAACGTCGGCAACTGGCCTGTATTTCTGCAGATTTACAGTTCAGGAAATACATGTTGGCTGTTGGGCCGCCAAGATCAGAAATTTGGCCGGTAAAGCCCGGCACCTTGTCCCGAATATCTTCCAGTTCCTGCAGAACAGATTCCTGGGAACGGCTTTGGATAACCCGGCCTTCATGCTCAGTGATACTGCAGAAGGTACAACCACCGAAACAACCTCGCATGATATTGACCGATGTTTTGATCATATCGTAGGCAGGAATCCTGGCATCACCATAAGAAGGATGAGGGCGGCGCTGATAATGCAGAGCAAATACTCCATCGATCTCAGGAGTTTCCAGAGGAATCGGTGGAGGGTTGACCCAGACTTCACGATTACCATGCTTTTGTACCAGCACACGGGCATTGTGAGGGTTGGCTTCCTGATGCAGCACCCGTGAGGCATGGGCGTACAAAGCCGGATCCTTATTCACCTTTTCAAAAGACGGCAGGCGAATACAGGTTTTTTCGTCCAACTCCGCTTTACGGTGCAGCGGCAGAGGAATGATACGAATCGCTTGAACGTCTTCGTCAGCGGCTTCCGATTTCTTTTTGTCACACTCGCTTTCTTCTTTCCACTCGTACGGGTTGCCACCGTAAGCGTCTTCCAGAGAAGAAACATCACGGGGCCAGTCAATACGGGAAGAATCAATCTCAGTCCAGCCTGTCGGAGTAGCCGATTTGATCACGACCGTGCCACGAATATTATCGATGGTATCAATCGACTCCCCTGTCGCAACCCGGTGCGCCAGTTCAGCCATAGCCCGTTCGGCATTGCCGTAAATCAACATATCTGCACCGGAGTCAATCAATACAGAACGGCGTACTTCGTCGGTCCAATAATCATACTGAGCAATACGACGCAGGCTGGCTTCGATCCCGCCAATGTAAATAGGTACGTCTTTGTAGGCCTGACGGCAACGTTGGCTGTAAACAGTCACCGCACGATCAGGACGTTTACCCGGCTCACCATCAGGGGTATAAGCATCATCACTGCGAACCTTCAGATCAGCGGTATAACGGTTGATCATGGAGTCCATATTGCCCGCAGCCACACCGAAGAACAGGTTCGGCTTACCCAATTTCATAAAGTCATTGGGGCAGGTCCAGTCTGGCTGGGCAATAATACCCACACGGAAACCCTGGGACTCCATAAACCGGCCAACAACGGCCATGCCAAAGCTGGGGTGATCCACATAGGCATCACCAGTCACAATGATAATGTCACAGGAGTCCCATCCCAGCTCATCCATCTCAGCACGAGACATAGGAAGATAAGGAGCCGTGCCATAACACTCCGCCCAGTATTTGGGGTAAGAGAACAAATCTGGAGCCTGCACAGGCATGCGCTGGGTGGCTTTTGTCATTGGAGCTCAGGTCAAAGTTCTAGAAAGTCGCGCATTCTAACCTTGAATAGCCCACGATGGTATCTCTCTTGACCACCGGCAAGGCAGGAGTTTCATCAGACTTATAGGCATTAGCAGCCTAAACTGGAAAAAGTATTCAGGGGTTATGTAATGGGCAAGATTGGAGACTTCGCAGTTGAAGCTGCTAAAAAGCTATGACAATCCGTTCGCCCGATTCGGCTTGAGGAGACAGCCCCAACTATTAACACAGCAGTGGAAACAATTGGGGCAGCCCTGCACAGAGCCGGATTAAGATAGTTTAAAAGCGTTACCCTAATGGCATAAGCAACTGATCAACTCCGTCAGAAAATCAGAGCTGAGACAACCCTCGTTCGAGATCAGCCTTCAGGTCTTCAACATTCTCCAGGCCAGCAGCGATACGAACCAGCCCTTCGGCTATACCGGCCTTAAGTTTGTCTTCATCACTTAAACGGCAATGGGTCGTTGAGGCCGGGTGAGTGACCGTTGTACGGGTATCTCCAAGGTTCGCCGTACGGGAGATAATCTGAACACTATCAATCACTTTCCAGGCTGCTTCACGCCCTCCCTCAACTTCAAAAGACAGTACGCCGCCGTAACCCTGCTGCTGTTTGCGGGCTAAGGCCGCACCGGGGTGATGGGGCAAACCGCAATAATGCACATCGACGACCTTCGGGTGCTCAGCCAACCACCAAGCTAATTGCTGGGCATTACGGCAATGAGCATCCATACGCAGCTTCAGTGTTTCCAAACCTTTCAGCAGCACCCAGGCATTAAACGGGCTCAAGCTGGCGCCCGCCCCACGCTGCCAGAGTTGGATAGGCTGAATCAACTCTTTATTGCCCAAGGCAATACCACCCATACAGCGACCCTGACCATCTATAAACTTAGTGGCCGAGTGCATCACAATGTCCGCGCCCCAGGCCAAAGGTTGCTGAAGAGCGGGGGTGCAGAAACAGTTATCAACCACGAACAGTGCATCACCCTCGTGGGCAATAGCCGCAATGGCTTCCAAGTCTGCGACTTCGCACAGGGGGTTGGAAGGTGTTTCCAGAAACAACATTTTGGTTTCCGGCTTCATGGCTGCTTGCCACTGCTCAAGATCAGTAAGCTCCACAAAAGTACAGGTCACACCAAACTGGGCCAGCGTTTTACCAAAAATGGTGACAGTTGTACCAAAAACACTACGGGAGCAAATCACATGGTCACCAGCTTTCAGGTGTGCCATGCAAATACCCAAAATGGCCGCCATACCAGAGCCGGTAGCACAGCCTTCTTCTGCCCCTTCCAGCGCCATCATCCGCTCTTCAAACATCCGAACACCGGGATTGGTATAACGGGAATAGACATTACCCTCTTCTTCCCCGGCAAAAACCGCGGCGGCCTGGGCAGCAGACTCATAGATGAAACTGGAAGTTAGGTAAATTGCTTCACTGTGTTCCCTTTCTGCCGAGCGCACAGTTCCGGCACGAACAGACAGGGTTTCAAAAGAAGCAGATTCAGGAAGTTCTTGCCGGTTTTTCATTCTGGTTATCTCCATACAAAAATGCAGCATCAGTATCTCTGATGCTGCACACTAACACACGAGTCAATGTTTATTGAAGAAAACCCTGATCAGGCCGTCTGGTTATAAACATCAATCACAGAGTCATCTTTGGAGCTGGCGGTCTTCGCGGCATCACTGCGGGACATAGCAAGCTTGTTCAGGTAATCCTCATCCACATTCCCAGCCAGATATTTGCCATCAAAGACAGCACAGTCAAACTCTTGAATCGTCGGATTACCCACCTGCACGGACTCGACCAAATCATGGAGTTCCTGGTAGAACAGTTTATCTGCACCAATCAACTCGGCGATTTCAGGAACAGTCCGACCATGGGCCACAAGCTCATGAGCTACCGGCATATCGATACCATACACATTGGGGTGGCGCACTTCCGGAGCCGCAGAACTGAAGTAAACATTCTTCGCTCCTGCTTCCCGTGCCATCTCAATGATCTGAGTGCATGTCGTTCCGCGAACAATGGAGTCATCAACCAGCATCACGTTCTTGCCCTTGAATTCAAGAGCAATAGCATTGAGCTTTTGCTTCACAGACTTTTTGCGCTCAGTTTGACCGGGCATGATAAAGGTGCGACCGATATAGCGGTTTTTAACAAAACCTTCCCGATAATTCACACCCAGATATTTTGCCATTTCCATAGCGGCAGGACGGCTACTGTCAGGGATTGGCATCACCACATCAATATCATGGTCGGCCCATTCCCTTTGCACCTTCTCTGCCAACTTCTGCCCCATACGCAGGCGTGACTTATAAACCGAAACCCCATCAATAATTGAGTCCGGACGGGCAAAGTAGACATACTCAAAAATACACGGCGTCAGCTGGCTGGTTTCCGTACAGATCTGGGTGTGAACCTCACCGTCGGGAGAAATCAAAATGGCTTCCCCGGGGAGAATATCCCGCACAGGTTCAAAACCAAGTGCACTCAAGGCAACAGATTCAGAGGCAAGCATAAACTCCGGGCCTTCCGGGGTTTCACGGCGGCCATAAATCAGCGGGCGAATACCGTGAGGATCACGGAAACCAACCAGTCCGTGCCCATTCACCATCGCCACAACCGCATAGCCCCCCTGGCATCTTTGCAATACCCGGCTTACCACGGTAAAGAAGTGCTCAGGCTTTGGCTGCAATTGCCCCTGCTCATGAAGTTCATGGGCAAAAACATTCAGAAGGATTTCGGAGTCAGAACTCGTGTTAATATGCCGCAACTGGGTGCGGTACATCTCTTCTTTTATGTCCTGAGCGTTGGTGAGATTACCGTTATGGGCAAGAGCGATGCCATAAGGAGAGTTTACAAAAAAAGGCTGGGCTTCAGCAGAGCTGGAACTGCCCGCTGTGGGATAGCGCACATGGCCAATTCCGATATTACCCTTGAGGAGTTTCATATGACGTGTGTGAAACACATCCCTGACTAAGCCATTATCTTTGCGAAGATGAAACCGCCCTTCATGGCAGGTCATCATCCCCGCTGCATCCTGGCCCCGGTGCTGCAAAACCGTCAGTGCATCGTAGAGCACCTGATTAATCGGGCTAGCTGCAGAAATCCCGATAATACCACACATGCGTCCATATACCTCATATAGTCAGCAATTCCAGTCCAGGAATGCTTTTTCTTAATCGGGGTACAGTGGGTGCTGTACCCCAGCGACGAAACCTTCTGAATATGAGTTTATGGGTTCTGATGCCTTAACGGACAAACAGTGGTGCCAGAGTATCCATGGCCAGACCTTTTACCCATTCAGAGACAATTTCAAAATGTGGAACAAGTGTGGAAGCGGCCCACCAGTTATCCTGCTGAACTGGCATATATTCAGCAATGCCAACCAGCATGGTCACCAGTAGAACTCCACGCAGGGCACCAAAAACCATGCCCAGGGCACGGTCGGTTCCTGACAACCCAGTCACTTCAACAAGCTTGCTGATAACGGTATTGATAATGCCGCCGGTTAGTAATGTGGCAACAAATAACAGGCCGGCAGCGGCAATAGTGCGTAGCGAAGGGATAGAAATGTATTCTTCAAACATCAATGCCAAACTGCCACTGAACAGCCAGGCAATAACAACTGCGGCTATCCAGGTAACCAGAGAGAGTACTTCTTTAAAAAATCCACGGGACAGGCTGATCAGTGCAGAGATCACAACAACAGCCACTATTACCCAGTCAACCCAGATCAAGTTCATGAAATGACAAAACTCGCTTCTGTTCTCATAAGGTCAGTTTTCGGGCGAGAATTCTAACAGCATTCCCGCACTATAGTCAGGCTCTTGTTTTCTGAATGTGTCATCAGGGTACAAATCTCACTACCATCCCTTTCAGACTGTAATCCTTCTCAATACTATTTCGCAGTTTCAGTATCTTTTCTTTACGAAGATCCGGCCCTACGTAAACACGGTAAAGAATGCGGCCTTTGGAACCTTTGGACTCACGGGTATAAGACCGGAAGCCATCGCCCCTTAACCGATCTTGCAGCTGAACAGCATTCAACTGCTTTGAAAAAGCCGCCAACTGGAGACTCCAACTGACTGGCAACTGTTTTTTATCGAGAGAAGGCCGTTCTTCCGGTGCCGCTGGTGGGGCTGGAGCAAAGTCTGCCGGTTCCGGTGGTGCTTCCATGAGAATATCCAGCCGTTCAACATACTTCGGAATTTCCGGAGCTTCGGGAGGTTCAGGTATTGTCAGAACCATATCCTCATCTTCAAACCCACCACTGAACAGCAGCGGGTAAAGAATAACGATTGAAGCGACCAGAACCAGAGCACCGGTCAGGCGCTGCTTACGCTTATGATCCATATTGGCATTCCTTGTTCACTGGCGGTTCAGCAAAAATGCCTCGTTTGGGAGGCCTCACTGAATTCAGCCGACTGAACCCCATAAAACAAATATAAAGAGATACTAACCGGCCAGATAGCAGACTGTCGATTATCCATATCGCTCAGGAAGATATCCGAGAACTATTTCGTCGACTGCGCAGAAACCCAAGAGATTCCCCAACAGTGTGAAATGACCCCAGCACAACAATATGATCACCAGCTTTCGCGCTCTCCAGAGCTGCGCTCAGGGCATCTTTCACAGCACTATAGCTGGTGACAGATTCTCCAAAACGCACCAGTTCATCAGCCAAGTCAGCACCTGTACGAGCTCTGGCAGCGTAACCCACTGTTGCCGTGTACCACTGTCGAAAACATCCCTTAAGTGGCTCCAGCACACCGGTCATATCTTTATCATCCAACATTCCTAAAACAGCAACTGGTGCTGTTTCACCTAAAGCTTGAACCCGCTCAGCCAGAAAGCGCGCAGCCTGAGGGTTGTGGGCAACATCCAGCATGACAGTTACCGGCTCACCCTGATGGTTAGTTGTCTTCACCAACTGACAACGGCCGGCCAATTGAGCCCCCCCCAAGCCATCACGGATGCTGTCATCAGTTACATCCGGGAACAGCCAGACCAATGCCTGCAACGCACAGATCACACTGGTTAACGGTAAGGAGGGTACTGGCAGCTTTTCAATGTTTCGCTGGCTCCCATCGAAACATTGACCTCTGAAAGTCATGAGATTATCGGCAATGGATGTATAGAAAGCCTGAGATGCCCGGAGTTCAATGGCCTGAATATTGTTAATATGTTCCAACAGTGAATGAGCAGGCTGTGCTTCGCCACAAATCGCCGGTCTTCCAGTGCGAAATATCCCCGCCTTCTCTCGGGCAATTTTTTCAATGGTATCTCCAAGCCAGGCCTGATGATCGAGGTCGACAGTTGTAACGATGGAAACATCCGCATCAACAATATTAACGGCGTCGAGCCTGCCACCGAGACCAACCTCCAGCAGAATGACATCAACATTCTCCTGAAAAAAAATATCCAAGGCCGCTAGCGCGCCAAACTCGAAATAGCTGAGAAAATCATCACCTCGCAGCTTTTCTATGCGGAAAAAAGAATCACAAATAGCTTGGTCAGCCACCATCTCGCCATCAATGCAGATACGCTCATTGAAGACTTCCAGGTGGGGCGAGGTCCATGACCCGGCACGAATCCCAGCTGATTTCAGTACAGAAGCCAGAGTGGCAACGGTACTGCCTTTGCCGTTTGTACCAGCCACAGTAATAACTTTTACCGGACGGTTGTCAGAGTAAAACGATGCAGGAAGAAGTTTTCTAGCAGTACGATCGGCCCGTTCAAGGCCAAGTACCATTTCATGCTCGGGGCGACGAGCTTCAAGAAAGGCCAGCCAGGAAGAAAGGCTGTTGGGATTTTCCGGAAAAGATGTGGAGAAGGCGTTCATCACTGCATTGCTGACCGGTTAGAAATTTCAACCTTTAAGTACAGTGAAAGGGTAATAATTTCAAGCAATTATCAGTGAAATCTGCAACAGGTTCTGCAGCTTTCACTGACAATTAGCCAAACATCAAGCTGGAGCTTCGGCTTCATCGAAGTCACTGTCTGGCTCTGACGTTGAAACTGGCTCTTCAATGACAGGATTCAGATGACCGGTCATACGGCGAAGACTACGTGCCAGCGTTGCCTTAAGCTTGTGGCGGTGAACAATCATATCCACTTGCCCGTGCTCCAGCAGAAATTCACTGCGCTGGAAGCCTTCTGGCAATTTCTCACGAACAGTTTGTTCAATAACACGGGGGCCGGCGAAACCAACCAGAGCACGGGGCTCGCCAATATTCAGATCGCCCAGCATGGCCAGGCTGGCAGAAACACCACCGTAAACAGGGTCTGTCAGCACAGAAATGTAGGGAATGCCAGCCTGCTTCAAACGTTCAAGCACGGCACTGGTGCGAGCCATCTGCATCAGGGAGAACAGTGCTTCCTGCATACGGGCACCACCACTGGCGGAGAAACACACCAGAGGAATACGGTGTTCGAGGCAGTATTCACCGGCACGAACAAACTTTTCACCCACAACAGTGCCCATTGAACCACCCATAAAGGCAAATTCAAAAGCTACAGCAACAACTTGCACATCCTCAATATTGCCGCGCATACATATCAAAGCATCCTTCTCGCCAGTGCTCTTTTGAGCCTGACTCAAACGATCACGATACTTTTTACTGTCCTTGAACTTCAGCCGGTCAACAGGCTCAAGATCGGAAAACATTTCGTCTTGCTCCTCTCCCAACAGACGTTCAAGACGCTGACGGGCAGGAACACGCATATGATGTTCACACTTCGGGCAGACATCCTGATTACGCTCAAGCTCGGGGCGGTAAAGAACCGACTCACACTTAACGCATTTCTTCCAGAGTCCTTCCGGAACACTGCTTTTCCCCGGCTGTTTCGCAGACCGGGACAGTGAAGGAACAAGTTTATCCAGCCAACTGCCACTCATGACGCTTTCCAGTTGCACATTCGAGTTAATCCCCCAACCAACCTTTCCCGAGCCCGAAAAAGGCTGATCAGGGAAAAGAGTTACTGATCCATGGCGGTACGCATTTCGGCCAATCGGGTTGCCACAGCAACCCGCCCGGCAGCGAGGTCATCATGGGCGGCCAGCTCTTTCACCAGAGCGGTTCCCACAATAACTGCATCCGCGGTTTTGCTGATGGCAGCTGCAGATGCACCGTCACGTATGCCAAAACCAACACACACCGGCAGATTCGTGAACGACTTAATATGTTCAACACGAGTCTGAACCTCATCGGCATCGAGGTTACCGGCCCCAGTCACTCCTTTGAGTGACACGTAATAAACATACCCGCCAGCGACTGCACAAATCTTGCGAATACGTTCATCGACAGTATTCGGCGATATCAGAAAGACTGTTTCCAAGCCTTCTTTGTGTAGAGGCTCAAACAGAGTTGCTGCATCTTCCGGTGGAATATCTACCGCCAGTAATGCATCAACTCCAGCCTCAGCCGCTCTGCGGGCAAATACTTCGTAGCCCATAATTTCGATAGGATTTAAATACCCCATCAGGGCAATCGGAGTCACATTATCCTTCTTCCTGAACTCTGCGACCATTGCCAGAACGTCAGCAAGTGTAACGCCCTGTGACACAGCTCGCTGGTGAGCCAGTTCAATCACCGGCCCATCGGCAACCGGATCAGAGAAAGGAATACCCAGTTCAATAATGTCCGCACCGGCTTCCACCATAGAGTGAAGCAGTGGAACAGTGGCTTCCGGACCAGGGTCACCCGCTGTTACATAAGGGATCAAACCCTTGCGCCCTTCACTTTCCAGACGAGAAAAACAGGCTGTAATTCGCTTGGTTTCCGGAGTTGTTTGTATTGCCGTCATTGTCAGCCCCCTTACAAAGTAATGCCGTCAATGGCAGCAACAGTATGCATATCCTTATCACCACGACCGGACAAGTTCACGATAATGCTCTGATCCGGAGACATGCTGGGAGCCAACTTGTTGACATAAGCCAGAGCGTGGCTGCTTTCCAGTGCAGGAATAATCCCCTCATAAAGAGTCAGATCATGGAACGCCTGTAGAGCTTCATCATCTGTGGCGTAAGGGTACTCAGCCCGGCCAATTTCATGCAACCACGCATGCTCAGGGCCAACACCAGGATAATCCAGACCAGCCGATACGGAATGACTTTCAATAATCTGGCCGGCATCATCACACATAATGTGGGTACGGTTGCCTTGTAGAACACCTTTACGACCATCGCTGAAACGTGCCGCATGTTTGCCGGATTCGACACCAAGGCCACCGGCTTCCACACCGTAAATTTTCACGCCTTTATCATCGATAAATTCGCTGAACAGTCCCATGGCATTGGAGCCACCGCCTACACAGGCGACAAGTGCATCGGGAAGTTTCCCAGTCATATCCAGAATCTGGCGACGGGCTTCACGACCAATAATACTCTGGAAAGTACGCACCATCTGCGGATAAGGGTGTGGACCACAGACTGTACCCAACAAATAGAAGGTATTATCAACGTTGCTCACCCAGTCACGGAGAGTAGCATTGATAGAATCTTTCAGTGTCTGGGAACCGTTAGTCACAGGCACAACTTTGGCACCCAGCAACTTCATGCGGTACACGTTGGCAGCTTGTCGCTCAACGTCTTTCGCCCCCATATACACGACACATTCCAACCCTAAACGGGCACACACTGTTGCTGTAGCCACACCATGCTGACCGGCTCCGGTTTCAGCAATAATACGGGTTTTCCCCATACGCTTAGCCAGCAGAATCTGGCCAACAGCATGGTTAATTTTGTGAGCACCTGTATGGTTGAGGTCTTCACGCTTCAGATAAACCTGGGCACCGCCGAGCATACGGGACCATCGTTCAGCATGATAGAGAGGGGATGGACGACCCACATAGTGGGCTAGATCTCGGTCAAATTCTTCCATAAATTCAGGGTCAGCAACGTACTTATTAAAAGCTTCGCTGAGCTCCTGAACTGCGGGCATCAGGGTTTCGGGGATAAACTGACCACCGAAATCTCCAAAATAGCCGCGCGCGTCAGGCTGGCAGTAAGGCTGCCCGCCATTTTTCATTGCCCCGTTATCTCTATCGGACATTGTTGACCTCTTCCATAAACTCTCGAATGAGAGTTTCATCTTTTTTCCCCCGGGAACTTTCAACGCCGCTCGAAACGTCGATAGCCCAGGGCTGTACAGTGGCAATTGCGTCTGCCACGTTGGCAGGAGAGAGCCCTCCCGCCAAAATCAAAGGTTGCTTAAGATGCTTTGGGAAGCGATCCCAGTCAAAGGCTTCTCCGGTGCCACCATAAACACCCGGAGTGTAAGAATCCAGCAGAAAAGCTGAGGCTTGTGGCCATTGTTCCAATTCGGATGCGACATCACTGTTCTCTCGAACTCGAACGGCTTTGATCCACGGCAGCCCCCAGCTCTGGCAGAAGTCATTAGACTCATCGCCATGAAACTGCAGAGCATCAAGCTCAACTGTCTGCAAAACCTCTTCCAGAAACTGTGGCTCAGGATTTACAAATACACCTGTACGGGTCACCTGTCCGGCAATCGCAGACGACAATACACGACCCTCATCAAGAGTCAGGTTTCGTGGACTGGGCTGATAAAACATAAAACCTACAGCATCGGCACCGCATTCCACTGCAACAACAGCATGTGCAGGGTCACGTAAGCCACAAATTTTAACGTGTACCCGGTTGTCAGAACTGCTATCAAACAACATTAAACCACTCCACCCTTGTGCTTTTCAGCAGCCTCCGCTGGTGGATTAAACCAGCAGCGATCCAACAAAAGAAGGCCCTAAAGGCTCTTTTGGCAAATCAAATTCCTTCGGATACACAACATCAACAAAGTACAACCCCCATGGAGGTGCCGTTACTCCACCGGCACTGCGATCCCTGGCATCCATTACATCTTTTGCCCATTCTGGCTCGCGCTTACCGGAACCTATGTCCATCAACACACCAGCAATATTGCGAATCATATGATGCAGGAACGCATTAGCTTTGACGTCTATTACGATCAGATCACCAAATTGGTTTAATTGCAGGTGCTCAATTGTCCGCACTGGGTTTTTGGCCTGACACTGAACCGCACGATACGAAGTAAAATCATGCTGGCCAACAAGATATGTTGCTGCAGTACGCATTCGCTCAATATCCAGTGGACGGTAGTTCCAGGTAAGCCCCCGACTCAGATGTGCTGGCCGGATAGGGTTATTGTATATCACGTAGCGGTATCGTCTTGCCAGTGCTGAAAACCTGGCATGAAAATCTTTTGAGACAGGTTTGACCCAACGCACAGCTATGGAATCCGGCAAATTCGTGTTAGAACCATACACCCAGCCACGTACGCTGCGTACAGCGGTGGTATCAAAATGAATAATTTGCCGACTGCCATGCACACCCGCATCGGTTCGCCCGGCACAAACAACAGAAACCCCATGATTAGCGACCCTGCCAATAGCTTTCTCAACCGCGGCCTGAATAGTCGGAAGACCACTCTTTAACGACTGCCAGCCATGGTAGGCGGAACCATCATATTCAACACAGGCAGCGAAACGGTACACCTCTGGAACAATGTCTTGAGAGGCGGCACTATCTGCCAACACTTCATTCACTGGTGCTTCACTCAACAGTATTTCACCTATAAGGCCTTTATCCAGTGCCTTGTTGCCTGGATAAACAGGCATAAAAAAGGCCGGTATCATATACCAGCCTTTTTCTGACAGGAAAGAGAATTAGCCGCTGATTTTCTCAATCAATCCTTTCGCTTCCTGTTGCTGGACATCGCTGCCCTCTCTGACAACTTCATCCAAAATATCCTTGGCACCCTCTTCATCACCCATTTCCATATAAGCACGAGCCAGATCAAGCTTAGTTGCCGTTTCGTCGGTATCATCAAGGAAGGAGAACTCATCTTCCATCTGCCCCAAATCACCGGCAGCATCGGAATCAGTAATTCCTGCCAGCGCAGCATCAAGCTGCTCAGACACAGCGTCAGCTGTTGTCTGATTAACAGCAGGCTCTTCTTTGGCTTCGGTTTCAGAAGCTACTGCTACTGCAGCAGTTTCATTCTCCTGTTCGACCGTCAAAGCATCTGGCTGAGAAGCCTGCTCAGGCGCACCAGAAATAGTTTCTGGTGCCATGCCCTCCTTAACAGCTGCATCATCAAGATCAAAGTCGGCAGACAAATCTGCAAGTTCGGCATCAAGCTGTTCAAGCTCAGTATCGAAATCCAAATTTTCGGCAGGTTGAGCTGCTGTCACTTCAGCTTCGTCAACTGAAGTTTCTTCCAACGTTATGCCATCGATAGATAATTCATCATCAATTTCGAAAGCCGGTTCACTCTCAGCTGTAGCTGGCGTCTCCACAGCCTCAGGCTCTGACACCTCAAAATCAAGACCGGCATCCAGTTCAAGATCCTGCAGCTCTGGCAGCTCTTCCTGCTTTTCAGCGACTTCCTGGATTTCATCAGACTCAAGAGATTCGAAATCCAGATCAAAGTCTTCGAGTCCAGATTCATCCGCACCTTCCTCTGGGGTTGCTTCTACTTCAGCAACAAGTTCAGAGACTTGTTCAGATTCGTTATTCCCTACTGACTCTGGCTTCTGTTCAGCATCAGTCGCCCCATCAAAGTCATCAAGATCAAATTCCAGCCCAGTATCGAACTCTTCACCACCGAGGTCGAGATCAAAATCATCAGCAGAAGCAACTTCTTCAGTTTTCTGGGCCTGAATCGGTTCTTCTGCTGCAACAGACTCAGCGATAGTTTGCGCAGGTTCTAACTCAGAATCTGTTGAATCAAAAGCTCCGGCAGGGAAACGGGTGCGTAACTCACTGGCCCGGTTCAGCCCTTCACTGCTGCCCAGATTTTCCAACGCCTTTTCCTGAGCAAGGAAACCCTGAACATTTTGGCTATCTGCCATAACCTCCATCAACTTAATACGCAGATCAGCCCGTTCTGGGGACTCGGAGATAGCAGTAGACAAGAGTTCAGTGGCCTGCTCAAGACGGCCGTAAGCAATATAAATATCTGCTTCACCCAGCGGATCAGCTGATTGAGCTTGATCAGTCGCGGGCTCATCAAACAGCTCTTTATCGATATCAAGGTCAGATGTCACGTCTGACTCTTTGGCAGATTCTTCATTTCCCTCTGACTCCTGCGGAGCAAAGAGATCTTCAACCTCTGGTAAATCTTCCAAATCGTCTGAGGACGACTCGTCAATAACGTCTTCCTCATCCTCTTCTGCCTGCTGTCTACGGCGTCGGGCCAACAGCGCAACAATCGCAAGAATCAGAACCAGAGACCCACCACCGGCCACCAGGTACACCTGATTCTTCATAGCAAAATTCATCAGGCCTTCTGGCGACATCAGATCAGGTTCAGCCGCTGGCGCACCACCAAAGGCAGATTCAATCGGATCAACCTGACTCGAGGCAGGAGAAGCCCCCCCAGCAGAAGCAGTATTTTCACTGGCCGACGTATCGAGTTCTTCAACTTCGTAGTAGTTGTAATCAATCTCTTCTTCGGGTTCTGGCTGTACAGTCGCCTGTTGCTGAGCAGCCTGAACCTGTTGATCCAAAAGTTGGGCAGCTGTCAGCTCATCGCTTTTCAGGACCACCAGTGTTTCCAGAGATTGTATCTGTTCTTCCAGCTCTCGGAGGCGGCCTTTTAGATCAGTATTTTCTCTGCTCAGAGTATCCAACTGTTCCTGATTGACAGAAATAGCGGATTCAAGGGCACGCGTTCCCGCTGCATGACTGCCACCCCCCTGATCAGAAGCATCTTTGGCAGAGTTTTGAACACCAGTGGTAACGATGTTCAGGCGATCCTGTTCGATGGTGCCACGAGCAGTTTCCACAACTTCGGTTTTACGGGTAGCGTCAACCTGTACTCTTCCTGAACTCTGCTGCCACTGACGATTCTGCTCAGCAACCGTACGGTTTGCTGCCACACCGTCAAGGGCATCAATGGCTGCCCGATCAGGAATACTTAGCAGAGAACCTTGTTTCAACAGATTAATGTTGCCATTAATAAATGCTGAAGGGTTTTCAGACTGCAGCGCCGCCATCATCCTGACAGGTGTCACATCACGACCCGGCCGAGTGCGTAAAGCAACCTCCCAAAGAGTATCACCCTGTTTTACTCGATAGGTCTCAGACGATCTGCCGCGATTCGGGGAAGTAGGGGCAGAATTTCTAGAAACAGGTGCTGTGACAACTGGCCGCTTAAACGGCTTTACAGGAGCAGGAGGCGGGGCTGGTGCAGGCTTTGGAACATTAATAGCTTTGGGGGTTGACGAAGCAGCAACGACCTCATTACTAAAAGATGGTGGATCGAGTAAAAGTGTGTATTCACGCAATAGCCGGCCATCTGGCCAATGAACTTCCATCAAAAAATTAAGATAGGGCTCAACGACAGGCTTGCGGCTGGTTACCCGCACATAAGCCGTACCATCTTCCCTCTTTATAGTGCGGAACCGAAGCTCCGACAGAAAGTAAGGGCGTTCAACGCCTGCACGCTCAAAATCTTCACGGGTTGCCATACTAGGCAAGACCTCCCCCTGAGTCAGTTCCCGTACCTGAACAAGTTCAATTTCTGCATCAAGAGGCTGATTCAATGCAGAGTTAAGTCGGATATCACCGAGACCAAGCCCATAAGCGGCGCTGGCTCCAAGCGTACCAGTTACGCTACCAGCTATGGCAATGGCTGCGGCGAGCTTACGTAACATATATCCCCTATCCTTTCTTTTTATTTGCGAGGTACGAATCAGGCGGAAGTAGGAAAAATACTACCGTCAGAACCATTGCATTATACAGATAACCCTGCACTGATCTTTAGCTACCCGGACACTGCTTCAGTGTCACACTGTGGACACAGGAGTACTGTCATGTTAGGACAACACCCACCAATTATAATTACATGTTAAGTTATCATTGCAGAAACTCTGTAATCAACCACTGATAGAGTTGTACGGCTCCTGAAGCACTTCCAGAACGGGAATTATCAGACACAATCCACATATTCAGAACATTTTCCTGGGCCTCTGATGACCCGAGCCCACAAATATGAACCAGACGACGTTGATCCTCATCGGCACTCACCAAAGACACTGGTGTAAAGGACTCCTCAGGGTCAGCTGCAATTTTTACTGACGGAATCCCCTCAAGAACGTCCCACACTTCACTGACACCCACAGCCCAATCCAGAGACACAGAAAGGTGAATGACCTGTCCGTAGAACACAGAAGCCACCATACTGTTTACATGTACTGGCATACCTTCATGCCCAGATAACGTAACCAATTCACGGCCAGCTGTTACCGCATCACCGCAATTTCCAACAAAGGAAGGCAATACATTGAAAGCAGTCTGTTCAGAGAATACAGAATGTTCGGCAGGCAACCCATTCAGCAAGCGATTCGTTTGCCCTG
Source organism: Parendozoicomonas sp. Alg238-R29 (assembly GCF_947331445.1). Classification (GTDB taxonomy): domain Bacteria; phylum Pseudomonadota; class Gammaproteobacteria; order Pseudomonadales; family Endozoicomonadaceae; genus Sansalvadorimonas. The sequence continues at coordinate 79,320 of NZ_CAMZOG010000004.1, read as the reverse complement.
CCAGCTCACTGACACCCACCTTACCTGCACTGCTGACAGACAAACAGCAACACAGATCAACTCTACCAATATCACCCAACTGCCGTAATGCCCGAAGTACTGGTGCGACCGTCATGGCAACATCACCAGGTACAGCCACAACACCATTCTGTTGCAGAGTCATCAGCGCTTCCGGGTTTACATCTGGATGCACCAGAGAGGCATAGTTCTGGCTGCGACTAAACGGCGTTGCATCAAGAACCATCGCTCCAGCGGCTCCGGCCAGCCCAATAGCCTCTTCCGCAAGCTCAGCGTCACCAGCACAAATAACAATCTGTCCAGACTGAAACTGCATCTTAGCCAGAGACTGGACAGGCAAGCTGTGGCTGCCAAGACTGACTGTAGTCTCATCATCCGACACGCCAGCAATCGCGATGATTTTATCAGCAGTCAAGTCCAGTTCCGCCAGCATGGAAAGGATCGATTCACCAGCAAAAGTATCCGCCCCGACAAGGGCGAGAGGTATATCAGACATAAGCAATTTGATTCGAATAGAAAAACTGGCGCCACTGTATAGCGAGAGAGAGTGCTTTGCAAAAAAGGCAAGACACACCACTATCGGCCGATAGACCTTTTTAAGTCACCCATAGAAAAGGTCAAACATGGCTACCAGAGGCCCTGATTCCCCACGAATTCACCTACGGCAATCGGAATCATCAAGCAACGATAGCTCAGACTCTGAACCCATAAGTAGTCAGAGAACCGCTAGCTTTGGCAGTTCAACAGTTTCCGAAACGTCATCACGGAGCAGCTTTCCTGAGGCCGCACCTCCCGAGGAACAGGAACACGCAAAACAAACCAGTAAACGACTTGTTGACCGAGCAGCAGCCTTTGTGGCTTCACGCTCCCGTCTGGTTTCCATAGCAAGTAGCTCCAGCGATGAAAGCCACTCAAGCACACCAGCCACCCAGAGTAGAAAAAAACGCATCGCCTCCATTAGTAAACTACGCAGCAACAATCGAGAAAAATTTTCTGAGTGGACCAATCTGGATGACCCAAAGAGCCTGGGAAGTACAGTCTTTAAGAACATAACAGGTACAACAACGCAGTTCTTGTCAGATGTAGAGCGGAAGTACCTCCAGGAGACCATGCTTGAGCACATTGAACCATTAATAGGTAGGGGAGAGCCTGAAACAGAGGCCTCGAAACTCATTGAAAGAGTTATTGTGGAGGAAAGCCTTGCTACACAGCTACTGCCAAACCTTAACGGGTTGATAAAGTCTCAATCCAGCAGTAGCACTCCATGCCCTATTGTGCTAACAAAACTCACCTATCCTCAGGGAGCAAACTCAGACGGGGACATACAGGCAAAAGCCATACAGGCACAGGCAAAAGCCATACTGGAGAAACTTAGGATCATATTTCCTGAGGTTATGTCAACATTGCGCACGCAGTACTTTGAAGCATTACACAGTGGCTCACCCACAGAACAGTCAGCCGCTTACGATAGGTTGCAAGTTAACCTTCTGACCGCAAAAGGAAAAATACTCAGATGCAACCAGCTAATAGTCCTTGATGAGAACAGCAGTGAATTCACAAAGCTGTTAAAAAAAGATCTCGACTTAATAGTTAAAAAGCTCAATCAGGAGTTGGAACTTCTGAACACATTGCAGGCACAGGATTACAGGGTAGAAGACAACTATATTCATGGAGCAAAGAGTGTACTTGACCCCGCGTGGGCTTTGATTCAGTCAGAAAGATTCCCAACAAAACCGAAAAAAGACGTTAAAGCCTTTAAGACATTTGTTAAAACCAAAAGAGAAGAGTTATCAAAACTCGATAGAGATAAAATCAGACCAAGTATTATAAGAGACCTTAGGCTACTTCAGGAGGAGTGCTATGAACTTGCCAAAAACATAAAAATGAAACCTGTAGAAAAACCTGCAGCACAGGCTTCCAAAGAAGAAAAAGAACTCGAAGGAGAAAGTAATAAACTACGAACGATACTCAAAGCCGATGTTCAGGCATGGCGATCTGAGCATGGCTGGCAGCCAACCAGCTTTCTTGTCCCCGTGAGGCAAGGTTTGAAAACTGCACTTTACACTATTGATGTCCGTACAGTGGAAAGCATGTTTGGCAGACAAGGAGGAGTTCCCTCGACAGCCCAACATGTCACCGACAAACCCTGCAATGCACTCGTTCATACCGTTCGCTCCACCGTAACAAACACTCCTGTTGATAACTGCATACGTTCAGCCGTTCTCACCCCTTACATGGAAGATAATGAGGATAAGCGTACTAAAGGAACGACAGAAAGAGCCCGGCAAGAAATAGTAGCAGGCCTTTTGAATCAGTTTGATGGAGATGCCGAAGCCTTGGAAAAATTCTGTGGCACTGAAGCCCACGCAGCAAACATTGAAGTTCTCTTGAACAGTTACCTGACAACAGATAAAGCACGCTCATACCTCCACATTCATGATAATGAGTTGAAAATGCATGTAACTACATGCGAAGCACTGCAAGCCCTCACAAGCAATGGAGGCCATCCAACCCAGATTACATTCGAAGACAAGCACGGAAATATGCGAACTATCTATGTACGTCCCAAACTGGCAGTCACGTGCTGCGGCAGTAATGGGATTGCATTGAAGTGGGGAGAACTGACTCGCCCCTGGCATGTTGCCGACATCTATAACAGAGACGCTGTTTTAGAGATGACAGGCTCTGAGTTTCCCGATGATGATATTGAAGGCTGGGTTGGCGAGCGCCTGAATCAATTTGAAAGCACTTATCGGTGTGAACACCCTAATAGAGAGAGAATTATCAGAGCGGTGAACGAATGGCGAACCATTATACTGCTTGATGAACACCATGAAGCAAAAAACGACACCTTCAAAGGCACCAATCCACCCGATGAAATATTAAACCTTTTAAGAACAGATAACGCAGCTGTGGCTGCCTGCATGCGCGAACATCCCCCGACGGAAGATGACGCCGCAAGAGCCCCAAGAGTTTTGAACCCCATTGTTATACGCTTCTGTAAGAGTGGTAAGGATCGCACTGGCGCAGGGGTAGCATCAATCAGTCGCAGAATGGCTGAAGCCGATATGACAGGACGAAACACTATCAGTGAACCCAGCTTTACTGAAGACAGGCAATTCAACGCACAAGCATTTGCTATGTCCATGCAAATGCTTATCCAGCTCTGGAATGGAGCCATGGGCTATAAGACTGATGGGGAAAAGAACTTGATAGGGCCTACTCTACATGCCGCCCGAAAGCACTCACAATAATACATATTATTCCTATTCTGACTTCTTGGAGCAACTCTAAATCTTCAGGGTTGCTGATTAAAGCATCAGATATGATTGTATAATATAAATATTGTAAAATACCAACCAAACCTCATCTAAAGATACTCCCGCCGGGTCTGTCTTCTGCTCCTGATTTTTTTGTAAAACCTTTAGAAAGAAAGTTTCGCCGCCGGTTCTGAATATGCCCGTATTGATAACAAAATTAACAACAGGCGCTCAAACAGATTCAGCTAATTTCTGCACTCAACGAAAAATTGATCTATTTGCTACAAACCAGAAGGAATCCAAATTGATAAAACAATAAAAAAGTCCGAGTGGAGCATTCCACCCGGACTTTTTTGAATTGAAATGGTTAAAGCTTACCAAGTACAATATTTAACATTCGGCGTAAAGGCTCTGCAGCTCCCCATAGCAACTGATCACCTACAGTAAATGCAGACAGATACTCAGGCCCCATATTCATTTTCCGCAAGCGACCAACAGGAATATTCAGCCCACCGCTCGCAACTGCCGGACTCAGCTTCTGCATAGAATCATCACGATCGTTAGCAATCACCTGGACCCAGTCATTCGCCTCACCCAGAATGGATTCCACATCCGCCATAGGCACATCACGGGTCAACTTCAATGTCAGCGCCTGAGAATGACAACGCATAGCCCCTACCCTGACACACAAACCATCAACAGGAACGGGATTGCTTTCACGACCAAGAATTTTGTTAGTTTCTGCCTGTCCTTTCCACTCTTCCCTGCTCTGACCATTGGCCAACTGGGAGTCGATATAAGGAATCAAACTGCCGGCCAGAGGGGCTCCAAATTCTGTGATATTGAGGCCAGAACGAATAGTTTCCGCAACCTTGCGATCAATATCCAGAATGGCAGAAGCCGGGTCCGCAAGTTCATCAGCAACGGCATCACGTATAACGCCCATGCCGCTGACCAGCTCACGCATATGACGGGCACCGCCACCACTAGCAGCCTGATAAGTCATGGCCGAGGTCCATTCCACCAAACCTTCACGGAACAGGCCTCCCAGCCCCATCAGCATCAAGCTGACGGTGCAGTTACCGCCAACATAGGTTTTCACACCCTGCTCAAGAGCTTGATCAACCACCGAACGATTCACTGGATCAAGAACAATTACAGCACTGTCGTCCATCCTCAGTTTGGAAGCAGCATCAATCCAGTAGCCATTCCAGCCAGACTCCCGGAGTTTTGGATACACTTCACCGGTAAAGTCGCCCCCCTGACAGGAAATAATAATCTCCATATCAGAGAGTTCATTAATATCGTAAGCACTCTTCAATGCTGGTACAGCAGCCCCACCAACCACGTGTGAAGGACCAGGCTGACCAGCCTGAGACGTGGTAAAAAATACCGGCTCGATATAGGCGAAATCGCCCTCTTCCGCCATACGCTGCATGAGCACGGAACCCACCATTCCACGCCAGCCGATTAAACCCACCTTTTTCACGGCCAAAACCTCTTAGCGTTAGCTATTTAACATATTAACAACGGCGTCACCCATACCGCGGGTGCCAACCTTTTCACAACCTTCAGACCAGATATCACCAGTGCGGATACCTGCATCCAGAACCTTGCTTACCGCCTGCTCAATTGCATCAGCAGCTTCTGTTTCGCCCAGAGAGTAACGCAGCATCATCGCAACAGAGAGGATTGTGGCCAGAGGGTTTGCCAAATCTTGCCCGGCAATATCAGGAGCAGAACCATGAACCGGCTCATACATACCCTTGTTATTGGCATCCAGAGAAGCGGATGGCAGCATACCGATAGAACCCGTAAGCATAGCGGCACAATCAGACAGAATATCTCCGAACATATTGCCGGTAACCATCACATCGAACTGCTTGGGAGCACGAACCAATTGCATTGCGGCGTTATCCACGTACATATGAGACAACTCAACATCGGGATATTCCGGAGCCAGCTTGTCCATAATTTCCCGCCACAGCACGGTCACTTCCAGTACATTGTGCTTATCAACCGAACAGAGCTTGCCACCACGCTTCTGCGCGGCCTCAAAAGCTACACGCCCAATACGCTCAATTTCAGACTCACTGTAAACGTAGGTATTAAAACCTTCGCGCTCACCATTTTCTAAAGTACGGATACCGCGGGGCTGACCAAAATAGATTCCACCGGTCAGTTCACGAACAATCAGAATATCCAGTCCGCTGACAATTTCAGGCTTCAGTGAAGAGGCGTCTGCCAACTGCGGATAGAGAATAGCCGGGCGAAGGTTGGCAAACAGCTCAAGATTGGAGCGCAGCCCCAGCAGCCCCTTCTCAGGACGAACAGCCATATCCAGGTCATCCCACTTCGGGCCACCCACAGCACCCAGTAACAGTGCGTCTGATTCTTTGGCCTTCGCCAAGGTTTCCTCTGGCAGAGGAACACCGGTGGCGTCAATGGCAGATCCGCCCACCAGCGCATTATCAGTCTCAATCGCCAGACCAAATTTTTCTTTCACCGCATCAAGTACACGAACAGCTTCAGCCATAATTTCATGACCAATTCCATCGCCGGGCAGTACAAGAACTTTCTTCATTCGTTCAACTCCTGAAGGCGAACTGGTTGGCACCTGCCCGCCTGAATGACCTGTCATTAATTCTTAATTTTCCAATTCCCGGAACAACCACGGGAATTTTTGTTCGTGTTTCTTTTCGAAGGCATGAATGGCATCAGCTTCTTTCAATGTCAGGCCAATTTCATCCAAACCATTGAGCAGACACTCTTTCCGGAAAGGGTCAACCTCAAAGGCCAGCTCGCCGCCATCAGGCCTCACAACAACCTGTCGTTCAAGGTCAATAGTCAGGCTATAACCCTCTTCCGCACATTCGCGGAACAGTTCATCCACATGTTCGTCTGAAAGAACAATGGGTAACAGACCATTTTTGAAGCAGTTATTGTAAAAAATATCAGCAAAACTGGGAGCGATAACACAACGAAAACCAAAATCATCCAACGCCCAGGGAGCATGTTCACGACTGGAACCACAACCAAAGTTCTGACGTGCCAGCAACACTGACACATTCTTATAGCGAGGCTGATTCAGAATAAAATCAGGGTTCACCGGACGACCGCTGCAATCCTGATCAGCCTGCCCTACATCCAGATAACGCAGCTCATCAAACAGGTTTTTACCAAACCCTGTGCGCTTGATGGATTTCAGAAATTGCTTGGGAATAATCATGTCAGTGTCGATATTCGCCCGGTCCAGGGGAGCAACCAACCCCTTATGAACAGTGAATGCTTTCATTATGCCTGCTCCTCCTTCACCAATTCACGAACATCAATAAAGTACCCGGTTACCGCTGCCGCTGCGGCCATAGCCGGACTGACCAAATGGGTACGGCCACCAAAGCCCTGACGACCTTCAAAGTTCCTGTTTGAGGTCGATGCACAGTGCTCACCTTCACCCAGTTTGTCAGCATTCATTGCCAGACACATGGAGCAGCCTGGCTCACGCCATTCCAAACCAGCTTCAACAAAAATCTTGTCCAGTCCTTCGTCTTCCGCCTGTTGTTTAACCAGGCCAGAACCGGGAACCACCATCGCCTGTTTAATAGACTCAGCAACCTTGCGACCTTTCACTACTACTGCGGCAGCACGTAGATCTTCAATGCGGGAGTTGGTGCAGGAGCCAATAAATACCCGATCCAACTTAATGGATGTCAGCGGTTGGCCAGCTTCCAACCCCATATACTGCAAGGCTCTACGAATACCATCAGCTTTGGTAGCATCGTCTTCGGCTTCTGGGTCAGGAACAGAGGCACCTACCGGAGCAACCATTTCAGGAGAGGTTCCCCAGGTAACCTGTGGCTGAATATCAGCCCCATCAAGAATCACTTCATAATCAAAGACAGAATCGACATCGGAATGCAGCGTATGCCAGTAATTAACCGCCGCTTCCCACTCCACGCCTTCCGGCGCAAAAGGGCGGCCTTTCACATAATCAATAGTCGTGTTATCAACAGCAACCAAACCAACACGGGCACCTGCTTCAATGGCCATATTACAGATGGTCATACGACCTTCCATAGATAAAGCTTCGATAGCTGTTCCAGCAAACTCAATTGCGCAACCGGTACCACCAGCAGTGCCAATCTTGCCGATTACCGCAAGCACAATATCTTTCGCGGTTACGCCATGGCCTAACACGCCATCAACCCGTACCCGCATATTTTTCATCTTTTTAGCGACCAGGCACTGGGAAGCCAAAACATGCTCAACTTCAGAGGTTCCAATACCGTGAGCCAACGCACCAAAGGCTCCGTGGGTGGCAGTGTGGGAGTCACCACAGACAACAGTCATACCCGGCAAAGTTGCGCCTTGCTCCGGGCCAACAACATGAACAATACCCTGACGAATATCCTGCATGGCATACTGAACAATGCCGAACTCACTACAGTTATCATCCAGAGTCTGTACCTGAATTTTGGAAATCGGGTCAACAATTCCCTCAATACCGACTTCCCGTTCATTCACAGTTGTGGGTACGTTATGGTCGGGAGTCGCCAGGTTGGCACTTAAACGCCAAGGTTTACGGCCAGCCATACGCAGGCCTTCAAATGCCTGGGGAGAAGTCACTTCATGGAGTAGCTGGCGATCAATATAAAGGAGAGCTGAACCATCATCACGGCCCATAACCAGATGATCATCCCATAATTTGTCATAGAGGGTTTTTCCAGCCATAACTTCCTCCTCAGGCTTTGCTCTAACCCGCAAGATAGACGGGTTCAACGGCAATACGGCAATCATTTTTATTTGTATTGGCATCCTATGCCAGCCTTACAAATAAAACAAATTTATATTTTTTATCTGTTTGATAACCAATTGGAATAGATATAAAGTTCGAGACAAAATGGGTTAATCACTAATCAAAAACTGATGGATAGCCAAAATCTGACCGCCTTTCTGGCCGTTGCACAAACAGGTTCCTTCTCTCTTGCCGGTGAACAATTACACCTGACTCAACCTGCAATCAGTAAACGTATAGCGACCCTCGAAAACCAGCTGGACACTCGCCTGTTTGACAGGGTTGGGCGATCCGTGATGTTAACGGAGGCCGGCCAGCTGTTAATCGCACGCGCCCGCCATATTCTTCGCGACATAGAAGACACACGCCAGGCTCTATCCAACCTTTCTGGTAAAATCAGTGGTCGGTTAAGTATTGCCACCAGTCACCATATTGGCCTTCACCGGCTTCCTCCAATCCTGCAGACGTTCAACCAGCTCTATCCGGAAGTCTCCCTTGATATACGATTTGTGGATTCAGAATGGGCCTATGGTGGAGTGCAGAGGGGTGACATAGAGCTGGGAATTATCACCATTGCACCAGAGCAGAAGAGCAGCCGGTTTATTACCAGAGAAATATGGGAAGACAGCCTGATTTTCATGGTATCAGGAACGCACCCCCTTGCTCAGTCCAATAATGCCAGCCTTAAGACTATAAGCGAGCATCCAGCAGTATTCCCCGGAAATAACACATTCACCCGTTCAATCGTTCATAAGCACTTTGCCCAGAGTGGACTGAAACTCGATGTTATTATGGAGTCCAACTATCTAGAAACCCTCAAAATGATGGTCAGTATCGGGCTGGCCTGGAGTGTTTTGCCTCACACCATGCTGACCGAGGAAGTTATCGATATCACGCCTCAAAATATGTCCATAACCCGTAGTCTGGGCTATGTTCATCACCGGGACAGAACTTTGTCCAATGCCGGGCAGGCGTTGATTGGTTTGCTGGAAAAACAGTTACAGCCAAAACCACGTACAAACCCGTAATTACACCAGTCTTCAGCTGCATGAAACTACGCGGTCTTGTCTATGAAGCAGTAATTCAACAATGAATCTTAAACCGGTCCTGTATGTCATCAGCCTTTTCACCATGGTCTTTGGCCTGCTGATGCTCGTTCCGGCACTCTGCGACCTCACAATCGGCAGCCCTCATGCTGCCTCTTTTTTCGAGTCGGCTATATGGACATTCCTGGCCGGTGGCCTGTGTGTTTTGATAACCCGCACTGAACAGTTTCGCCTTGATCCTCGTCAGATTTTCATCCTTACCAATTTAAGCTGGGTGACACTCAGTGCTTTTGGTGCCCTGCCGTTTGTATTGATTGAAGATATGAGTTTCACTGACGCTTTTTTCGAAACCATGTCTGGAGTTACAACAACAGGCTCTACGGTTATGGCCGGATTGGAACAGGTTGATAAAGGCGTGCTCCTCTGGCGTTCACTATTGCAATGGCTTGGTGGAATTGGCTTTATTGTGATGGCTGTTGCCATTCTGCCGTTTTTGAAAGTCGGTGGTATGCGCCTATTCCAAAGTGAATCCTCTGACTGGTCAGACAAATGCATGCCTCGTTCTGGCTCCATTGCCAAACGAGTTGTGATCACCTATCTCATCCTCAGCACGCTGTGCACTATTGGCTATAAGCTGGGAGGAATGACACTTTTTGAAGCCATCAACCATTCCATGACCACTCTATCCACTGGCGGTTATTCCACATCTGATTCCTCTATGGGCCACTTCACTCACTCATGGATTTACTGGAATGGAACCATATTTATGCTTCTGGGCAGCCTTCCATTTGTATTGTTTGTGAAATGCACCAAGGGTTATTCAGAAGATCTCTTTAAGGACAGTCAGGTTCAGGCATTTCTTGGTTTTATGATTGTTGTGTGGGTTTCCCTGGCACTCTGGCAAACCCTGACCAAAGACTGGAACTTTTTCTATAGCCTGACTCTCGTTGCCTTCAATACAACATCAGTTGTAACCACCACGGGCTACGCCCTGACGGATTACAGTACCTGGAGCGGATTAGCAACCACGGTATTTTTCTTCCTGATGTTTGTGGGTGGCTGTTCCGGGTCTACAGCGGGAGGTATTAAAATCTTCCGCTTTCAGATTGGCTTTAAGCTGTTACTCATGCAGTTGAAACAGGTCAGCCATCCAAGAGCATTTCTGGTTCATCGTTATAACGGTGTAGAAATCACCAACGATATTCTTCGTTCCATGGTGGCCTTCTGCTTTTTCTACGCCTTGCTGATTGCAATCATGACCATTCTACTCTCTGCAATGGGGCTAGATATAATCACCAGCATGAGCGGCTCCATTACTGCAGTCAGCAATGTTGGCCCTGGCTTTGGTGAGCTGATAGGACCGGCGGGTAACTTTATCAATCTTCCCGATGCTGCCAAATGGGTGTTGAGTTTTGGCATGCTGATGGGTCGCCTTGAAATCATAACTGTTCTGGTTTTGCTGACACCATCGTTCTGGAGAAACTGATACACTGCTAGCACCCAGAACAGATCAACGTGCATGAACCATAATCATTTCAACGAGTTTGCCCTCTTTCTTGCTGAAGCACTGGATATGGCAGAGCGGAATAACCACCGCCTGCCGGTGGTGTTTTCAGGTAACAAGCCATGGCTTTCAGAACAAATATCCAACTTGCAGGAAATCTGTAAAAAAGACGTTTTCTTTTTCAGTGACCAGAACTGGAATAGGTTAGACACGTTACCCTGGAAGAAAGCCAGTAAGCTGCTCGGACAATCTATTGATGGACTGATTCTGGATTTAACCCAGACTATTTCTGCAAATGCTCTTGGTATTGTCACTGGCGCCCTGAGCGGTGGCGGCCTACTTATTTTTCTGGTGCCTCCAGCGTTTGAGTGGCAAGGCGACTCCTCTTTCCACAAACGCACCGCCCGCCTGTTAAAAGAGAGTCATTTACCGATTCTTTCTAAAGATTCATTTATTCCCGGCACTATTCAGTTTGAGAGCAATGAGCTCCCACTGGGGCACGAAGAACCCACACCACCTGCTGCAACTGTTGATCAACAGAAGGCCATTACAGCAATAAAACGGGTGCTCAACGGTCACCGGAGACGCCCCCTTGTTATTACCGCTGACAGAGGGCGTGGTAAATCAGCTGCACTTGGTATAGCCGCCAGCCAGCTGATGCAGGATCATGACATTCGCATTCTGGTTACCGGGCCATCCCGAAAAACAGCGGACACCCTATTTCTCCATTCAGCCGAATGCCTTCCCGACGGCGTAAATATTCATAAAAATACCATTACCTCAGGTAACAGCCAGCTGCAATTTATTGCTCCCGATGAACTGGCGAGTACCCAACCTGACGCCAATATGGTTATGGTGGATGAAGCAGCAGCTATACCAGCCCCTCTTCTGGAAAAACTTCTGAGAAAATATTCCCGTATCGTTTTTGCCAGCACAGTTCATGGCTATGAAGGCACGGGCAGAGGCTTTGCCATACGTTTTCGTAAAACACTGGATACAGTCACTCCCAAATGGCAGCGCTGCGAACTGAACACACCCATTCGCTGGTCAGCCAATGATCCGGTGGAAGATCTGGTCGCACAGGTTTTGCTACTCAATGCAGAGCCTGCATCTGACAATTCTGTTACAGCAGCACCTTTGAAAGATACGCAGTTTTCCCTGAAAGCAGGCAAAGACCTTATCCATAATGAGCCGGCTCTCAGCGAACTATTCGGCCTGCTGGTAAATGCTCATTATCAGACACGCCCTGATGATCTGGTTCAGCTGCTTGACCGTGAAGACCTGAGCATTGCCACTCTCTCTTCATGCGGCAATATTATTGCTACAGCACTGATCAGCCATGAGGGTGGTTTTAACCAGGAACTGGCCACACAGATATGGGCAGGGAAAAGGCGTCCACAAGGGCATTTGTTGCCGCAGACATTAGCGGCTCACGGTGGTTTTTGTGAGGCTCCTGCCTTGAAAATGGCCCGGGTAATGCGGATTGCGGTACATCCTGCAGTTCAGAGATACGGACTTGGCAGATACCTGATGGATCACCTGAAAAGTGCTATGACAGATCAGGGCTTTGATGTTCTTGGCAGTAGTTTTGGAGCAACGCCTGAGCTTCTCAGTTTCTGGAAAGAATGCAATTTTCGGCCTGTCCATATTGGTAGCACACGCAACAATGCCAGCGGTTGCCATAGCGCAATCGTGACTATCGGACTGTCAGAGCTGGGTAAGGCTTTTGATAATAGTTGCCGTAGTCGTTTTCAAAAATCCCTGCCCCTACTCTGCCATCATGTTCTCAGCAATCTTGAAACCCCGGTTCTTCTAGCGCTATTTACCCCAAAGATCTGCCTGACCCATGGCGAGGTTCAAAACCTGCAAGATTATTGCAACGAAAACAGAACCTTTGATGCCACTCTTCCCGAACTCTCTCAGGTCGCCCACCAGCTTTTACCTTCATACAAAAATAAGCTGTCAGAAACAGAGATAGTCGTATTTGCTGTCAGGTTACTGCAGTGTCAAAGTTGGGATAAGACTGTGAAATGTGCAGGTTTGACTGGAAGAAAAGAAGCGGAGCAAGTAATACTCCGCTCGGTGAAGACCCTGTTAAATGAAGTTGCCTCGCAGAAAATCGCCCCATAAAACACATTCAGGGAGCAGGCTGGTTCTTTGGCGTACTGCCCCCTGAAGACTGGTACTCTTCAACCTTCTGCCTTACTGCTTTTTTGCTGCATTACGGGCCATGGCGTCTTCAGCACTGAAGATCATATTATCCACTCCGGGAGGAGTGCTGGCTCCAGTCGCATATTGCTTATAGGTTTCAGCCTCATCCTGATACTTCTTGCTGTCGAGCTGCAACAGGGCTTTGGCATAGCTGTTATAGAGCTCTGGGAAAGGTGTTGCACCCAAGGCCTTAACTGCACATTTAAACTGCTTTAAAGAGCCGTCCTCGTAACCAACAATTGTTCCCTCACAATCCTCGATGTAACCACGGAAGGTGGTTCTGGCAAGGAAACCATCATCATAGATTGCAGCATATACACCCCCTCTAAAGGCGTGGAAAGCTGGAATATCCGATGCAGGAGGAATGTCGCTGGCGTACTTGAGCATCTCCTTAACCTTGCTCTTCTTAGTGAGTATGCCCCATGTTGGCTTCATAATTTCAACATAGCGACCCATGGCATAAGCAAACCAGAAACGAATCTGCAGTGAAGATTCAATCTTGCCGCTGTCCATATCATCAACCAAAGCTCTCAGCTCATCAGCTGCTTCTTTTAACAGAACCGTCCGTTCAGCACTCTCTTCTTCACCAGCAGAAGGCTTAGGTGTCATATACATGGCGTAGATTGTCTGAGCACGATAGGCCACGTATTTACCTTGAGGCGTTCCAAGGGCCAACCCTTTGGCCTTGGCTTCAGCAAAGTTTCCTTCAAAGTGAACACGCCACACATCCTGAAGCGCAGGATCTTCCGGGAGAGCATCACGGGTTGCCCTGGTGATATTTGGCCATTCTTTAGCAAGGTTATCCCCGGTCAGATCAGGTTTGAACAGATCACTGGGGTAAGGTTTCCAGTTATCATTGGCTACGGTCATGGTTGCCGAAACGGTCAGCAGAGCGCCGTAAAAAGCTGAAAGCATTCTCTGTTTCAACATCATATATTTCCACTCTCTCAGAACTTCACAGTTAGTTGGGCGGCAAGAGTATGTGCATGCATATTGCGATATTTAGCGGTGACTGCACCCGGGTCTTCAAAACTGGCAGTTGCCGGGTTGGTTCCCTGACGGCCGCCATCAACTTTGTGATTGGCATCATGGACAGTGAATGGCTTCATCCACATATAGCCGTAGGCAACATCCAGTGAATAGCGCCGGTTAAATTGATAAGCAGCTCCCACCGTCAGCCACTGGCGATCATTGTCAGGGATACGGGCGGTGCGGGTTGCATCCGATGTGGGTGATTTGTCCAGGGCATACCCACCACGGAGCAAGAGCTTGTCGTTGTAACGGTACTGCCCTCCCAGAGCCATAGACCAAACATCAGACCAGTCCTGAGGTACCCAGGCCACAACATTACTTCCCGGCTCACCATTGCTGACCGAAACGATGTCTGAAGCTCTCTGCCCAGCCGGAGAACCGGATGCTGTTATCTTGAACCGCTCCATTCGACTCCATCGAGTCCAGGTTGCGTTAGCAAGAAGAGTCCAATGGGTATCCAGCTCATAAGAAAGACTGAGATCAACAGCCTCTGGGAACGTGATGGTTGTCCTGGCATCTTCCTTCATTGTTCCCGGACGGTTGGCAATAATCCATTGCGCTGAAGCCTGTGCATCCAGGATTGGTTCGGGGTATGTAGTGGGGTCGTTGGGGTCGTAAGTGCTCTCAGCATAACGCCCCATCACCACTCCCAAACCGGGAATGCCAGCAGCTCTCAGATCACCCTCAAACTTAATCTTTACCGGCGACCGGTAAGCAAGCCCTAGACTCAAGGGAGGAAGAGGTTTCCAGATAACACCCAGATTCATACCAACCCCAACACCCTCGCCATCAATCATGGCACTGGCGTCGGTGACAGCTCCGGCCCAGGGGTTAAGCATCCTGCCCATTTCCAGCTGGCCGGCCGAAATCATCAACCCAGCTCCAACAGCCAGGGTGTCATCAAATTTCCAGGAAACTGTTGGCTGGATGTTGACCACCCGAGTCTGGCTGTTCAGAGCTTGATACCGAAAAGGTGATTCAATCTTGTATTTCGTTTCTCCACCAAATGAGGCATAAACCCCCACACCTACCCATAGCTGATCTGTTACTGGCTGTGCGTAGTAGAGGGATGGAACAAACTCAGGAAGCAGAAAATCATCAGCTTTACCGTTCACCTCATAACAGGTAGACGGATCACCATCAAAACCGGTGCAATCTTTATAGTTCTGCGTGCTGCCAAAGGTCTGGTAATACTGGATATCCGTATCAGGGTGATAGGTTCGCCCCCTCGGATCATCCAGAACCATAGTGTTATATGTGCCTCTGACATCACCTCCAGCCAATATTCCCATACCACCAGCCACTAACTGCTGCCTGCCCAGAAAAGCCATACCAGCAGGGTTGGTACTCATCACAGAAGCATCAGTATTCACACCCCGCCCGGCACCGGCAGAGCCAAATGCAGACACAGAGTTAAAGTCGACTAATGACAGGCCGGCAGAATGGGATTGTGGAGACTGACCTAGGAAGACCCCGGTAGTTGCCAGCGATAACAGTGCTAGACGAAGTTGACTGGACGAATGCCCCTTCAAGGAATTACTGGCAACCTTTACAACCATAAAGTCTCCCCTCGCAGTCGTTATTTTTACCTGCGCGAATATGTTTTTATCAGTAAGTGATATGTACGAGGGTGCATGTATAGACCGCATCGAGCGATCCTGCCGCACTTTTCGCGGCACGATAGTTTCAAAAAGAGAGATTTACTGACAATAAGAACAGAAAAGCCGAACTTCCTAATGGAAAATTCGGCTTTCTTCTGAACCTGCTACAAAAGCTCAGGCCTGAGAGGGGATCACAGGGGTTGCGCACTCAACATCGGCATTCTGGCCCCGATGACGCAACAGATGATCCATCAGAGTGATAGCCATCATCGCCTCAGCAATAGGCGTTGCTCGTACGCCCACACAAGGGTCATGCCGACCTTTGGTAATCACCACGGCTGCATTACCATGCACATCAATGGAGCGCCCGGGAATAGTCAGGCTGGAGGTTGGCTTCAGAGCAATACTGGCGCGAATAGTCTGACCGGAGGAAATTCCACCGAGTACACCCCCAGCATTATTGGACAGGAATCCTTCCGGGGCCATTTCATCTCGGTGTTCAGAACCTTTCTGGCTTACGGAATCAAACCCGGCACCGATTTCAACGCCTTTGACGGCATTAATACTCATCAGAGAGTGGGCAATGTCAGCATCCAGACGATCAAAAACAGGTTCACCCAACCCCGGCATCACCCCGGTTGCTTCCACAGTGATACGAGCACCCACAGAATCGCCAGCTTTACGGAGATCGGTAATCAGTTCTTCCATCTCTGGAACCTTGGAAGCATCTGGGCAGAAAAAAGGATTATTACCCACTTCATTCCAATCAAAGGTTTCCACACGAATATCACCCATCTGCTCAAGGTAGCCGCGAATCTCAACACCCAGAGTAGCCAGATATTTTTTCGCGATGGCACCAGCCGCCACCCGCATAGCTGTTTCACGGGCGGAAGAGCGACCACCACCCCGGTAGTCCCGAAAACCATATTTATGGTTATAGGTGTAATCTGCATGGGCAGGACGATAGATATCCTTGATGTTGGAGTAATCCCGGGAGCGTTGATCTGTATTTTCGATCAGCAACCCGATGGGAGTACCGGTGGTCTTGCCTTCAAAAATGCCAGACAAAATCTTTACTTCATCAGGTTCACGACGCTGGGTAGTAAATTTCGATGTTCCCGGCTTACGACGATCCAGATCTTTCTGCAAATCTTCAACAGACAGTTCCAGCCCGGGAGGACAGCCATCTACAATGCACCCAAGCGCAGGCCCATGGCTTTCACCAAAGCTTGTAACAGTGAACAGCTTACCAATTGTATTGCCTGCCATAATGCTCCGCCGACAGTTATTGTTCTTCAGGTACAGAATTGAGCAGGATTATACCCTGCTCAATACGTAGTGCTACATCTAAAGGTGTGATCAGGCAAAGCTTTCCCGGTATTGATCCAGTTCTGCAGCAGTCAGCAGACATACACCATGGCCACCTTGCTCAAACTCAAGCCAGGTAAATGGCACATTGGGGAAGGCTTCATCCAGGGCAAAACAGCTGTTGCCCACTTCCATTACCAGAATACCATCGTCGGTAAGGTAGTTGCGGGCTTCCCGAAGAATTGTTCGAGCCAGATCAAGACCATCATTACCTGCAGCCAGGCCAAGCTCAGGCTCATGGTGATACTCGTTGGGCAGATCAGTCATGTCCTCGGCATCAACATAGGGAGGATTGGTCACAATAATCTGGTACTGAGGCTTTTCTTCTTCGGATTCCAATGCTGAAAACAGGTTCGATTCAACAGTCTGAACACGATCCCAGAGCTCAAAGCGATCAATATTGATACGCGCCACCTCTAAGGCATCAGGCGATAGATCCAGCAGGTCAACTTGTGCTTCTGGATAGGTTTGGGCACAGCCAATACCGATACAGCCTGAACCGGTGCAGAGATCCAGTACTCGATCAACCTGCACATTACCCATCCATGGTTGGAAACCATTCTGAATCAGTTCTGCAATGGGAGAACGGGGAACCAACACTCTTTCATCAACATAAAACGGCAGTTCGCAGAACCAGGCTTTGTTAAGTAAATAAGCTGTTGGCACCCGATCTTCAATTCTGCGGCGAACCAGGCTTTGCAAATGAGCAGACTCGATAGCCGTTAACCGACAACCATAAAGGCTTTGGTCAAAATCCCAGGGTAACTCCAAAGCCTGCAATATCAGGTAACAGGCTTCATCCCAGCTGTTATCACTGCCATGACCAAAAAACAGGTCATGTTCGTTAAAGCGGCTGTAAGTCCAGCGTAACCAATCACCAATGGTCTGCAGGCCATCAGTGTCAGTCAGGTTATCTTGAAGATGTCCGGACATTGCCAATCCTTCGCCCTAAAAAGCGGTAAATTCTATCAGGGCAACAGTGTAGCGGCTATGTCATTCCACTTGCTGGAGCAATATTGCAATTTAATCCAGATCTTCAAATTCAGGGACTGGGTCTCGGCCTCTCCTTCATAGCGTTAACCAACAGGCGAGTATGAACCTGCCAGGTTTTGGGTGGCAAAACGGGTTCATGCAAACTTCCAATTACCTAGACTTCCAATTACCCAGTCCAGGCGATCCAAAATCATAGGTTCCAAATCAATATCGCCATCATCATTCAAAATATTGGCTTCAACTCCCCTGAGAAAAGCCACACCATGCAAAAATCGTGGAATCACATAACTGTTGGCAAAATGCCAGCGATGGGGAGCACCGGGCATTTCTGGGCCATGATCCGTCAGGGCAAACATTTTCAGTCCTTTTTCTGAACTGGCCTGGGCCAGTTCAAGAACAGTGCTGTGCATGCCCGCTAGACACTGAGTGTGTATGTGTATCCACAAGAAGTTTCATAATGCATTGCCTCCCAAAAATCTGTTCATAAATAGCAATCCCTGTAGAGAAATACATAGCAGCAAGTGCAAAATCATTTTCAATGATCGAGATAACTCCCTACCCAAGAGGTTTGACAGAAGCCTCTGAAAAGCGATACATAGTTTTTTTGAATTCAAGACTTCGGGATAGCACCCCGAAAATGGTGCACAGACAATGGTAGACGACGAAGATAAAGAACTACTGGCCAAGGAGATGGCTGGCGTGCGCCCCCTGAAGCACAATAAAGCCAACACCAAGGCTTCACACAAGAACAAGGTTCCGGAATTCACCATGCGCCTGCGGCGTAGGCAAGCCACGATTGAAAATACCATTGAGGCTGATGGATTATCTGACACCCACCTGGTAGCCATAGCTCCGGAAGAATATATCGAACATCTCCAACCGGGCTTGCAGTACAGTAAGCTGGGCAAGCTGAGGTTAGGAAAACTGGAAGTTCAGTACAATCTGGATCTCCACGGTTATACCTTCGACGATGGCCGGGACATGCTACAGCGTTTTATCAGCTTCTGCCGCAAGAACCATTACACCACGGTGCGGGTGGTGCATGGCAAATCCCACTCATCATGGAGACGACAAGAAACAATGAAAAGTTATGTCAATGCCTGGCTCAAGCAGATTCCCGGTGTACTGGGCTTTGCTTCCTGCCTACCGATGGATGGCGGTACCGGAGCTGTTTACGTGTTGCTGAGCAGACCGCGTTAACCTACGCAAAGAATCAACAGGTCTACTTTTCCTGATCAAACCAGAGATCCTGAATACGGAACACAGGGTATTGATCCGGTGCCGGATAACCCTGCACCCGCTTCCTGACCAACCTTGCGCCGATATAGTGGTAAATGGGAATGGCTGGCATATCCTGATCCAGA
The DNA here is from genome assembly GCF_947331445.1 of Parendozoicomonas sp. Alg238-R29. Classification (GTDB taxonomy): domain Bacteria; phylum Pseudomonadota; class Gammaproteobacteria; order Pseudomonadales; family Endozoicomonadaceae; genus Sansalvadorimonas. Next base: position 60,128 of record NZ_CAMZOG010000004.1, on the reverse strand, counting down.
ATATCTTCCGTCTGGGTCAGGCTCTGGCTGCGTAAAGCCGGATCATTACCATAGCAGGCGTGATGAAAAGCCTGCTCAAACTCTCTGCTGTTGTAGTGAGACGTATTCAATGGCGCATCGCTATGGAATATCTGGTACATAAAACAGGCGTTCGGGTGCCCCATAATCCAGCCGGTACGGACCACATCAAATTTCCTTTCTTTCACCACCGCTTCAAGGGAGTTCCACTCCACATTTCGGAGACTGGCTTTCACGCCTAAAACACGTTTCCACATATCAGCCACTGCCAAAGCAATGAGCCTGTGGCTGTCCATAGTGTTGTAGAGAATCTCGACTTGTAATGGGTTTTCCGGTCCATGGCCGCTTTCTCGATATAAACGCCGTGCTGCAGCTTCACGTCGTTTCTGGCTCATAGCAGCAAGAGGGGTACCTTGAGGAAGGCTGTTACCAAGGGTCTTTGCAGGGGCAAAGCTGATTGCATGCTCCATGGAATAACCGGTGATTTTTTCGGTGATCATCTTCCGGTCAATGGCATAGGCGAGAGCGCGACGAAGACAGGGGCTCTGAAACCTGGGATTATCGAGATTGAAAGTGTAAAGGTAGGTTCCAGCAGATGGGTTTATTTTCAACTCCGAGCCAAACTTCTTTTTCAACCATTCATAGCGACCCGGTAAAACCGTGTAGGTCATATCCAGAAAGCCAGCCTCATACTGTTTTAACTCGGTGTCTACAGAGAAAGGAAACAATTCCGCCCTTTCTATCCGCACCTTGTCGGCATCGTAATAGTTTGGATTCCGAATCAGTTCAATCTTCTCATTCAGCAACCAGCTCTTGGGCATGTAAGCACCATTAACAACCATTTGTCCGACTTTGGCCCAATGTTCGCCATAACGTTTCAGGGTTGGCTTGTGCAAAGGATACTGATTAGTCAAAAGATACAAGGCATGATCAACAGGCTGACTCAGTTCAACAACCAGCGTACGATCATCAGGGGCTGAAACACCCAGATGTTCAGGTGCCAGCTGACCTTCCATCACCTTATCAATATTGACCAGCCTTAGCATGGTCAGGCGAATGGCCATCATAAAACCATTTTTCGGATCACCCTGATAACGAAAACCAGCGACAAAATCCTGAGCGGTTAACGGATCACCATTACTCCAGCGCAATCCTTTGCGCAGAGTAAATACGATACGATGACCATCATTTTCAAACTTCCAGCTCTCCGCCTGGCCAGGTGCAACATCACCATCGGGTGTTGGAACAATCAGTCCTTCAAAAAGGTTTTCTGCCAGAGCGGCGCTATCAGACGTCAAAATCTGGAAGGGATTAAGGGTATGCGGATCGCTGATCTTACCGATGCGGATGATCGACTCACCAGCCTGAAGCACAGCACTTAGAAAGAGCAGGACGATAAACACTGCCCGAACAAACAACATCTTATGACTCTGGGTCAGTCATCCCCTGCCCCGGGAAAATAATCGGTGGCTCGCAGTTACCGGCATAGCTGTATTCGAAGCCTGATCCAAGGCCGGCCTCATAACGATCCAGTGCTTTTTCGGTGACTATACGACCTAATTGAATCATTTCATCTGCCCGGTTGAATTCGTAGAAGCGGCATTGGCTTCGGGATACAGGAATCAGCAGGTCTGGAGCATAGCCAGCCATTTTGTAGCGAGCCAGTGACTCCTGCATAATTTCCAAAGATTGGTTAAACATATCCAGCATGCCACTTTTCACTACATCTTCATCATGATCGCCACCTTCCGAGTATTTCTTGGAGCGCCAGCGCAGTTTATTCAGCCAACGGTCTAATATTTTCTGCTGCTTAGTGAGAGGGGGGGCTTCGCATTGCATGGCCAGTGGCCCGACATCAGCATTCAAATCCACGGCAACAATAATATCGGAATGGGCAGACACCGTTGGCGCAATGGGCAGAGGATTCAATACACCGCCATCTACCAGTGTACGGCCGTTATACATCACTGGTGTGAACAAAGTTGGAATGGCTATAGATGCGCGAATGGCTTGCAATAACTCACCATCCTGAAACCAGATTTCTTTTCGGGCGTGAAGATCGGTAGCAACAGCAGTAAACAGTATGGGCATTTGTTCGATGCGAGTTGAACCAATCATTTCACTGATCACATCAAAAACCCGAGAACCTTTAATAACCCCAGGGTGTTTGAAAGAAAGATCAAGCAGGCGAATCACATCCAGATAGTTGAGTTCTTTCACCCAACCTTTGTAATTTGATAGCTCACCGGCCGCAAACAGCCCGCCAATCAATGCTCCCATGGAGCTGCCAGCCACAGCATGAATTTCATAACCACGGGCCTGAAGTTCCTCAATGACGCCGATATGGGCGTAACCTCTGGCACCACCGCTGCCAAGAACCAGGGAGACTGTTTTGGACATAACCGAAACTCCTGTCATTTCTGACAGAAGTTATCGGCTGAAAAGAGAAGAGAATTACGGAGTTGACGTTACAGGAAAGAATTGGTCAATCATGGCGTAAACCCTGCGGGTACCGCGGGTTACTGTGTAGAGAACATAATACTCTTTCTGCCCGTCCAGTTTGCGGCTGGCGAGCATGTAACGTTGTTCACGGTCATGACCATACAAGGTGGCGACACCAAAGATGTCATTTGCCCAAAGATTGCTGGGACCACAGTCTCTCCCCTCACAAACATATTGAATATCAACACCCAGGGCTTTGATCTTTTTGGAGAAATAATTAAAAGCACGATCACTGGAATGACCAGAGGGCATTTCGTATATCCTGCGTTCTAACTGGCCATCCCTCCATTCTTCCTGCTCAGCCCGAATATCACCGCGAATCTTTTTTACTCGGCTGGATAACAGTGGATAATTACGAGCCTCTCGCGATTCGGACAGCTCAAGACTGGCATTGGGATAACGCTCAAGATGGGGAATATCACTATCCTCAGCTACAAGCGGAGTAGATAGACTGAGCGAAAAAACTCCCGCTATACACCCGGTTCGAAATACAGCCTTTAAACAGGTTAAGAATCCAACCACAGTTTCCCCCTGAGAATTGTCATCAGCTTTCTTCTGTTACAGCATTCGATACAGCAGCGCTGAGATGAGGCTGTATCACACTGGCAACATCATCAACCTGCTCCTCAAGGTGCAGGTGATGCTCGCCAGCCAGCCGTTTTACCGTAATGTGTTCCAGCGTATCAGCAAACTGCTTGGCAGCGCTATCAACCAGGCCATTTTCGGCTGCAATTAGAATCGCAGGTACTTTAACGGCGGAAACAAGCAGTCCAGATTGTTCCAGTGACATACGCATGGCTGTCGGTGCCAGTAAGCGACTGTCAGAACGCCAGATCCAGTCGCCATTGTCTTCTTTCAAACCACGGCGAACAATGATTTCTGCTGCCTTAGCAGTGATTTTCCCAAAGCCTGCCATCATCCGGGCTTTTACTGCCATTTCAATGGAAGGAAAACGACTTCTTGGCCTGCGTGACAGTCTTGTACGCCAGGCGATGGCCTTGCCAAGCTGATCTACAGTTTTTCTGGCTTCAGTATTGCCGGGCCAGAGGCCATCAATCAAAGTCAGTGACGCAACCCGGTCTGGCATGGTTGCAGCTGTCATCATCGAAACAATCGCCCCCATGGAATGACCCAGCAGATGAAGTTTTTCAAGCTGAAGGGCATCGGCAATGGTAATAACATCAGCCACATAAGACCACAGAGGATAATCACCACCGGCACCACGATGATCAGACAGGCCATGCCCAGCCAAATCCACTGCTATCACCCGTACACCTTTCAACAAAGGCGCAAGCCGGGTGAAAGATGCGGCATTATCCAGCCAGCCATGAAGAGCCAGAACAACCGGCGCGTCTTCCTGCCCCCAAGCCAGTGCGGAAAAAGTCATATCCGGGGTTTGAATTGTCAACGGTTGTCCTGATTCCATATTCTTCTTATTTCCTGGCTGAATTCCCTGGATAAGCAACGTGTTATTAAGCTTTCTTGACAGCCATGGTCAAACGAGAGACACATACCAGCTTATCATTGTCGTCATTAATAATAATTTCCCAAACTTGGGTTGAGCGCCCGATGTGTACAGCTTTAGCCGTTCCGGTCACAAGGCCACTGCGAGCAGAACGAATATGGTTGGCATTAATATCCAAACCGACACAATAATACCCAGGTTCCGCAGCGAAGTTGGCAGCCATACTGCCTAGAGATTCCGCCAATGCTACGCTGGCTCCCCCATGAAGCAGACGCATAGGCTGAACAGTGCGGGAATCAACTGGCATGGTACCAGTCACATAATCATCCCCAATTTCAATAACGACCATACCCAAGTGTTCACACAGGGTATCTTTCAGGCTTTTATTTAAAGCTTCAAGGGTAATTTCACGCTTCCAGATGCTCACGATATACCTCTTATGATTGTAAGTGCAGCCATTCCACCAACGAATGCAAAGGCGAGACTACCGAAGGGATACGCAGGCCTCAATCCCCGGAATAGAAAGCAGATCAATAAGTGAGCAAAACCAGGAGGCGTTCTCAATTAAGCATACGACTCAGTGGCGCTGGGCTCGACAACCTTACGCCAACAAAACCTGAACCCACTCTGATGACTCAGCCCTTGAGCCGTACCATGCCTGTCACTCTCCGATACTTTGAAGAAATCTTTGCCAGCGTCGCCATCTCCATCACCGTACTGATCGTTATTCTTAACGTAATACTGCGCTATGGCTATGGCTTTGTTATCCCCGCTATTTGTTCAGGCTCCTGTTTTTGGGAGCCTGAATTTCTCTTCTTCCGTCGACACAACTCTCAAAACCACCGTATTGGTTTTCCGTAAATAAAGCAGAAGAATACAGGCCACCAAAACACCCGCCGGAAGAATCATTAGCACTTCACGATAATTTTCCGTACACACCTCAGAGTACATTCCAATCAACCAGCCAATCAGTGGTTGATAGAATAACGCCCCAATCATCACACTGAGGGCATTGGTGAATGCCAACCCGATAGAAAGCTGCTCTCCTTTCAACCAGTGTTTAACGAGAACGAAAGGCAACATATAGGTTGACGCGCTCAGGCCAAGAAGAAACATCAGAGGAAAATACAAAACCGGTGTTAACCTGCCCGACAGAATGATTAAAAGCAGAGCGATAGTCATCACACCACCAACCATCATCGCTTTACGACTGTCCATGCCATGATCTGCCAGCCACCCCAGAACCGGAGCACCGACCGCCGCGCCAATAAAAATCATCCCGGCAATTCTGCCAGACTGCCCGATACAATCAGGGTTTGTGTCCAAATAAGGTATCGCCCAGAGTGCAGCAAAAGCATTCATAATCGCGAACATAAACCCGCAGAAGAGTGCCACCAGCCATACATCTGTATTACGAAAAACTTTGACCCATTCACCGGAATTGTTGTCACAGTCACAGGAAGCAGTCCCGCTATTTTTAGCAATAAAAAATAATCCACCTAACACGGGCACAAGGGTGAGAGCTGCAAAGATTTTGAAAGTAAAACGCCAGCCCCATACCTGGATGCTTTCTGGGATCAGGAAGTCACCAATACCGGCGCCAACCATGCCAAAGACTTCCATACCCGCTGCCAGCACACCAAAAAACAGTGGCGGAAAAGAGACTTCTACGGTTTTTAGGAAGCAAACGATACCAGGAGCAGCCCCTATCCCCATAATGACCCGGCCAATCATCATCTGAGTCATATTGTCTGCAGTGCCCTGTATCAAACAGCCAGCAGACATCAGCAAACCGGAGATGAGAAGCAACATGCGAACCCCGGTTCTCGACAGAATCCAACCAGCCGGAATCTGTAGAAAAACATAAGGATAAAAAAACAGTGAAGACAGCATTCCTACACCGGCTTCATGAATACTCAGATCAGCTTTCAGCTCGGGAACCATCAAGCTGACAGAACCCTGCAGAACGAACTGCAGGGAAACAAATAAACCAACCGTTAAATAAGCCCAGATTACCCGACTTGTGATTGCTGATTCCGTTTGAAGGGCAATAGGTTCAACGCGCTTAAGCATTGCCTTAAGCCTCCTTCAACTTCAGAGAGGCCAGAAGAGCCATTACGGCCAGTACCAACAGGGGAATAAAAGCAATCTGGTAGTCAACTATTCCAAGCTGCTGGGTCGCTGCCCGTATATCAAGGATGCTGCCTAACAGCGGTTGCAATATCTGCCCGGCAACCAGCAGGCAGACATTAATAAAGGCGATAGCCAGCCCTAAACCAGACTGGGGAAGCGACTCACCCGGAGCAACAAAGGCCAATCCATAACTTCCCATCGCCATACCCAACAGAAACAGCAGTACAGCCATAATCACTGAGGCAACCGGCAGGAAAATAATGGCCAATAACAAAAGTAAAGAAAGTGATGCCCCAAGAATCATCCAGTTGCGACAGGTTCCACCTCTGGCAATCACCCAACCACAAAGCACTGTTCCTACGGCAACCCCAACAAATAAAAGTGTCATACCATTGGCCGCAAAGGCGTGGGAAAAGGGGTAAAGGCATTCGAGGAATGACGCTCCCCACATCATGCCGAAAACACTGATCAGACCAAAAAGGCCAAAGCCATAAGTAGCACTGAGCCATACCTGGACAGAACCAAAGACCCTGCGCAGGTCCCCACCTTCAACAGGGTGCCCATGTGCATCAATCGACTCACTGGCAACTGACCGGGGGCGATTACTGATAAACAGCATGCATAGCCACAACAACCCGCCAAAACCTGCAGAAATCAGCATGGCATATCGCCAGCCCATTATGTTCGTCAGTTCAGGAATCACACTGCTGGACACCGCACCGCCCAGCATGGCGGACATTTCTACCAGCCCTACGAAGACTGGAAATAATCTGGCAGGAAACCATGCCGCTGCCAGACAAAGGGCGCCAACTATCGCCGACGCGCTGCCAGCCCCCTGCAGCATACGCCCAGCAATCGCCATCTCCAGGCTGGCAGCATGACTGAACAAGAGAGTGCCTCCCACCATCAGAACCTGACAGAGAAGAAACATCGCTTTAACACCGTAACGATCAATTAACCAGCCAGCAGGAAGCTGCAGCAGTATATAACTGTAAAGAATTGAGCTGGCCAGTACTCCGGTTTGCGCACGGTTCAGCGACAGATCATCCATCAACTGAGGCACAATAAACCCGGGAGAAGCCTGCATATAAAACTGATAAAGGCCGAACAGGCAGCCAACAGTGACTACCAGACAACCCCGAAGGCTGATATCAGTCATTTTCATTCTTCAACCTCCCTTGCACATGATTTATAGCTATTACGTTCACGCAGTCAGACTCCCCAGGCAGAAATCAGTGAGTCCGCCTGAGGAGTACCGCTATAGGAAGAAGGGAATCCAGTATAGAAAGCTATCCCTGCCCCTGCTGTGAAGTTATAAAACGTTGCCGACAATGAATGGCTTAAGCTAGCAACGGATCAATCCAGCAGAAATAAGACCATGGTCTGATGCAAAGGTTTCGAGGAGAAAGATCCTGTTAGACAAACTGACTGTACCATCAGCTTCTCTAACAGGGATATTGGCAAAAAACGAGGTGAAAAGAGCTCCAGAAGGAATATCTATGGAGTAAAAATACGCTGCAAGTACGCCATGCCCGGCCCAGGGAGCTCCATTTCCAACTCACACACCATGGCCGTTGAATAAGGCACATCTGCGGACACTACCCCATCAACCAGCAGACTGGTTAACTTTCCGACTAAAGGCATATGAGCGACCAATAACCAGTTACCCTGATCAGGTAACTGGTCAACAGCAATATTGGGAACGGCTTCAGGAACAATGCTCTGGGTTGTCGTGATTCCAGGCCCGGAAATCACTGATCGAACAGTCTCAGCGGTCTGCTGAGCACGCAGATAAGGGCTGGCCAAAATACCGGAGAAAGGTATATCCCTCAGTTGTTCAGCAACTTTTCGAGCCTGTTCCTGACCAGATTCACTTAACGGACGCAGCTCATCAGAAGGGGCAGCATACTCCGCCTGCCCGTGACGCATAATATACAACTTCACGACTACGCTCTCAGGAGTCCCGGGAATCAGTCACTTCTGCATGACCGGCAGAAGGCCAGTCAGAGAAAGGGAAAGGTTTGGTTTCACTGTTGAAGGTCAGGAAATTTGCCATCTGATAGAGATAACGATTCAGAGCCAGGGAAAACTCCTGCAAGCTCAGGTTAGGTTGTCCGGTAAACAGTACCAATACACCTTGCAGGACAGCGATGAGGATAACCATCGCAATCACCAAATGCCCCGCCAGCCAAAACAAAACCATGTAAAGTATGCGAATCCAGATAGACTCGGAAAGCAGGTGTTCTTTCACGGAGTCCCTGTTGCCACCTTGGTTCATCATCTTGCTCCTTGAAGTTACTCGCCAGAAATATGGCGTCCTCATTTACTGTAGATGAAAGAGGGTACCAATCACTATCTAGCTTTTTACGGAAAACTCAATCTAGCTTTTTACAGAAAACTCAACATCCGTTTTTTGTTCACGCATCATCATAGTGCTGGTCACTTCCCTGATATCTTTCCCTTCCATAATGATTGCATACAGCCCGTCGACAATTGGCATATACACTCCAAGCTGTTGAGCTTTATTCCTGACCAGAGCAAGGGTATTCACCCCTTCCGCTACCTGCCCGAGGTCAGCCTCCGCTTCCGCCAGCGTACGCCCCTGCCCCAGGGCATAACCTACCCGGAAGTTACGGCTCAGTTTGGATTCACAGGTCACAATCAAATCGCCAACACCGGCCAGGCCAAGAAAAGTCATCGGGTTTGCCCCCATGGTCACGGCAAACCGGCTCATCTCTGCCAGTCCTCTGGTGATCAGCATACTCCGGGTATTGTCGCCCATACCTAAAGCCGTCGCCAGACCGGCAACAATGGCGTAGATATTTTTCAACGCTCCGCCCAGCTCTACGCCATAACGATCATGATTGGAGTACACACGGAAATAATCACAATGAAGAACGTTTTGCACGACCTCGCATAACTCATCATCTTCGCTGGCAATAACGGTAGCCGTCATACAGCGCGCCATAATTTCTTTGGCCAGATTGGGGCCACTCAATACCCCCACGCGCGCGCCTGGAATTTCTTCGTGGAGAATATCCGTCATCAAATCAAAGGTGCCCACCTCAACACCTTTCGTGGTACTCACCACCAGAGCCTTATCAACTTTTCCTTTTAAGCGAGTCACAACACTGCGAAAGGATTTACTGGGAATCGCCACAAAGATCAGATCCGCATCTTTAATAGCGACATCCAGATCACTGATAGCCATAATCTTTTCACTGACAGAATACTCGGGAAGATAGCGAGCATTAATGTGGGTGCAATTCATCTCTGCGGCCTGTTCTTCAGAACGCATCCACTGACGTACAGTGTGACCTTTACGTGCTGCGATATCAGCCAGAGCCGTACCAAAACTGCCGCCACCAAGGACAGCGATTGTGCAGGAATGAGCAGTATTTTGGCTTGTCATGCCTTATTTTCAACTTACCGAACAAAAGCAACGATCATACACCAGCGGGATCATCTTGGAATCGAAATTCCATACAGAATTGAAGTAGCCCGCAATTCTTGCTGCAAGAAAAGGCAGTAAACTTTCATGAACGCTCGTACAAATCGCTGAATCTTTCCCGGTATGTGGTATTCTTGCTGCACATTAAAATGACCATGACATGCTATGTAACAGTTCCGTGACTTTGGGTCGGAGAGTTGTTACAGAGCATGAAATGTCATTAAACCCGTTAACCGCCAGTGATATAGTTCCGCATATACACAGTTATTCAAGACAGTTATTCAAGACAGTTCTCAGTGGCTGTCAAAAGGTAGCAAGGGCGTGACTTACTATCTGCCACAAAGACAGAAGCCACAGCCAGACCGGAAGGAAAGATGAACAAACACAGCTTCAGTCGTGATGAACTGCTGGCATGTGGCAAGGGTGAATTATTTGGCCCTGGCAACGCCCAGCTTCCCCTGCCTAATATGCTGATGATGGACAGGATTGCCCATATCAGCTCCGAAGGCGGCGAATACGGAAAAGGCGAGATTATTGCCGAACTGGATATCAATCCTGACCTTTGGTTCTTCCAGTGCCACTTTGAAGGTGACCCAGTTATGCCCGGATGCCTTGGCCTTGATGCTATGTGGCAACTGGTTGGCTTCCATCTGGGTTGGCTAGGCAGCCCCGGCCGCGGTCGTGCCCTGGGTTCTGGTGAAGTGAAATTTACCGGGCAGATTCTCCCCACCAGCAAAAAGGTCACCTACCATCTTCACATCAAACGGGTGATCACCCGCAAATTGGTGATGGGTATCGCTGATGGTTCCGTCTCTGTTGACGGACGGGAAATTTACACCGCGAAAGACCTCCGTGTAGGTCTGTTTACGCGGACAGATAACTTCTGATACAGGTTCTTGAATATATGAAACGCGTTGTTGTTACCGGCCTGGGCATCTCTTCCTGCCTGGGTAACGACGCTGAAACCGTGACCGCCTCCCTGAAAGAAGGCCGTTCCGGTATCCGTCACAATGAATCCTATGCAGAGCAGGGGTTCCGCAGCCAGGTATCCGGTTCTGTTGATATCGACTTTGCCGAGCATATTGACCGCAAGCAGATGCGCTTTATGGGCGATGCTGCGGCTTACACTTTTATCGCCATGCAGCAGGCCATCGCCGACGCTGGACTGCCCGAAGAACTGGTTTCAAACCCTCGCACTGGCCTGATTGCCGCTTCCGGTGGTGCCTCAACCGCTAACATTGTTGAGAGCACCGACATTCTCCGAGAGAAAGGCGTGAAGCGTATTGGGCCTTACCGTGTTACCCGTACCATGGGTAATACTGTATCTGCCTGTCTGGCAACACCTTTCAAAATCAAGGGTGTGAACTACTCCATCACTTCTGCCTGTGCCACGAGTGCTCATTGCATTGGTAACGGTGTAGAACAAATTCAGCTGGGTAAGCAAGACATTGTGTTTGCCGGCGGTGGTGAAGAAGAACACTGGTCCCAGACTGCTATGTTTGATGCCATGGGCGCCCTCTCAAGCAAGTACAATGACACCCCTGATAAGGCGTCTCGCGCTTACGATGCTAACCGTGATGGTTTTGTTATTGCTGGCGGTGGCGGCATTCTGGTTCTTGAAGAGCTTGAGCATGCACTGGCTCGTGGCGCCAAGATTTACGGTGAAGTGACCGGTTACGGTGCCACTTCCGATGGCTACGACATGGTTGCTCCTTCTGGTGAAGGCGCTATCCGTTGCATGCAGCAAGCCATGAGCACCACTGAAGGCCCAATTGACTATATCAACACCCACGGCACCAGCACCCCTGTTGGTGATGTTGCTGAGCTGGGCGCTATTCGCGAAACCTTTGGCAATAACTGCCCATTGATCAGCTCCACCAAATCCCTGAGTGGTCACTCTCTAGGAGCCGCTGGCGTTCACGAAGCCATTTACTGTCTGCTGATGATGGAAAATGACTTTGTTGTAGCTTCCGCTAACGTGGAAACTCTGGATGAAAAGGCTGAAGGCCTGCCGGTTGTGGTTGGTGAACCCAAACAGATGAAGCTGAACCGGGTTATGTCCAACAGTTTTGGCTTTGGTGGTACTAATGCCTGCTTGGTGTTTGATCGTTACGACGGTTGATCATCTGTCTTATATAAAAAACGGGGAGGCTTTTAGCCTCCCCGTTTTTTATATAAGACAGAATTTACTCCAAACCTATTGCTCTGTTTCTTCTAAACGCTGATAAAATGCAATTTGGGGGGCAAAGTCTGTACAACCCAGAAATTCATTCAATGTCTTCGGGCGCTGCCCGTTTGACATTCTTCGATTGGTAACAATTGCATACTCTTCCAAGGGCAGAGAAAATAACTCATCTTTAACATGGATCTTGCCATCATCCCCGATTTTCAAGTTGATATAATGCCCACCTCCACCTGAAGCACTACCACCACCATGACAAGCTAACGATGTCAGCTTACCTCGAAAAGTAAACTTCTCACCGTTTTCTTCCTGCATTGGTAAAACCAACGTGCCGCCGCCATTCATTATGACGCTCTTAGCATCATCCTTGCGGAAGACTCGCTCACCCCCAACATAAGAAAAGCAGTTCAGCTTTACTGACAGCTTTTTCAGATTCTCTTTACTCGCAAACTTCACCTGCGCACGTGATGACTCCAGCTTTTCACCAGTAAGACGACAATTATTAGCCGGCACTCCAGCCTTAACCAGGTCTTCATGAGACCAATCCAACTTACCCGCCGCCCCTTCATGAAAATAACCCTGAACCATCTCCTGCATGGAAGACCCGCTGGCTCGCCTTCTCAAATCTTCAGTCACTGGCATCCGATGACCCAGAACTTCTGCAAGCCCTGTCGCAATAGCCAACGTTTCCTCAGGATTTCCCTGACTATTTCCCTCTCTCTGCATTTTCTCTGCAAGTGAAGGATCAATAACTCTTTGCCCGTGTTGTAATCCCTGTACATTATTGCCGAGAAAGCGCCCGTCACTATCAAGAACCAATTGACCTGGAGCAAGTACGTCATATCCCTCTGCATCAAAGCCAGCCATGTTTCGAGTTTTCGCCAAACTTGGTTCTATAAGGCGCCCTTCCCTATTGACACGAGCAATCGGCCTGCAGAAATAGCTCGGTTGATAGCCTGGTATTAATTTCTTCAAATTCTCTATTTCTTGAGGATTAGTGGCTCCGTCTGGGTACGCAAGAACCTGACCTCCTCCCTGCAGCTTTTGAACTTCAGCATCATTTCGATCAACATTCGCAATTTTAAGTACAAAACGCCTTGTTCCACCTGCAGTAGGAACTGCCACCCCTCTGGAAACTCGATTGCTTCCATCTCGCTCATGAGCATCGACAAGCAATTGGTTATTCGAGTCAACAATCAAATTACTTGTAGGGCTTACTGAACGACACAAGGTATCAACAGCATTCTTAAGTCTGCCAAGGGCAGCATTAATCTGCCCTTCTCCCTGATCTTCACGATGAGCTTTAATGACTCGTCGGTAGTTTAATAAGGCATCTCGCATTTCTACCTGTTCGTGAAGAGGGTAATGTTTTGCAGCTAATTGCTGAGCATCTTGATCCGATAAAGATTCAACCAGAAGCGTAACACCCTTTTTACGCTGTGGTACGGCAAAAGCCGTATGGGTTGTTACTTCAGCGTTAGGTCTAGTTTTACTAACAGGCAGCCCTTGGTAAGTTGCACTCAACTTAACTCCATCAGTGCTAACAGCCTTACCATTCGAAACTGGCAAGATTTTATCTACAGCTGAATAAAATTCATCCGCATCATGCTGTTCACCACCAAAAGCTCCATTTTTAAACAAATCAGTCAAATCCCGGTTAGCACCTTGCAAATGCTTAGTTGCCATCCAGTATTCATAACAACCTGTGATAAATCGCCTTTGATGGCCAACCATACATACTGGCCCCATTTCTCCCCGTTCAATGCGCTGGGTGATTCTCCACATATCAACTAGAGCTTGAGCAACTTTTTCCTCTGATGGGTATTGGAATGCATGCTGAGCCAGTTTTTCTTCCAGTTCTTCAATATCATCTTCATCTCTGGAAGAGATCATGAATTGTATACCCGTAGAAGACCAGCAACCGTTACCAAGCCGCCCCACGTAAGCGCCAGTATTCTTTGTCACATCACAGTCACTTTGCACGATTTTTTCCTGCAACAAGTTCTGATCGTCAGTGATTTCTTGATGCACACGCTTTAATGCCTGCCTATTACCTTGTGCCTGCTCAATACTTTCCAAATGGTGATGCAACAACCCAGACCGGAACAAATCAACAAAGTCATTCTCCATGGTGACTAGTATTGCTCGACTCAATGCTCGAAAAGCCTCTAGATTCTTCGCAAGCTCGGGGTGAGAAACTTCTGCGGGGGTCAAGTTATTTTGAATAACCCGCTGCTCCATAGGTGTTAATTGGCAATGACGCTGTAAAACTTCAAGAGCTTGTCCTAGTTGTTCAGGCGGACGCTGCGAAATAACGGGACGACCGGCAGCGGGTACTGAAGTTGTTGCTACAGCATCAGTACCCGTCTGAAATGCTTCTAGTTGTTGAGCTGCAGACTTGTGAGCAATGACTGCTGCTGCGGGTATACTTTTTAAGTGTTCCTGCTCCACACTATCAGCATTTATTAGCACAACACACTGTTTAGCTGTTATGGTTCCGCTTAAATTGGCCTTTGTCATTGCCTGATAAAGGGCTTTTATATCACCAATTGCTTTTTGATCTTTGCGCTCCAGCTTTTGCAGAAATACTTGAATATCCTTCCGCGGTACAACCTTTTTTATTTCCGCCTCAAAGTTAAATGCCCGCGGATGAGGAGCAGAAACAGATGTGCGTAGCTCTGTAGCGACCGGCCTGCCTGTTGGTTTTTGAGAGGGTTCACGGCCAGGTGAAGGAGCAACGGCCTTTCTTGATGCAGGCTCTGGGTGCAATTCAGCTTTTAACATACGCCCTGCTTCAACCATCATATGATTAATCTGGGATCCTATCCCACGAACAGCAGCATTAATGGATTCCTGTTTAATCAAATCTCGATTATAGGCATCAATAAAATCCTGAGCCGTCAGATCTGTCCCATAAAATTGCATAAACTGAAATGTTTGCAGCTTATGGCGTAGATCGTCTGTTCCCCACGCGTCAGGCAACGCAGCGCGTATTTTTTTCTCAGCTTCCTGCTTACTCTCGCGATAAGCCTCTACGCTCATTCTCTCAGCGGGTACAGGTCCCTGCCTTCTCGAATCACGAGAAGAAGCCGTATGACTGAGCCCAACCCTTGGCACAACCTGTTCTGACGGAACCTTAGTGATTGAACGATTCGACAACGCCGTACTAGAAGTGGTTTGTGACGGTGTCAGTCCAATATTCTTTTTAGCCTGCACCAAATTAACAACCCAACCCACCAACCAACCTATTGGGGGAAGGTATGTATTAAGAAACTGCCGAAAAGCTCCCGGTCTATTAGGATCTACCTGCATAACAAAGTCCCTTTACTGAAGTTCCATTAGCAGCCTGGTGTTACACCAACCTGCTCAAATGCTTGATCAATCTTGCTTGTGTTTATGCCATCAACCTGCGCTGCCTGTTTCACACCGCACGCAGCCTCAGAGAAAGTGGCTGTTGAGGTCCAGTACAACATATTGGAACGCACCATCAGGGCGAAGGCTTTACGGACATCACCATTCAGAGAGTTCACAATATTAACGAACGCCCTGTTCATCACACCGCTGCCTTTATGAACAATATAGCTTTGCCTGCTCGCCACAGGTATCTGTTCTGAAGCATTCAAAACGTCCCCCCAAGTACGATCACACCCGGAAATCCGTTTTTCACACTCAGCAGAGTTGTAAGCTGAAGGATTATCCATAGAGCGCATGGCGAAGCTACCTTTTGTAATCCTGTCCCCTATACGCCAATCAATATTGCGGGTGCCAAGCAAAGTTTCATAAGCATCGCGGCTGTAGTACTTGAGATAATACTCCGCTGCGATAGCAGCCATATCCGAGAAAGCTTCGTTAATCGCACCAGACTGATTGGCATAAATCAGGTCGGAATGCTGATTGGTAAAAGCGTGACTTAATTCATGGGAGACAATAGAAATGGAGACCAGCGGATAATAGCTGAGATGGCCATCACCAAAGGCCAGATAAGTACCATCCCAGAATGCGTTCTCATAATTACTGCCCACATTCACCAGCACCGTGAGCTGCTTGGCCTGCCCATTTGGCAAACTGTAAACCGGGGAGTTGAACCAACCCTGGTACATGGATGACACCAGATTCGCGAACACATAAGCATCATTACCCGGTGCCCAGGCTCCATTCGCAGCATCACCAGTATTCTTGCCGCACTCATAACTGATTGGAGCCGGGTTATTAGCAACCCACCAGCTATTATTGAGGGAAACCACTTTCACCAATGAGTTGCCAAGCATGCAGGTGCCATTATTATTGGTCACGGCAAAAGACGGCATACTGCCAGCACCAAATTGGTATTTCCCTGTTTTTCCGTTGCCACCAGGAGCCCGGTCAGAATAGAGTCCCTGTATATTGTTCCAATACTGGAAAACCTCGTTATCCGCAGCAGCAATCATATAGTGTGGCCATAAAGGTGGGCCGGATTTTGGTTGAACCCGAAAACTCACCCGATAAGCCAGACGGGGCTTACTGCTCTTATCGATCCAGATCACCGGCTGGGTATCCAGATCAGACACTTCGCCAGAAACATTAAAACGGGTATTGAAATCTTCACGGGCAAAATTGCCCATATTGGAACGAAAAGTATCTGTCAGGTATTCGCTGTGAACCGGCAGCTTGATATTCCTGGCCAGCTTGCCAAAAAACCGCGCTCCGTCATGATCCCAACTATCACTGGTCTTACCATAATGGCCAACCACACTGCGCCCTACTACTTCCAGCCCCTGGTAGTACTGACGGTATCTGACGTAACGGTTTTCTTTCAGGGTAAAGCTGCGTATCTGCACCAGGCTGTGATCAAAAGTATCGGTATCTAGATCTTCGGTCGTGTCGTCCACCAGAGAAAACTGCTTTAAACCCTCAGCAGATTCATCCTTTATAAGCTCATCATCTGCAGCCTGTATCGGAGCTGCCAGTAAAAACGAAGAATACAAGAACAGTAGGCAGAACCTGAGCAGCGAAACCCTGTGTAATGCGACGGCCATAGGTGACCCCTGAAAGAGAATTTATCCTCTTGGCTATCGGTACTTCTCTGGCAACAGTTAGAAACTAAAAGGCAGGTGACAAAAAACCGCCATCCTTTTCAGGCATGGCGGTTTTGGGAACCGACGATTGCTAAAAAGCAGATTAGCCGTTAGAGAGTTCCAGCAGCAACTTGTTCAGGCGTAGAACATAAGCGCCCGGATCATCCAGCTGGCCACCTTCGGCCAGACGAGCCTGATCGAACAGCACCTTGCTCAACTCAGCAAAACGATCTTCGTCAGCTTCACTATCCAGACGGGTAATCAGCGGATGCTCAGGATTGATTTCAAAGATCGGCTTGGCCTCAGGCACAGCCTGGCCAGCCGCCTCCATCATTCGACGCATCTGGGCACCCATATCGTTGGCACCCACAACCAGGCAGGCTGGGGAATCAGTCAAACGATGGGTCACACGTACAGATTCAACCTCTTCGTTCAGGGTGTTCTGAATACGCTTAACCAGATCTTCGCTCTGCTTCTCAACTTCTTCCTGAGCTTTCTTGTCGTCTTCGGAATCCAGTTTGCCCAGATCCAGATCGCCACGACCAATATCTTCGAACTGCTTGCCATCGAACTCGTTCAGGTGAGACATCAACCACTCATCGATACGGTCTGACATCAGCAGAACTTCAATGCCCTTCTTGCGGAACACTTCCAGATGCGGGGAGCTCTTGGCAGCATTGAAGGTTTCAGCGGTCACATAGTAAATCTTGTCCTGGCCTTCCTTCATCCGTTCGATGTAGGCTTCCAGAGAAACGTTCTGTTCTTCCTTACTCTCTTCGGTGGAAGAGAAACGCAACAGTTTGGCAATTTTCTCTTTATTGGAGAAATCTTCGCCCGGACCTTCCTTCAGAACCTGACCAAATTCTTTCCAGAACTTCTCGTAGGTTTCGGCATCGTTCTTAGCCAGTTTGGCCAGCATATCCAGAACACGCTTGGTCAGCGCGCTACGCATGCTGTCTACCTGAGGATCCTGTTGCAGGATTTCACGGGAAATATTCAGGGACAGGTCGTTGGTATCCAGAACACCCTTGATAAAGCGCAGGTACATAGGCAGGAACTCTTCTGCCTTGTCCATGATAAATACGCGCTGAACAAACAGCTTCAGGCCACGATCCATCTCACGGTTATAAAGATCGAAAGGCGCCTTGCCAGGAATATACAGCAAACTGGTGTACTCCAGCTTACCTTCCACGCTGTTATGGCTCCACTTCAGCGGATCGCTGTAGTCGTGACCAATGTGGTGGTAGAACTCCTTGTACTCTTCATCAGTGATTTCGCTGCGACTGCGGGTCCACAGAGCCTTGGCAGTGTTTACAGTTTCCCACTCAGGAGCCTTCTCTTCCTTATTCTCTTCTTCCTCAGCAGAAGGCGCCTCTTCCTTCAGCATCAGGATTGGCAGAGAGATATGGTCAGAGTACTTGCGAATAATGGTGCGCAGCTGCCAATCATTGGCAAACTCTTTGTGCTCATCCTTCAGGAACAGGGTGATGCGGGTACCACGAGTCTTCTTGTCTACGGGCTCCAGTGTAAATTCGCCGGAACCATCAGATTCCCAAGCAATGGCTTCACTTTCGCCCGCTTTCAGGGTTTCAACACGCACCTTGTCTGCCACGATGAATGCAGAGTAGAAACCAACACCAAACTGACCAATCAGCTGAGAATCCTGCTTCTGGTCACCAGTCATATTTTTTAGAAAGTCTGCAGTGCCGGACTTGGCGATTGTACCCAGATTGGCAATCACATCGTCACGGTTCATACCAATACCGTTGTCGGTAATGGTTACGGTATTGGTATCTGCATCACTGCCTATACGAATTTCCAGATTTGGGTCATTGCCCAGCAAAGTGGTGTCGTGCAGAGATGCGTAACGCAACTTATCTGCCGCATCACTGGCATTGGATACCAACTCGCGCAGGAAGATTTCCGGATGAGAATACAGAGAGTGGATCATCAGATGCAGCAGCTGCTTCACCTCTGTTTGGAAACCCAGTGTTTCTTTTTTACTCTCGGTGCTGCTTGTCTCAGTTGTCATAAAACCACAAGTCCTCAGGGATTCACGTTCCGGCCGAAGCCATGAACAGTTACAAAGTTTTGATAGAACGAAAAGTGGGGACACCCCTTGAGGTTTTCAAGGGGAAAAACCAGAAGAATTTTCACATGCCTGACACGATGGTTATCCAGACAGGTAGAGTGAGCAGAGAGAAAAGCGTCGACAGAGTCACAATATGTGACGTTTCCCGGGCAAAAACACCATGGTGGGAGGTCACCACATGGGCCAGAGCCCCGGTGGGAAGAGCTGTCATCATAACCAGAGCTGTTACCCATACAGGGTCAGTGATGCCTAGTATCAAGAGCATAAAGAATGTTACAGCCGGATGAGCAAACAATTTAATAACAATCAGCCAGCTGATTTCTGATAATGAAGACCCCTCCAGCCGAAACTGCAAACCTGCCCCAAGGCAGAAAAGCGCCAGCGGTACAGTAGTAGCACCAAGGGATGAAAGAACCTGATCAGGGATATCAGGCATAACCAACCCTGCTCCCGAAAAGATCAAACCAGCCACTGTCGATAAGAAAATTGGGCTTTTTAGCAAAGATTGTTGTAATACCAGCCATACCCGCTGCCCAAGCGTATTCTTCCCGCTATTTTTTTCAAAACCTTGAAACAGAACCTGAGCACCACCAATCAACACCAGATTACCAGCCAGAATAATCGTAATAATCGCTGCGTAGCCCACATCTCCCAGAAGTGCGGACACCACAGGAATACCCATATATGCATAGTTGGCAAAGGTTGTATTCAACGCTCTGGCTGTTAGCTGTGCACCCGAAGTCGTGGCAAAAAACACACGACAACCAACAACCGCTATCAGCCCGGTAACTAGAGCCGCTGCAAAAAAAGCGGTTAAGGGTAATGTTGCCAGCAACTGGGTCAGGGAAAGCTTGCTCGCCGCATTAAACAGTAAAGCAGGCACCGCAAAATAATAAACAAACCGATTCAGTCCCGACATCATCTCCTGGCTAAGCAAGGTGCGAACACCCACCCAGCCAAGAGCAATGTAGAGAAACAGAATGGTTACCGCTTGAAAGCTTCCACTCATAATCGGAAGTGCACACGCCCGGTAGCAATCGGCACATCGCGGTGACTCTGCCATGCGGTGACAGAGACATTGGCAACACGACGCCCCTGACGATGGAGCTGACATTCAGCAAAAGTGTCCCGCAGTTGCCCACTTCTCAGATAATCAATAGAGAAATCAATAATGGCCGGTATTTTAGGCTGGTTCATAAACAACAACAGATGTAAGGCAGCAGCCGTTTCCATAAAGCCACCGATTACACCACCATGGATAGCTGGCAGAACAGGATTACCAATATTGGCGTCCTGTGGTGGTAAAAGAAACAGAGCTTCATCGCCAACCAGCTGCCCTTTAACACCAATCAGTTTTGCGTAGGGAATATTATCAATCAGCTGATCCAGCTGCCCGGTTTCACGAGCCTGTTTGACTGCGTTCTCAAGACTCATGTTGATTATCCTTCTTCTTTTTCCCAACCATTTTTCCCGGCAACAGAGTTCCCAGACGCATAAATGTTCCAACAGCATGGGCTATGGGCTGGTCAGGACTATCCTGCCAGGCTGTTCCACGGGTAAAGACAATATTGCGTGTCACCCGATAAGCTTCCACCGTCGCAAAAAGTGACTTTTCCGGTTCCGGTGTCGTCATATGATCAATGCGAAGATCAAGGGTTGGACAGGCCTCTGGAGCAGGCAAGGCTGTTACTGTAGATATGCCGCAGGAAGTATCCATCAACGTTGTTACAACCCCAGAGTGGATAACACCAGTATCCCTGTTACCGACGATTTGTTCGCTCCACGGTAGCTCTATGGTGATTCCAGACTGATCCGCGCTAACAATTGACATGCCAAGAGTCTTGCAATGGGGAATAGCCAACAGGAACTGCCGCGCCATTATTAAAATAGTTTTATTATCTGGTTTTGAATCGGCCATTATCAGCCTTGTTGTTGTGATTAAAATGTATGGGTGCCTTATACCACAGATACGATGCTTAGACCCAGCCTCACACCCTCCCATCACCCGTTGGGCTGTACGCCATGGTGCGCAAAGCTTTAGAGTGAAACTCTCTTCGGTAAAGGATAATGACCACTGCCGACACCAGCACCAGGTACAGCCAGGCAGACACAAACCAGGCCAGTGTCGCCAGCCCAAAATAGTAAGCTCTTAGCCCGTAGTTAAAGTGTTTTGCTGCCATCGAAATAGTTCGGGCACCACTCTCGGCATAAGCATCAGCCCAGGCATCGTTGGCTTCTACCTCTACCGATAGAGGACCGCTGCCAATAAAGACTGCCGCATAGTTGTACAACCGGACAGACCAGGAAAACTCGAAGAAGGCATAAACAAAAATGCCAATCATCACCAGGATTTTATATTCCCAGAGTTCCCGGGTATCTGTTGCGGCTACGGGCAAATGGGAAAGAATACTTAATCCCTGTTCCGACGCAGCCATACCTGTGGCCAAACCGGCAATCACAAGTATCGTGGTGGAAGCAAAGAAGCTGACACTGCTGCGTAACTGATCCAGAAGATTGGCATCGGCTATGCGGTTATCGCGCTTCAACATGCGCAGTAGCCATTGCTTTCGATAGAGCAAAAGAACAGAGGCCAGGCAGGTATGGGTTTTGCCGCGGTAATTAGCGAACAGGGTGTACGCAATCCAGATACCCAACATCCATACAAACGCAAGGGCATCGAGCCCCTGCACCGTCTCCCCTATGTGTTCAAGACTGCTGAACAGCTGTTCTATGGCACTCATCTCCTACATCCACCAACTAGAGTCATTGACCCAAAGAAACTGCGGTGAGAATAAAGGCCTGTTCAAAGGCTGCCTCTTTCATGGCTTCGTATCTACCGGACGCCCCAAAATGTCCTGCGCCCATATGGGTTTTCAAAAATACAGGATTATCACCCTTGGAACACTCCCTCATTCTCGCGACCCATTTTGCTGGTTCCCAATATTGCACCCGACGATCTTCCAGCCCGGCTAGCACCAGTTGGGGTGGATACTCAACTTCTGCAATATTGTCATAAGGAGAGTAAGTTGCCATATAGTCGTAAATATCTTTTTCACTCGGGTCGCCCCACTCGTCATATTCAGTGACGGTTAGTGGCAGATCCGGATTCAGCATGGAACTGAGGGCATCAACAAAAGGTACGTCGAGTACTGCGCCAGCAAACAACTCAGGGCGCATATTCAAGACCGCTCCCATTAAAAGGCCGCCGGCACTGCCACCGGAAATCACTATACGATTTTTGTCCGCAAGGCCTTCACTTATTAACCCTTCAGCACAGGCGATGAAATCATGGAATGAGTTTTTCTTATGGAGCCTGCGGCCACTCCTGTACCACTGCTCCCCCAGATCTGCGCCACCACGCACATGGGTAATAGCAAACAACAACCCTCTATCCAAAAGGTTGAGCCGTGCGCGGGCAAAGTAGGGATCTTCACTCATCCCATAAGCCCCATAGCCATAGAGCAACACTGGTGCCGGTTTGTGAAAACTTTCTTTTCTGCCAACGATACTGATAGGAACACTGGCACCATCATGACTTGTTACCATGAGTCGACGGGTTTCATAGTCGTTGGCATCAAAGTCACCCAGAACTGGCATCTGGCGACGTAACGTTTGCTCTCCAGTTTCGAGATTTACATCAAGAACCGATGAAGGGCGATTCAAGGATTCATATTCCAGACGAAGAAAGCCCGCTTGATATTCGGCATTGTCGCATCCACCGACAGACCAGGCCTCATCAGGAAAGTCCAGAGTCATCACGCTCCCTTGAGCCGGGCGTATACGCACCTGAATCAGACCGTCTTCACGTTCGAAGGTCACCACACGTCCGGGGAAAAGCTCAAAGTCTTCCAGAGTCGAGTTATCTCTGTGAGCAACCAGTTCCTGCCATGTACCCGGATTATCAAATGGCGCAGTGACAAGCCGGTAGTTAATTCCTTTATCATTGGTGCGGATAAACAGCTGTTCACCGTCCGAGTCCGGATAATATTCGAGGCCGGTTTTTCGAGGCTGAATCATAACCAGTGGATCGTCTGCACTGTTCAAACCACCAACAAAACATTCAGAGGTGTCGGTACTGGAAAGTTCCACCAGAAGCCTGGATTCGGCTCTATCCGGATACGCCGATAAGAAGAATCGCTCATCCGCTTCTTCCAATATCACGGTGTCGTCCGCATAGTTTGTTCCAAGCACATGGAAACAGAGCTGCCAGGGACGGAAGTTACGATCCTGCTTGATGTACCAGAAAGCCTGACCATTCATGGCCCAGACGATGTTGGCTGCACACCCTTCAATAACATCTTCCAGGTGTTTACCCGTTGCCAGCTCCTTAACACGCAGAGTCCAGTTTTCATTACCGGCAAAATCCTCTGCCCAGGCCAGAAGTGTGTTGTCTGGACTGACGGACATCACGCCAAGGTCGAAGTACTCCTCCTCTCCTGCCCGCTCATTACCATCAAAAATCACTTGTTCAGCGTCAGAGCCCTGCTCTCGGCGATAATGAACAGCGTAATCTTTGCCAGTAAATGTCCGGCTGAAAAACTCATAACCATGCCATGTGTAAGGCTGGGATTCGTCATCTTCTTTCAGCCTGGCCTTCATTTCCTGATAAAGGGTTTTCTGCAAAGCTTCCGTACCAGCCATACCTGCACAGGTATAATTATTTTCCCCTTCCAGCCAGGCTTGTACTTCATCGCTATCCCGCTGTTCAAGCCAGCGATAGTCATCCACCCGCTGGCCATGGGGATCTTTAAGAATCTGCGGACGACGGGGAGCAAGTGGCGGGTTGGCAGAATGAGGGAATGGCATGAAATCCATAAAACAGGGCTGTCCTTATCTTCAGGCAAGCAAAAGAAAAATACGGTACGAGAACCAAACCGGGCATTATAGAGAGTGGCCATACGTACTGCCATTACAGAATCGCGGCTATAAAACCTGACTCTATTGAGAAAAAGCGCGATGACCTTTCCTCAAAGCCACCAGACAAGTAAAATTATCCCATTATTCCTGCCAAAGACCGAAGGTTACCGACAACCCCATGAGCCCAACCCAGTATTTGATTGCCTGGACTGTTTATCTTGCTGCAGCTGTCGGCTGTCTTGCTGTATGGGTAAAAATAACCTCAGGCCTGAATGACAAACTCGCCAGCTGGCTAAGACTCTGGGGAGCCGTTATTGTGCTCGTTCCAGGGTTCACCAATCAGGATATGACCTGGTTCTCGCCGGCTTTTCTGGCCATGACTTATGATGCCCTGACTGTTGGCCCGGAGGCCATGGTTCACAATGGCATTATTGTTGGCGGCTCCCTGGTTTTTGCCAGCCTGATTAAACTGCTGTTTTTCAGACATTCTGGAAAGTCCGCAAGCAGTGAAAAGAAAGTCGCCTCCAGTCATAAAAAATCCGACCATAAATCAACCCGTGAACAGCGCTCTGACCCTAAAATCCCTGCTGCCAAGCGCAGATCATCCTGAGCGACTAGGTTATAAGACATGTGTGAACTGTTGGGCATGAGTGCCAACACCCCTACTGACATTGTTTTCAGCTTTACCGGCCTGATGCAGCGCAGTGGCGTAACAGGCCCTCACCGAGATGGTTGGGGAATATCATTTTATGAAGGTAAAGGCATTCGGGATTTTCGTGATCCGGACCCTGCCTGTCAGTCTGAAGTCGCTCTGCTGGTGCAGAACTACCCAATCAAGAGTGAAACGGTTATCAGCCATATCCGTCAGGCTAATGCTGGCCGGGTATGCCTTGAGAATACCCATCCGTTTACCCGGGAACTCTGGGGGCGTTACTGGACTTTCGCCCACAATGGCCAATTGAAAGATATCAAATCCAAGGCGCTGGAGTTCTATCACCCCGTAGGCACCACAGACAGCGAATATGCATTTTGCTGGATACTGGATCAGATTCGCCAGCGCTATCCCAAACCTCCAGCACGCCCTGCTACACTCTGGCGCTTTATCCGTAAACTGGGTGATCAGCTTCGACCTTTAGGCGTATTCAATATGTTATTGAGTGATGGTCGTGACCTGGGTTGCTACTGTTCTACAAAACTTTGCTGGATTACACGTCGCGCGCCTTTTACCAAGGCATCGTTAAAAGATGCAGACGTGATTGTCGACTTTCATCAGGAAACCACACCGAACGATGTAGTTACAGTGATTGCCACCCTGCCACTGACAGACGATGAGCAATGGAACATTATGTCTGCGGGAGATATGCAAGTATTTCGCAAAGGTGAGGCTTTAGAGGTGTAGCCAACAGTTAAGCTACACCGCGGGCTTCACGGTCTTCATTTTGTAGAGCCTGACACTCATCAAACAGTAACCCTCGAAACCACATATGAGCAGGATCCCTATTCATCAGCCGATGCCATGTCAGTTGATAGTGGGAGTAGAGGGAATCCAGCTCGGGTGGAAGTGACACAGCCCTGAGTTTGTACCTATCCAGCAACATGCTGTTCAACGATGTGGTACCAATCATCATCGCATCAGTCTGGCTGACGACTTCGAAAGCCAGATGAGGATCAGCAGTCGATAACATAATCTCCCTGTTTGCAAGCATCATGGCAATTTTATTCGCAAAGGGTTTTTCCGCATACTCTGCGATAGTCAGACTGACATGAGGGTAAGCCAGATACTGGGAGCGAGTCAGTCGATCAAGGCTGGCGTACGGATGGTTACGAGCCATAAGAACCTTAGCCTGAACAGGTACAATTATCTGCCGGTGCAAATCTGTGCGTTCCAGCGGCAAGATATTAATACTCATATCCAGCTTACCTGTAGCCATATCATTCAAACATCGACCAGACCAGGGATACACACGCACTTTGACATCAGGAGCTTCTTTCCGAAGTCGAGCCAGCAGTGGAGGCATAATCTGCATGGAAAGGTGTTCCATGACGCTGATAGTAAACTGCTTTGTGCAACGTGCTGGGTCAAATTCAGGAGGCGCTACCACTCGAGACACCATACCCAGCGCATCTGCAAGTTCGGCCTGTAGCTCAATAGCTCTTACAGTTGGCTGCAAACCATGAGGCCTGCGAATAAACAGATCATCCTCAAAGATATCCCGCAACCTGCCAAGAGAACGGCTGATAGCCGATTGGCTCAGGCAGAGCCGATCCGCTGCCCGGCTGACACTGCACTCATCCAGCAAGACATGCAAAGTGACCAGCAGGTTCAGATCAAATCGGCGAAGAGTGTCGGGTTTCATTTAAGACTCCGGTGCAACCGAATCGCAAAAACAAAACCCACAACGGGAATACGATCAGGCTCACCCATCCTAACCGGATAATCGAGCCGAACATCTAAGGGCTTACCACTACAAACAGTTACACATCCAAAGTCACCGTGCGCTTAGGCTTAAACCTGCAGGACGCACAATATAAGCCGCAGGTACAAATGCCTCACCAGCAACACTCTTTGCTCCACTGGCCGAGCCATTTTTAGACACTTCGATATCCGGGATAACGTAACTGCCAACAACCGTGACAGTTTTACGATCAAAAAGACTCATACCAGCTGGATTACGAGCAACAACTGATACATCGTCTGCCATGGCGACTTCATCTGCAAAAGTACGTCCTAAGCCGGCAGCACTATGCGCACTGATCTGCATGGCTGGTAACATGGTAGCAACATAACCATAAAAAAAACCCGCCTGACCTGCATCAGACGGGTTTAAAAAAATCAATTATAAAAATCAGAAACCGTAATTGTACTGCACACTTACAATATGGGCATTACCACTGGTAATTTCACCACCAACGCCACTTTCTTCTTCCACATCAGCTTTCGCTGCTTTCAGGAAAGCATAACCCATATCCACACTTTGTTGCTTATCAATCTTATAGTTAGCACCAACAGTGAACCACTGACGATCGGAATCAGGGATACGGAAGCTACGGTCGTTATTACCAACAGGGCTGTTGTCGTAGGCGTAACCACCACGAAGAGTCCAGTCTTTACTGTACTTGTAGGTTGCACCTACAGACCAGCGAGAACTGTCTTCGTAGTTCTGCTCATCAGTAATCGCAATGCCATTCTCTAAATCTACAACTATCTCTTCAAAGCTGGACCAGCCGATCTGCACATAGCTTGCGTGTACAGCCAGGCGATCATTGATCTGCTGCCAAATAGAAATCTCTGCAATAGAAGGAAGATCAAGATCTACGGAGCCATCAGAATTGAAGCTAGCACCTGAAGGGTTCAACCCAGGAATAGGAGTTCCAGTGATAACGTCGGACTTGGATTCACCATCAAGAGTGGTTTTCACTTCAGAGCGATAGCTGGCGCCAATACGAGTACCAGTCACTGGTTCCCAAAATACACCTGCATTCCAGCCAAAGCCCCAATCATCACCAGCCACATTCATAATGTCTTGGCCATTTGCGGCGTTGGTTAGTTGAGCATCAACGTAGACTGCATTTAAACCAAAGCCGACACTGAGATTGTTCTGGATTTTGTAGGAAACACTACCGTTCAGGTTATAGGACATAACTTCTGAAAAGTCCGCTACACGGGTTTGTGGAGAGCTTGTTTTGTAATCAGTATTGAAACCAAAGTTAGTAAAACCACCTACACCGTAGCTCCACTTATCATTAATTGGGGTAACGTAGTAGAAAACAGGAACGACAGCTTCACCAGCAACAGCCTTGTCTTTGCTGGTACCCAGAGCGGAATGCCCTTCAACTTCCACTTCCGGCTTGATGTAACTTACCGCACCGGTGAACATTGAACCTTCCAGGAAAGACATGGCTGCAACGTTACGCGCTACAACAGAAGCATCTTCCGCGATTGCCGCTTCACCGGCAAAAGCACGACCCAGACCAGCAGCACTGTGTTCGTTAACCTGGAAACCGGCAGCACTGGCATTTATGGCAGGCAGCATTGCGGCAAAAATTGCAGCAAAAAGAGTAGTCAGGGAGAAAAGCTTAATCGTCCCGTTGCGGTTCATGAAAACCCCTTGAAGTATGTGTCGGTGCGTTTCTTATGCGTCAGTGTGCAATACATTCTGTACATTGACGCAGATCATTATTGCGAGGTAAACCTTACGAAAAGTTACAGTATGAATCTAATGACTTATGCAGTTATCTGATTTTCCCCTCACGCATATCACCTGTGGAATTCTGAAACAGACAGATGCAATTAAATTCTGGTAAGGTGTGCCACCGCTGACTTATATGCCAATTTTTCCTCT
Organism: Parendozoicomonas sp. Alg238-R29; assembly: GCF_947331445.1. Lineage (GTDB taxonomy): Bacteria > Pseudomonadota > Gammaproteobacteria > Pseudomonadales > Endozoicomonadaceae > Sansalvadorimonas. Next base: position 32,031 of record NZ_CAMZOG010000004.1, on the reverse strand, counting down.
GTAGCCAATGACTGCCGACACCCTCGAACGCCCCCAATTCTTTGCACCCAAATGTGCAGAACAAGTTGAAATCCTTTATTCCGATGAGTATTGCCTGCTGGTTAACAAACCCTCAGGTCTCTTATCCGTACCAGGTCGACATCCGGCCAATCGTGACTGCGCTATTTCCCGCGTGCAGGAAACCTATGCCGATGCGCTGATTGTTCATCGTCTGGATATGGATACATCCGGGGTCATGGTTCTGGCAAGAGGAAAAGAAAGCCACCGGGAGTTAAGTCGCCAGTTTCAGGATCGTGAAACCACCAAAGAATACATTGCGAAAGTTGCCGGTATCGTGGAAAAAGACAAAGGGGTTATTGATTTGCCATTGCGGTGTGATTGGCCGAACCGCCCTAAACAAATGGTTGATTTTGAACTGGGTAAACCGGCGCAGACCCGTTACGAAGTTTTACAAAAAGATATGTTCCAAAACTTAACCCACCTTAAGTTGATTCCTATTACCGGGCGCTCCCACCAACTAAGGGTGCATTGCACAGAGTTGGGTCACCCCATCCTGGGTTGCCGGTTTTATGGAACGGAAGAAACCATACAGGCCGCAGATAGATTAAATCTGCATGCCTGCACTTTGAAAGTGAAACATCCAAAAACAGGAAAGGAGCTGACCGGACAATCAACTCCTCCCTTCTAAACACCAGCGACAGATTACTGCACCAGCTCCTGTTCGGAAAACATATCTGCAAACAGAGGGCTGGAGAGATAACGTTCACCAGAGTCCGGAAGGATGACCACTACATTCTTTCCTTCAAACTCCGGTTTCTTGGCCAGTTTCAAGGCTGCAGCCATTGCTGCACCGCAGGAAATGCCACAGAGAATTCCTTCTTCCCTAGCCAATCTAAGGGCTGTTTCAATAGCTTCTTCATTGGTGACCTGCTCAACCTGATCAACCAAGGAAAGGTCCAGATTACCCGGTACAAACCCGGCTCCAATACCCTGAATTTTGTGAGGAGCGGGCTTAACCTCATCCCCTGCCAAAGTTTGGGAAATTACCGGGGAGGACACAGGCTCCACAGCAACACTGATAATCTGCTTTCCTTGTTCTTGCTTAATGTAGCGGGATACACCTGTAATCGTACCGCCAGTTCCCACACCAGCCACCAACACATCAATTTCACCATCGGTATCGTTCCAGATTTCCGGCCCTGTAGTCTGCTCATGAATTCTGGGGTTGGCAGGGTTTTCAAACTGCTGCAAAAGGAGAAAACGCTCTGGATCAGTTGCAACAATCTCTCTCGCCCTGGCAATAGCTCCGTTCATACCTTTGGCTGGCTCAGTCAGTTCCAGTTTCGCGCCTAAAGCTTTCAGCAGTTTCCTGCGCTCAAGACTCATGGAAGACGGCATGGTCAGTGTCAGGGGGATACCTTTGGATGCCGCCACAAAAGCCAATGCAATGCCGGTATTACCACTCGTTGGCTCTACCAGTTCAACACCAGGCTTTAATAAGCCCTTCTGTTCTGCATCCCAGATCATGCTGGCACCGATACGACATTTCACACTGCCTGCAGGGTTGCGGGATTCAATTTTGGCAAAGATATTTGCCCCTTTAGCAAGGCGCTGAATCTTTACCAGAGGTGTTTTGCCAATCGTCTGAGCGATGTCAGGAAATATGGAACTCATGATCTTCACTGATCCCAGAAGTTAGTGTTAATAGAGAATAGACACTGAAAAACTATCCATCAGCCGATAAGAACTGTAAACGATTGTTGTCTTATGATATTAGAAGAAATAGTTATATAACGTAGAACCCCTTCCTCTAGCTTCAAATATTGATATAAGTCAAACGTATAGATAGAGTACATCAAAATAAAAATGACGGTACAAGTCACCTCGCGGGTAAAATAATGAAGTTCAACAGCACAGAAAAATATATAGCAACTGATGATTTACGCCTTGCCGTAAACGCTGCGATCACTCTTGAACGCCCACTGTTAATTAAAGGTGAACCCGGTACAGGAAAGACCATGCTGGCAGAAGAGCTGGCACAGTCTCTAAATATGCGCTTGATTCCCTGGCATATTAAATCCACAACCCGTGCTCACCAGGGCTTGTATGAATATGACGCAGTTTCCCGCCTGCGGGATTCCCAACTTGGCGTTGAAGGTGTGAACGACATCAGCAACTACATTGTAAAAGGTAAACTGTGGGAAGCCTTTGAATCGGAAGAGCAGGTTGTTCTGTTGATTGATGAAATCGACAAAGCTGATATTGAATTTCCAAACGATTTGCTGCTTGAACTTGACCGTATGGAGTTTCATGTTTATGAAACCCAACAGCAAATCAAGGCGAAAAAACGACCAATTGTTATAATTACCAGTAATAATGAAAAGGATCTTCCCGATGCGTTCCTGCGCCGCTGTTTCTTTCATTACATTAATTTCCCAGACCGGGAAACAATGAAAGAGATTGTTAAGGTTCATTTCCCTAACGTTCGCGACGAACTGGTGAAAGAAGCCCTCGAGCTGTTCTTTGATGTACGCAAGGTACCTGGTATCAAAAAGAAACCTTCCACATCAGAACTGGTGGATTGGATTAAACTCCTGATGGCCGATGAGGTTTCAGAAAACCTGCTTCGAGAGAGAGACCCAACCAAAGCCATCCCACCACTGGCCGGTGCCTTGGTTAAAAATGAACAGGATGTGCAACTGCTGGAGAAACTGGCCTTCATGGCGAGACGTGGCGGTTAAAAAATAATCACATAGAAAATAGAGTGCTGACATTTTCCATAAACACTCTTTAATCATTTTCGCCTTATTTGTCTTTACAAGAAACAATAAGGCGAAAATTGTCCTTCAAACATCATATCTCCTGTTTTTTTTTCTTATCTGCCTAGAAAGCCTCTTACTTACTAAAACATAGTCTGACATTATTCAAATACATAAAAAGACACTCGTCGCATGTAAATCAGGGAAATCGTATTCGTTTACGGATAACACAGGGGGTTCTTATGCAGCAGGTGAAAGCTGGAGGAAGGGTTGTTCTGAGTAGCCAATTGGCTACGGAAAGTAACAATCAGGATAACGAAGATATTTTTTCTCAATCCGCACGATCTCTGGATGTCATCCAGGTGGAGATTCAAAATACTATTACCAACCTTGGCTTTAGCAGCTTCCGCTATAGCTCACTACCTACCAGCCTAACCAGTAAGGAGCGTGGCGAACATCTGAACTTTGATATAAAGCAGAGAGCCGACGGCCGGGAAGGCTTTGGAACCTTATCCGAAAAAATCCTCCGCACCTATTACCACACATTGGCAGAAGACGATAATCTTCTCACCAGATTGATATCTGCCCATGAACCAATCATTTGCCCTGCTCCGGGCTCGGATACATCTGCCACTCAGAACCTTTTCCAGCGTTACAACATTTCCAGCATGGTGATACTCCCTCTGCGCTGGCAGACAGGTTCAGATTGGTTCTGCATTTTCTCGCTGCAGAGTCAGCTACCTCCTAATGAGCTTGCGGTTCATTACCAGAGCGTTCGTAAAGAGTTGAATGCACGAGTTCTTGGCTGGCACTTGGAACTTATGGCTTTCAGACAAGAAAAGTTTAATCCTTACATTATCAGGAAAGTACTCTCACCACGGGCCAGACACATCCTGAAACTAGCTTCTGAAGGCTATTCCTCACGTGCTATCGCCGATATGACCGATATCAGTGACAACGGTGTGAACTACCATTACCGGGAAGCTAAACGGGTACTTGGTGCCAGAAACCGCACCCATCTGGTATCCCTCGCTAAAGATCATAAAATCATCTAAATAATATCTCAGGGTCTGCATGCCAGGCTCTGAATTGCACGCATTTCCCTCCACCCTCCACTTATAACCTTCTGTAGCGACTCAGCGGTCATTGAAGGCTCTTTCCATTTATGATGATCTTTTCAGGCACACAATAAAAACACATCTATTAAAGAACGAAATAGGTTGCTTCGCTGCATCCTGGCTGCTCTGTTTACCTTCCCGTCCCGTGGCATTTTTGCCTCTCAGTCACAACAACTTGCTGCCCTTGAAGGTTGTCCTATCAAGCAGTATCAGCATTTTACATAGAGACTCTGGAAACCGGTTCTTGACTATAAAGATAATAATTTCCCAACAATCGTAATCCGTGTTAATCGTAAAATTGTTGATAATCTTCTGACCGCAGCAAACCAGTAATTCTGTCAGCCAACGGGGAGTCCATTGCATGCCTGCAGCAACTCCCCTATTCTTGCTCCACTGCATTTTATTAAAATGACAAGAATATGCTGTTGAATTTCTTTGATACCCTCAGGCGGTATAAAGCTCCAGTCAGTATCCGAGAGTACCTGGATCTGCTGGAAGCATTAAAAGCGCACCTTGTCTTCGCGGATCGTGAAGAGTTTTACCATCTTGCCAAAGCCATTCTGATCAAAGACGAACGGCACTTCGATCGTTTTGACCGCGCCTTCTCAGAATTCTTTGATGGTGTTGATACGCTTGAAATGTTGCCTGAAGCGATGGTTCCTGATGAGTGGCTGCGTAAGGAGTTCGAGAAATTCCTCACTGACGAAGAAAAAGCCAAAATCATGAGTCTTGGTAATTTTGAGGAGTTGATTAAGCAGTTTAAAGAACGCCTCGCCGAACAGCAGAAACGCCATCAAGGTGGTAACAAATGGATTGGTACCGGTGGTACATCTCCTTTTGGAGCCTACGGCTTCAACCCTGAAGGGATTCGTATGGGGCAGGATGGTGGACGCAACCAAAGCGCAGTAAAAGTGTGGGACAAGCGGGAATTTAGAAACCTTGATGATTCCGTAGAACTGGGTACCCGAAATATCAAAGTCGCCCTGCGTCGTTTAAGAAAGTTTGCCCGTGAAGGCGCCCAGGAAGAACTGGATATGGATGACACCATTCATTCCACAGCACGAGCCGGGGGCATGCTGGATATCAAGATGGTGCCGGAGCGTCACAACAATGTGAAAGTTCTGGTATTAATGGATATCGGCGGCACTATGGATGCCCACGTAAAGGTATGTGAAGAACTGTTTTCCGCTATCAAGACTGAATTCAAGCATCTCGAGTTTTTCTACTTCCATAATTTTATTTATGAATCCGTCTGGAAAGACAACCTGCGCCGCCATCAGGATCGTATTCAGACTCTCGATATCCTTCATAAGTATGGTGAAGACTATAAAGTTATCTTTGTCGGTGATGCCACTATGGCTCCTTATGAAGTAACCGAACCTGGCGGTAGTGTTGAGCATTGGAATGAAGAAGCCGGCTCAACCTGGATGCTTCGGTTTATGGAAAAATATCGCAAGCTTGTATGGCTGAACCCTTACCCGGAAACCCATTGGGAATACACCACTTCAACCGACCAGATTCTGAAATTGGTGGAGAACAGGATGTATCCTCTCACAGTAAAGGGTATTGAAGATGGGATGCGCTACCTAAGCCGTTAACTCTTCAGCAGGCTCCCGGGTATGCCGGGAGCTTTTACTTTTCTGTTAAAAGTTTGTTCGAAAGCCAGAAACTTCAGAGTATCAAGGGTAACGTTCTTGTGGAAACGAAGTCCGCCTTTATAGGAGCCAATAGAATTATTGTGCTGAACACGGTAACCACGATTGGTGCCACATTATTTTCATCATCCCGCCAGTTCACCCGGAAACTGATTATCCTGTCTGGTTCGGTAAGTCGTTCCAGAATATTCATCCGGGCATATCGTGGCGTTGCAATCATAAAAGGAATGACATCTGCCGCCAGTTCTCTGACTGCCTGATGGAAGTTTTCTTCGCCTGGGTTTCTGCGCTGAAACCCATTCATAAAACAGTCCATCACCTCTTCAAACTTCATACCCTGAATATTCATGGCAGCTCCCCCCAAAATGAGAGCAGTTTGTAAGGCTATCCTAGCGCCCTTTTACCCAGCCAACCAGAACGGCAACCAGGAAAGTCTTCTCAAAAAGTGCTATAAAACAAAAGCTACCGAAGGGCGACTAGGGCTGCGTAGCAACCCGCATATCAACCGAGGGGGCGACTCTATAAGTCAGTGTTTTATTAAGCCTTTCAATGGTTATACCCTGAAGTTCCTGTTGGTTACTCAACCGGTAAGTTATGTGTGAACTGTCGCTCATGGTCAGGTCATATTTATAACCACTACCAGTATGGCTGGCATAAATCTCCTTGATAAAAGCAGGTTCATCCAACAACAGAAAATGACTGAGATAAAGTCGGTTAGCGTTAACTGTTTTACGCCCCTCAGGGAATAAAGGAAGTTTACCTACCATGTCTCCCATATGCGCGAATGTGCCATATTCTGTAACCCGCACTAACTCTTCACTATCACTCTTAGGTTTTGAGGATGAAGAAACCCGGGTAAACACCATACCTCCATCTTCCTGCAGATCTTCATATTCAGGCAGTCGCAGGCCTTCCGGCGGTGTATTTGAAAAATGACTGCTGAGCCTGAGACTACTACCGTTCAACCATTGTTCATGGGCCATAATCACCTGACCTGACCAAGATTTCCCACTGGCGTTCAGGACAACCTCAAACCCGAGAATTTTGGTGTTAATTTCATGATTTTGGCTTGGGTGGAAGTTTTGAGTCGTATGAGAGTTTTCTGTTGCCACTGCCGGGAAAGCGATTCCCGCAGCCATAACAAAACTGAAAACAGCCCCTGAGAGTCTGAACGCCATATGTCTGCCCCACTTTATGATCTGCTGGCGGCATCCATACCGGTTATCTGGTGATCCTTACCCCTGTTCAGACAGAGCAGCTAACACAAGGTTCAGCAATACCAACAATCAAATGTCAGTAACACTGACATTTTCGGTTAGTCTCACTGACCAGGCCTGAGGCATAAAAATAAAAAAAGAAGGAACGGTATCTGTAGCCATCCCGTTCATAAAGAGGTCAAAATGGCTGGCATGCTCGCCGGGGGCAAGATTCAGCTCAACGATGTAAGTCCCGTACAAACCCTTCAGGTGATGCTACATCTTCAATGCAGTGATCTTCCCAAAGCCCGTCAAATCCCCGAAACGTGCGAATACCGGATTCTGCAGAAATACCAGCACCAGTTAGCACAACAATAGATCGAAAAGAGAAAGGATTGACAGACATAATAAAGTTCCACTGTCGGGAGCTTTATACTAAAAGAATCATTTCTGGCTTTTAAAGCGAGACTGTAGAGTGATAAATCAGGCCGCGCTTTTCTGCTGTCTGGCCTCAACATCCGCCAGAATATCCAGATGCACATCAATAGCCGGTGTTCTGGGAACAACAGCAAGTAGCATGGCCCGGGCAATTTTCAGGTTAGGATAAACACCACGGAAGCAGTACATAAAGCTCATGGCTCCAAGCTTGCATTCTTCTGGAGTCAAATCGACAGGCTTACCCGCTTCAATACGTTTAGCCGCCTTCTCCATCTTATCACTCCAGACTTCCCACTCTTCCAGATCCAGTCTTTCCTTTACGTGATAGGCGTGTTGGCAACGACTCGTTAGAATTTCAACAGCTTTGCCTTTAGCTGCGGAATCAGACGCGATAAGCATCTCAAGTGTATTAACACCACTGAGGAACCCGCCACATTCACCAGTTTTCACCTCAAGACGTAAAGCTAAAGCCCCCTTTAGCAGGCGCATTTTGGTTTGGGTTTCGGGATCATCGGGAGTCTTGCCGATATAGTTGTCCAGAACAGGCAATACCTGGTCGGTCGCACCGGCAATAGCTGCTTCCTCAAGAAGCTGGAGAACACCTTCCCGTTCACCTTGATCCCATTGAACTTGGGCTAGCAGCAAGCGGGCGTTGACATTTCCAGATTCCGCCTCAACCACCTTCTGTAATATGAGAGCAGCTTTGCCTGTTTCTCTGCACTTCAGGTAGAGCTCCGCCAGATTCATCGCCTGACGACCAGTTTCCTCACAGTGATCCGCCAATTCCTGTAAAGTTGCTGGTGATACTGGAGACAACAAGCGGAAGCCCGTGTTATAGAGATACTGTGCAACGCCCTGAGTCGCAGGGTTCCGAAGAGCATGGGTGGCAACACTGCGTAGACGATGCCTGAGCCCTTTGTTGTCTCCCGCAGATTGTGCCTGATTGATCAGGGTTTCAATATTCAAACTACTCAAAAGGTAGAGGGCTTCCTGAACACGAGCACTGTCGCCAAGCGCCTCTTCTACCCGACCCAGTAACTTATCCAGACTCTCAATCGGATCAGGGCTTGAGTAAACTTGAGTTAACAGTCCATCCAACTGTTCCCTTGTACGCCATGGGAAACAGTACATCCCAGTCGCAAGATTCTGCATAGCTGCAATATTCAGCGAACCATTCTTATTCACCACCAGATGGGATTCCAACTTTTCACCAACCGGCAGTTTCCTGTTTCTCAGTATTGGAGAACGCACTACTGGGCGACCATTCTCATTGCTTACCTGTACTGCTCTTCCACTAGCAAAGAAAACCACGGCTCGAACGCCAAGGCTTAACACCCCAGCCATTGCTCGTGCCCGCAAGCTGGGTCTAGGCATGGTTGCCAGCCTCTGCCGCTTGGCCTGAAGCTCTTTCCATTCTTGATCAGAAAGGATTTCACCTTTCAATTCACGGTCTTCCAACTCTTTGACTCTGCGCTCAATAGGCAAGCGGGCCACTGTGGCATTTGGAAGAACACGAATATGGGTTGCTCTCAAATCATTGAGCAACATAGCACCCTGGGTCACGGGAACATGTCCATCCATCATCAGTGTCTTATCACGTAAAGCTGATTTCACCCAACGCGTGAACCTTCCGCGTTTTTTCAATCCTAGTGAATCAAAAACCTGAATGGCATCGGTATCTTCGTCAAGCTTATGAAATTCATCGAGATCTTCAGAAACTACCTCCGGAAACTCCACCTGGGCTTGGACTTGAGCGACTTTAACCTCCAAACCCGAGTTAACTAATTCCTCAACCCTATCAAGTCTGCTGCTAAAAGCTTCCAAATGGTCCCCTATACGCTTCTGGTCTTTCTGACTAAAATCCTTGAGATCCGGTGTCGGGTGCATTCGCGCTGCTTTTTCTTCCGCCTCTTGCCAGAGAGCTTCGGATTGAACCAGTCTCTTTACCTGCTCCCGGAATCTCTCATGCTGTTGTTCCGCAGCCTCAATATGCGCCTTAATATCCTGAACCCTATCATGGTTTTCCAGAGTTTTATCGGTGACAACCTCCGGGAAGGCTTTTAGAGCTTCCGCTTTTGCCTGAACCTCATCCATCCCCCGATTAACCAGATCATCAACCTTGTTCAGCCGACTGTCGAAAACTGTTAAATGCTCTTCTATTTGTTTCTGATCTTCTGACTCAAAATCATCAACAGACAATGGAGGATACGTCGTGGCAGCTTGAGACTTGGCATCGGCTTCTACCAGCTTTCTGGTAGTTAAAAGCTGGTGCTGTAAAACCTGGATGCATTCCCTGATCGCTACTTCCGTTCTGTATTTTTCCTCTGATGCTTTTGCTTTTATTGCATCAAAATGCACACGATCATTCACTAGATTGTTAAATCCAATACTCACGCCTTCAAGCGCTACCTCTCCAGACAAATCCTGGTCGAGGTGCAACCCTACCTTGCCAACGGACATTTGCCCGGAGCGAACTTCTTCAACTTCCAGATCAAAGTCTTCCGGAGTGAAAACCGTCATTTGGGTTTTACGACCCTGGTCTGTTTTTACATGACCAACAGTTTCCACTTTAAAACCAGTCATATGGCCTTTGCCGTGTATAGGGTAAGCAAAGTGATGACGGGGCTTTCTGCCAGTATCCAGCCCAGTATCAATGGTAATTTCTCCATCGCCAGTTAAATCAACCCGATCAAGCTGAACTTTGGTTTTCTTCTTCTCCACACCGGGGTATACCACAACTTTTGAATCAATATGGGTACCCTGGACCTGCCCCTTAACACTGGAAGGCAACATCAAGCGCATATCTTCTGTTTGAATCTGCACGGGTCTTTCAGAAGGGGCGGTGCGAACAGTGAGTTCATCAATATCCGAATGAGTGGTTCCCGATATGTTATCGTGCTTCACATCAGCTTTACCATCCAGCCGGACAACCGCATTACCGTCGATCAGGAAATGTTGGAGCGGGCCATCATTTTCTTTGGTTTCGCCCTCCTGAGGTTCTTTCTCAAAGGCTTTTGCCAGAGTTTTAACCAGAGCGGGCTTACAGGTAACAGTCACAAAACCTGTTTTTTCATCGCCCTCCTCCCCGAGAGAAAAATCAATAACATCATGCTCTGAGCCCTGTTTTTCAGTCTTGAGATGGACTTTATGGACTGTGCCATCTATTTGTAGATTACCGGCAGTATTCAGGCGTACTTGCTTCGCCTTAATACTGGTCACTTCATCACCTTCTACAACCCAGACTTCTTTGGCTTGGTTCAGCTTGGTATGTCGTTTATTGACGTTGCGAGTCAGGTTAACTTCGAGTCCGCTCGCAAAGCCGGATATTTCAGTACAGGCATCGGCGGGTAGCTTCTCCAGTACTGATGGAGACAAAGCCTTACCGCTCAACACTTGCAAAGGATCGGGAGGCAGAAGTTTACTCACTGTTTTGGCAGCCAGTGCCACAGGCCCACCAGCATCAACGTGAAGCTCTCCGACTTTAACACCAAGAGAAGCTATTCTTGAGTGGCCACCCATCTGGCCGGAAACAGCGGGGTCCAGATCAAGTTCCAGATCATGTGCTCCTACATTCAGATCAACTTCACCCGAGGTTTTCACTTCAAGCTGGTGAACATGCACATGAACGGGCAATCTTAACTGGGTCAACACTATTTGGAGAGTAGAATCGGGAGTACGTTCGACCACGCTGACACCACGAACAATTGTGTCAGTGTTGATTCCTTCAGTAAGTACTGTGACTGTGCCGATATCAGCACTGAGATGAACAGGGGCATCGCTCTGCCCACCACTGGTTACAGCCTTGACAATAACCTTGGCCAGTTTACCCATAGCTGGGGCCAATTTCGCTTTGCTGCAATCAAGGTATTCATGAAAAGCAGCACCAATAGGCCCGCCTATAGTAAGAGTGATCGGATTAATTCTGGTGCGGACATCCACTTTCACTCCACCCTCTATAGGTGCAAGAATATCGGCTTCTACATCCGTTAAGGTGATATCAACAAATGGATGTCCATCCTGCATACGGGTCACAATGTCAGAAGGGTTGAAAGTCACATTACTTAATTCCAGATGATCATCACCAACCGGAATTTTCAATTTGGGCATTTCTAAAGGAGGGAGACTGGTTTTTTTCTGGTGGATACGGCGAAGACTGAGAATAAGGGAAACAAGTTGTCGATTGAAAATTTTCTGCCGATCTCTGGCCACTTCAAGATGACTTTCAACGGCTTTTTTACGAACCACAAGTTGATTTTCAAGATCTGTTTTTTCCTGAATAGTTCTTTGATCCAACTCAATCGCAGCATTTAGGCTTACAACTTCTTGCTCCAGGCGGGATATTTTCTGATTAGCACCAGTCACTCTTACGTCAAAATCTTCAAGCTTTCTTTCGTACTTGGCCACGTTCTTTTTAGCTGCTGAATTTTCTCTTTCCTGATCCAACTTTCTCGTGTTTTTCTTGATATCTCCCTGAAGGCCTTCCTTTGATTTCCTGGCCTCTCTTAACTCTTTTTCAAGCTTTTTCTTTTGCTCTACATGTGTTTTTTCTACTGTCGAACACTGTTTACGATTCTTCGCAGCATTTTTGATTTGCTCTTCCAGCTTTTCCAGTTGCTCCTGGTATTGCTTAATTTCTTGGGAATCCACAGGCAGGTATTTTTTGAGAGCTTTCTCCGCCACCCAGCCAATGGTTTTTTCTGCAAGGTTGCGTTTGGCTTTTAACGTTCGGGGTGATGAGGATTTATGGTCAAAACCACTGTGAAACAATATATCGTCAATATCGGCATCGGAGCTTACATCCTCATAATTTGCCCCAAAGGTATCAACAGACTCTCCATCGTTTGAACTGTCATCCCTAATAACAACCCTGGGCGGAGTTGAGTTGACAAAAGGTAATACCGGGCTTGTCTTGGGATCAGACAGGGCGGGAGTGTTCTCCTTGGCTCGCCTGGGCAACCAGAATCTCTTTTTTCCTTTAGGTTTTACTTCAGGAGTAACAGGTGAGACTGTCTCTGCTTTACGCTCTGGTAATTTGGTTGGGGAACTTACAGGGGGCTCGACGTCTGCAGATGGTTTTACACTGGTTTTTGGAGCCGCTTCCTCGACTTTCTTTCCCGAAAGAGTGAGATATTTCGCCTTGAATTGACTCACCTTTTTACGAAATTTGTGAAACCTCTTATGTTTGGGGCTCTCAACTTCCACGCGTGGTAGCTGAGTGCCGGAGCTGCCCTTTTTATTTACACCATCATTCATCCCTGAAATCCCCTGAAACCAGAGTAAGCCCAATGACGGGCATATCTTGTTTCAGGGTAGCCAGCAAAGATGGCTGCCCGGCAAATCCGGGGCTACAGTGTCACTTTTTACGGTAAACGCTGGTGAAGGTAAGAGTCTTTTCCCCACCTGCCGGTATATTGGCGAGCAGCAGATTATTTTTACGTTCAATCCCTTTCATCCGTGGCACAGACAGAAGAGCAGAAGAAGTATCCTCCAAAATCAGCTCAACTGGCTTCCGGCTCTGACTGGAAACCTTTACCTGCCAGTCAACTTCCCATTGCGCTCCTGCGTCTCTGGATGCCAGCTGCTGCCGTTCAAGGGTAATGGTATAGGATTGCCCGAGTGAGATCTCAACAGGCTGTCCACCGGCACTTTGGCCAACCTGGCTAAGATTCACCATGCGCAAAGGCTTATTACCTCCCTCTTCAAAGACTTGTACAGGCCCCGCTGGTAAATCCCCTTCTGCTGTGAAGCGAATAACTCTAACAGGGTGTTCCTGGATAACCCTGCTGCCCGGATGACTCTGCCCATAAAAGCTGTAACGGTAGCGGGATTCGTATGCCACCCCCAACTCCTCAACCAGTGGCAATTTCAGCTCACTACCTGCTGGCAGGTCGTAAACTTCTGGAACACCGATAAACAACAGATCACCACTTCTTTCCCGGGACGCCCCATCAAAGGCCATTTCCGCACTCACAGACTTGGCCATTAACCGTTGAGGGGCATAGCCAGCCATGCCACCCACATCACCAGAAGCCAACTGCAGCCGGGTTTGCAGATAATCGGTGGCTGAGCGATTACGGACAATTGACGACAGACTTAGATCCAACTTGCCGGAATCCGGATGAGTGACCATTCGATATTGATTGCTGTAACTCAGCCCCCGGTTCATATAACTGAGGCGGGCTCCGGAATGTGGCTGCTTAAGCTGAAAGCGGGTATCAAGAAAAGGATAGATTCGTGATCCAGAAAGTCCCTGTTGATCGACAGTTCGCAGAGAGTAGCCCGCCCCCCACTGGAAGATTTCCTGTTTTAAATCTCGTAGCAAAATCAAACCAGTATCACCGCTCCATGCCTGCAACCTGCCAATAACAGGGACATCATGTCCCGGCCTGAACAGCTCTACATTCATCCCCACCAGTCGGGAAATATAATCGCTTCGCCCCTGTACAGGCTGATACCAAGACTGCTGATAAGGATAAGTATGATCTTCTTCATCTGTGGCCGTCAGGGCGAGAGTGCTCAGTTCCCAGTTTTGGAAATCAGGCCGAAATTGAACCTGTGACTTGCCAGCGGGCAGAGCAACTTTATAATTCTGGTCAACCAACCCCTGCTCTGGATAAACAGTGAGCATGGAAACTTCCACCATATCCTGGCTCAAATCAACAATCGCAGGCATCTTGCCAGCCTGCAGCTGCGGTGCCATTAACAACGCACCAGTCAACGCCAACGCCCGTGTTTCACTCATTGTTTTTTTACGCAACACCCTAACCTCCAGCCGGAGCCAGCATATGCCGCCCACGGAGTTTTATATCTTCCAGTGCTACCAGCAGTGATGGAACCACCAGAAGGATCAAGCCGGTACCAAATAACAGTCCGAATACAATAGTTGTCGCCATAGGAATAAGAAACTGGGCCTGGGGCGATGTTTCAAAAAGAATGGGCAACAATCCACCCACAGTGGTCAACGAGGTCAGCAATACAGCTCGGAGTCGCTGGCAGGCCGCTTCGATGATCGCATCCGTCATTTCCAGACCTTTCTCCCTGAGCTCCCGGTAAAACGTGAGCAGTACAATAGAGTCATTGACTACTATTCCAGTCAGACCAAACAGACCAAACTGGGACATAACTGTAAGATCAAGTCCTGTGAACCAGTGCCCAAACAGTGCGCCGGTAATACCAAAAGGGATGGCAATCATAACGGCCAGCGGCCAACTCCAGGAAGAGAAAACCCAAGTCAGAATGATATAAATCAACGCCAGGGCGATCACCAGGCCTAGCTTCATCTCCTCCATCATTTCACTCTGTTCTGCACTCTGGCCTTCATAACCATATCGAAGCCCGTAGCGAGCCATCAGCTCAGGTAAGAGCTCAGCTTCCAGCTCTGCCAGAATCTGATTGGAGTTAATGACGGTTTCATCCACATCAGCACTGACCTGCACCGCCAACTGTCCATCAACACGTTTTAATGTATCCAGCCCTCTTCGACTGGAAAAATCCACCAAGTTATCAAGTCGTTCGGTACTGTCCGGCTCCATGACCAACGGGAAGTCATAAATAGTTTCAAGGTGTTCACGTTGTGCTCTGGGCAAACGCAGATGAACCTCAACCTCTTCATAACGCTGGTGATAAATCTGCAGGCGTTGACCGTCTATCGCTGTACGCAACCTTTGACCAACATCCTGCAGCGACAATCCCAGCGCTTTACCAGTGGCATTCAGTTCAAAAATCAGCTGTTCCCGTCCCCAGGGCAGATCATCCTCAATATTACTGGTGCCGGGATATTGGCCGAGGGCTTCCTGCAACTCCAGCGATGCGGTTTTAAGGTTGTCAATATCCGAGCCAATCAGTTTTAATTCTATGGATTTTCCGGGTGGGCCAGCTTTAGCCTGAGCAATAGTAAATCGTTCCAAACCAGGGGAGCGCTGCAACTCCTGCTTCCACAAACGAATCAGCTCAGCATTTTTGGTATCACGAGCTTGTGTAGACACCAAATCAACAATCAAAGTACCAAAACCATCGCCAGTGGTTTTGCCGGAAGAAAACAGGCTGAATCGAGCCTCACCTTTAAGCTGGAAGATATTAACCACCAGGGTTTCGCCGGTATTTTTCTCCGCAGCTCTCAGGCTGCGCTCCAGCTCCTCCATAAATGCGTCCACCTCAGAAGCAGGTGTGCCCGGCGTAAACTGAAAGGCAGCGCGCATAGTCTGCCCATCAATAGTTGGGAAAAAGGTAAAGCGCAGATGTCCAGTCATCAGTAAGGAGAGGCTGATCACAAATAAGCAGACCGCAACAAGCATGGTGGTACCGCGGTTTTGTACGGCAGCTCTCACTAAAGGTCGAAAGCTCTGTTCGCGAAATCTATCAAAAGCGGCATCAAGCTTCTGCCGCCGTTTGCTGGGCTGATAGGGTTTACTCCCCAGGCTGTGATAGAGGTGGCCGGGAAGAATCAGAAAACATTCCACCAGCGAAGCAATGATTACACAGATCACCACAGTGGGAATATCCACCAGCATATTGCCGACATTACCCTGCAAAATCAGTAGAGGCAGAAAGGCGGCGATTGTTGTCAGAGAGGCGGCGGTTACTGGAGCAATCATTCGCCGCGCGCCATCTATTGCTGCAGAACGGGGACTTTCGCCATCCTGTACGTGTGCAAGAATATTTTCCCCTACAACAATGGCATCATCGACAATTATTCCCAGAACCATTATCAAGCCAAACAGGCTGATAATATTGATGCTTCCCCCAATCAGCTCCAGAACAGCCAGAGACGCAAGAAAGGAAATAGGAATACCAACCGTTACCCAGAAGGCCACATTCACATTCAGGAATAGAAACAGAATGGCAATCACCAGAATTAAACCACCAGCGCCGTTTTTCAACAGCAACTGCAAGCGTTCATCAAGGTAAGACCAACTCTGGTCATAAACCACCACATCCATATCAGCGGGCAGCTCTTTACGAATATCTTTAACCCATGCCTGCATAATGGCCGCCGCTTCCAGAGTATCGTCAGCTCTGGTGCGATAGAGTGTCAGTTCAACAGCAGGTTTACCTTTCACGGTAAGAACTGGTTGCCCTTCTGCACCTTCTAGCGCCACAGAAGCAACATCCCCTAACCGCACCACCTGACCATCGGTCTGGGTCAAAAGAGGAAGGTTGGCAAATTCGCTGGGCAGACGAGCCTGTCCAAGGCTTCGCAATGGTCGTTCAACCGTGCCAATACCAGCCGTTCCAGCAGGAAAGTCGACGCTTCGCTTTTGAATAGCTGCAGCAATCTGGGGGAGTGTCAGCCCTAACCTGTGCAGCTCCACACTATCCAGCTCGATGGCCATTTCCAGTTCAGGCAGGCCGGTAAACGTCGCCTTGCGTACGCCACGATTGAGGATATCCTGCTCCAGCCGCCTTGCCAGCGGACGCAGCTCATTAAGAGAGTTACCACCAGCAATAACTACCCGCGCAATGGATTCAAAACGTTCAAAGCGGTCAACCAGAGGTTTCTCTGCATCACTGGGAAGTGTGGTCATGGCCGCCAGAGTTTGACGAACCTTGTCGGTAATCTTAGCTACATCGGCATTGCGGTTAATCTCCAGACGAATACGGCTGCTGCCGGGGGAGGATGAGGAAAAATAACGATCGATGCCGGCAATACCTTTCAGTTCACGTTCAACCGGAATAGTAATCGCACGTTGAATATCATCAGCAGTTGCACCACTCCAGACGGTAGATACAGTGATAACATCAATTTCAAATTCCGGAAAAAACTGGGTATTCAGCTTCTGAATTCCCCACAATCCAGCAAGGATCATTAAAAACATTACCAGATTAGCGGCTACCCGATGACTGGTAAAAAGTCCGATTAATGAATGTTCTGCTGAAGCTTTCATTCCGACGCCGGCTCCGCAATATCTACGGCCAGGCCGCTGACGGCATTGGCAATTCGAGTCAGCAGAATATGATCTCCAGCTTGCAGTTTCTCAGAAGCCACAAGCACTTTCTCCTGATCAGCCTCAGAAAATGAACCCATTCTTTTTACTTCAATGGCTTCAAGAACATTGTCCGGGGTAACCCTGTAAATATAACTGTCGTCATAAAGAGACCGGGGCTCTATAGAAACAACATTGTCAGAGGCTGGAATACGTAACACCAAAGCAACCGGTCGACCGAGAGCAATATTA
Organism: Parendozoicomonas sp. Alg238-R29; assembly: GCF_947331445.1. Taxonomy (GTDB): domain Bacteria; phylum Pseudomonadota; class Gammaproteobacteria; order Pseudomonadales; family Endozoicomonadaceae; genus Sansalvadorimonas. The sequence goes on along the minus strand of NZ_CAMZOG010000004.1, from coordinate 14,690 downwards.
AGCTCAGAATCAGGGTGAGTTTTAAAAAATGCATCCACCCCGCCCCGTCCATCATCCACGTCGGCATCGAGGCGCGTTAATTCAACAGCCACTTGGTGCTCAGCATCAACAATATACCCGTTCACTGTGGTTTTATTGATGAGCAGCTTTTTCACATTATCCAGATAACGGTCAGGAATCTGGGCACGCACTTCCAGCGAGTCAGAGGGGTACAGCTCAATCAGCGTATCACCGGCTCTCACTCTCTCCCCTTGTGCGGCGCCAACAGAGGTCACTCTGCCGGAAAAAGGCGCTGTAATTTTACTGCGCTGAAGTTCGAGCTGTGCCTGCTGATAAGTTGCTTCCGCGCGTAATAGTTGAGCTTTTGCCTGACTCAATCGGTTAGCATGATCTTCAGCATTTTGTTGGCGTTCAATCACAACGAGTTTCTGGCGGGCAAGGTTTCCCTGTGCAGTTTCCAGCAGACTTTCTGATAATAATCCCTGCTCCATCAAAGCGACCTGGCGTTGATATTCCCGTTCAGCGATATTCTGGAGAGCCAGTTCCTGTTCAAGAGACTGGCGATCAGCCAGTGCTCGGAGTTGTTCTGAAGCAACTCTGGCCTTGGCATCGACAACATCCGCTTCCCGTTGTTGAACAATCCACTGTTGATCCCGTAAATCTATAGACACCAGCTGGCTATCTTTTTCAACATGCTGCCCTTCCAGTACAAAGGCTTCCCTAACATAGGCTGTGACCGGAGAAGTCAGCGTTACCAGACGCGGGGTTTCTATTCGTCCATACAGGCGGGTTTCTATAAATTCTTTGTTGAACTCGACAGACTCAACATCGACTTTCCAGCGACTGACAGGCGCTTGGTCTTTACGGGTTTGCTCGCTGGTTAAATTCAAAACAGTAATAATGAATATCGTTGCTACTATAGCAGCCAATGGCCAGCGTAACGGGTGTGAACGTAATCGCAATAACACAGAAGAATAAAATGCCGACACCTGCATACCTGTAATTTTTATTGTGACAGGAGGTTATTTAAAGAGTATGCCAAAAAGGCTTGGAACGGGTTTATTAAATTGTATCAATTTCCAACAAAGCAACTCAAACAATCACACCTGAGTTGCTTTGTTGGTTTTCGATCAGGGGGAAAGGGCTTCCAGCTTTTTCAGTTCTTCCTGCACCTGCCTTAATTGTTCACGAATCTCTGGATCGTCAATATTTTCAAGGTTCCGTTCAAACTCCGTTTGTTGCTCTTCAGTCGTCATCTGATCCCGCAACAACATTGCCTGCTCAAAATCCCCCATAAACGAATCCCATACAGACCAGTACCAGTAGAATCCAAAAACGATGACAGCTAGACCAGTCAAGCCCCAGCGTTTTTGTGAGCGTTTAAAATGCTCCACGCTTTTCCAGCGCTTATGCTGCCAGGCCAGCTCGCGTCCGCGAAACAATAGATAAAATGGAACGGCAATATTGATAATGGGAATAAAAACCAAAAACGAACGATAAGTACCGTTAAACAAACCCCAGATAAAAGTCCAGAAAAATGCCCCCCAACTCAGCCCCTTCACCTCTTCAGGAACAACGCTGTTAGCGCCTTGACCGGAGTTGTTTATGTCAATGGCAACTTGAAGTGTAGGTGTAGGTGTAGGTGTAGGTGTAGGTGTAGGTGTAGCATGGTTCTTTTCTACAGCTGCTGAAACGGCTATTGGAGTTAACCCTATATTTGAAGCAGGTTCTTGAGTCTCTTCAGGCTGATCTGAGGATTCCTTTTCTATTGGAGCCAGAGAAAAGTCTGGGGCTGAAATCTTGTTATCAACGTCCTGAGAGCCTGGAGTTTCCGACTTGTCACTCGAAACCTCTATAGGAGCGAGGGATAAACTGGTAAAACTTGCACTAATGGTTGGAGCATCAGTATTTAAAGCTTCTGACTCTGCTTCAGGAGAAGACCCTTCGTCTTCTTCGATCAAACCTGTCGTGTATGAGAACTCCTCCTCTTTTTCCTGAGCCCCCCAGACCGATGTTTCCTCTTCTGCAGCTTTATCGATAGTCTCTATAGCATCGTCATCAATTGCAAAAGCTGGCTCCGGTACAGGGTCATGAATCAGGACTGGAGGTTCAACACTGACCAGCACTCCAAGCTTTTCAAGCTTGGTCTGATACATTTCAACAACATCCGCCGGAATATTTTTCTTGATAACAACAGGTTTACCAGAAAACAGCAATGCCTGTTTACGTTGATCTGTGATTTTTAAAAGGCGTGAAAGACTAGCTTCGACCTGTTCACGATCGAAACCAATAAGAACGTCGCCACGAAAGACAAGCCGGTGAAGCTGCTCTTCGGACATAATGATTCCCTATTATGATTATATTTCCGGTCATCCGGTGGCTTGCCTTACATCCTGTGCAAACCGGTACCGCTATGATAATAAGGAATGAAAACAGGTGTCCAGCCGGACACTCGCTTTAAACGACAGGCGGTTGAATTCAGGGAGCACACGCGATCAAACATGCAGCCCAGTAAAATATTTAATACCTAGGGGGCGTTCTGTTCGATCAACCGCCCCCCCAACCTCAACGGGTCATAGATCGAATGCTTTTGCTGGGGATCAAGATAACAAAGGTAATTTCGGTAAGAAAAGCACGATTAAGGCTGTATAACCTCCTTATACTTATTATCGAACATTAATTTCCAAGAGCCGCCATACCTCTAACAAAAGACAAAGTTATTATACAATAATTTACACATTAGTAAGCCGCCATTTTAGGTCGCATAAAAAACAAACAGACAGTATTATTTCCCGCTGTCATATCTGTGCAATAACTACGTCACAGAACATGCTCACAAAAAAACAAATAGAAAACGACAGGGAACACCTGCACATGAAAATACTTCCTGCTTTGCTGATAGCCGGACTCGTGAGTTCTGCTCTCCAAGCTCAATCCTTAACTTTCGTTGCTGTAGGCGACACCGGAACCGGTGAGGAAAAACAATACAAAGTTGCAGCCGCCATGGCTGAGGTTTGTGAAACGCGTAGCTGTGCGTTCGCCCTGGGATTAGGCGACAATATTTATGAGAATGGCGCCGAATCAGCAGACGACAGTGAGTTTATTGATAAATTCGAGATGCCCTATCAAGAACTAGATTTCCCATTTTATATGGCTCTCGGTAATCACGATAATTCTCATTTCAATACTGGTGATGGCCTGGATAACTTTAAAGGAGATTTTCAGGTCGACTATCACTACCGTGAAGACCGGTTAAGCGACAAATGGAAAATGCCAGCACGCTATTACCATTTCAGCATGCCGGAAAGCAGCGATAAGCCACTGGCAGACTTCCTGGCTCTGGACTCTAACCCCATTGCTGGCGGCCTTGACTGGAATCATCAGTTCTGGCGCAGCCCTTATACCAAAACACATCGCCGCTGGATTCGTGACACGTTAACGGCTTCCGAGGGCACATGGAAAATTGCCTTCTCCCACCATCCCTATATATCCAATGGCCGCCACGGCAATGCTGGAAAATATGATGGACTGCCTGGTCAGGGCAAAACCTGGAAGACATTAATCGAAGATAAACTGTGCGAAAAAGTCGACCTGATGATTTCAGGGCACGACCATGATCTGCAATGGCTGGCACCGACTGAAGATTGCGAGAAAACATCTTTCATCGTCTCAGGAGCTGGCGCGAAAACCCGCGGCCTGACAAATCCTAACCGCAATGAAGCCTGGTATCAGGCTGGTGACGTACTGGGATTCTTTCTAATCACACTAAACGATACACAGTTAACGGGTGAAGCATGGGAAGTTGACCAAGACACTGGTAAGCCAACCATGGTTTACAGCAGAACAATTACCAAGTAATTCTGTGAAATGGATAACAAAAAGGGGAGCCAATGCTCTAATGCCACTCGCTTAAGAGCTTGCAGCCATAGGCAGGGATGAGAACAATCGGACTTGAAGTATTTTCAAGTCCGATTTTTTTGTGTCCGGGTTCACCAAAGAGCTGCAAATAGCAGCTGAGTTTCCCCACCCGGAATCCTTTGATGCCTTTTATCGAAACATCCCGGAAGAGTGGGTCAAAGGGTCAAAGAAGCTGTCGCCCAAACTGGTCAGAGCAGTGTGCGCTATACGGTTGAGGAAGAGTTTACCGAATGGTCAGATCAAAGGGTTCCTGACATCGCTGGCTGACCCTGCACGTTACCCTTTTACCGACTTGGTAAAAGTCTATTGGGACAGGTGGGAAATTGAACAGGGATATGGTGAGTTAAAACGCTGGCAAATCTAAGGTCACAGGGAAAACGATTGATACTGCCAGAGAGACGCAAGAGGGCATACCCGAGGGTAGTCATGAAGAAAACGATTAAATACCCCTTGAAGAAAAGAGCCACTCGCCCTTAAGCGAGTGGCATTACACGTTAAAGTGGGGTTTTCCAGAAGTCAGTCCTCATAGAAATGAGGACTTTTCGTTCTTACTCTTTCGTTATTCAATAACTTCCAGGCCACCCATGTAAGGCTTCAACACCTCAGGGATATGAATATGGCCCTGTTCGTCCTGATAGTTTTCCATCACGGCAACCATCGCACGGCCAACTGCCAGACCTGAACCGTTCAGGGTATGAACCAGTTCAGGTTTGCCGGTTTCAGGGTTGCGAAAACGAGCCTGCATACGACGAGCCTGAAAATCCAGACAGTTAGAAATAGAAGAAATCTCACGATACTTCTGCTGACCTGGCAGCCACACTTCCAGATCGAAAGTTTTGGTCGCACCAAAACCAAGATCACCGCCACACAGCTGAACCACACGATAAGGCAGGTCCAACTTCTGCAGGATTGCTTCAGCGTTGGCAGTCATCTCTTCCAGAGCTTCAAAAGACTTTTCTGGGTGAACAATGCGAACCATTTCAACCTTGTCGAATTGGTGCTGACGAATCATGCCACGGGTGTCACGGCCTGAACTGCCAGCTTCGCTACGAAAACAGGGAGTATGACCGGTCAGTTTGATCGGCAGCTGATCAGCTTCGAGAATAGACTCACGCACCAGATTGGTAAGAGTCACCTCCGAAGTAGGAATCAGATAGTGAGGTTTTTCCTGTTCTTCGGCGGTTGTTTTGAACAGGTCTTCCTCAAACTTGGGCAGCTGGCCAGTACCGTGTAGTACATGAGCATGTACCAGGTAAGGCGTAGAACATTCCTCATAGCCATGCTCGCCAGTCTGAACATCCAGCATAAACTGGGCCAGTGCACGATGCAGGCGGGCAATCTTGTTGCGCATTACAACAAAACGGGAGCCGGACAGTTTAGCACCCGCATCAAAATCCAGACCACAGTTTTCGCCTAGAGCTACATGGTCCTGTGGTTCAAAGCCAAACTCCTTTGGCGTACCCCAACGACGAACTTCAACGTTATCTTCGTCGCTATCCCCTTCTGGAACAGAAGCGTCTGGAAGGTTAGGCAATACCTGCAAGATAGCATCCAGTTCGGAAAGAATGCCCTGTTCGCGGCTTTCTGCCTCTGTCAGTCTGACATCAATATCAGAGAGTAGCTCTGCGACCTGGGCTTTGGCTTCATCAACTGACATGCCCTGCCCGATCAGCTGGCCGACTTTTTTGGAAGTCTGCTTTTTTTCTGCACGCAGATTCTGAGCCGCAGACTGTACTGTTTTGCGCTCCGACTCCAGAGACCTGATCTGTTCAACATTGAGATCAAACTTCTTCTTTCGAAGCAGTTCGGCTACATGCTCAGGATTATCACGAACGAATCTAGGGTCCAGCATTGGAATCCATTAACCTTAAAAAGTGAAAATCAAAAACCGTTTCTATAGAAGCGGCTGTCAGCCTGACTCAGGCTGAAGGTGATGCTCTCAAAAAGCAGAAACATCCCCAATGAGCTCATAATAAAAGAAACAGAAGTATTGGCAATATCTGGGAAGGCATCTTTCCGCTTATTTATTGACCTGCGCCCATAAGTTGAACCTGTCAGGGCGCAGGAGTATCGTTCTATCCAATACTTAGATTCACAACAGGCCAGTAAAAGGCCTGACAGGAATTATTCATGTTTTCATCTGTTCTCGCCATCAGCCTTGGTGCCGCTCTTGGTGCTAATGCCCGATGGCTGCTAGGCATGGCCCTGAATCCTGTTTTTGCCGGACTCCCGTTTGGAACCCTGACTGCCAACTGGGTGGGCAGTTATCTTATTGGTGTTGCATTATCAGGCTTCAATGTCCTTTCCATCGTATCACCGGAACTCAGACTGTTTGTAGTGACAGGCTTTCTGGGAGCACTGACAACCTTCTCCTCTTTTTCAGCGGACATAGTCGCCCTGATTCAGGAAGGCCGATTTGGCTGGGCCAGCGCTGGCATACTGCTTCACGTGGCTGGCTCTTTAATTATGACTATTCTCGGCATGCTGACGGTTCATTTGCTCCGCCAGATGGGTGCACATTAACAACCTGGCGTTGTTGAGCAGTTGTCTTAAGTTACGAGGTATTAGACAGTGAAAGGATATCAAGTCAGCTTTTATACTCGGGAAAGTGAACGCCCCTAGCTTAACCCGGGCAATCACACCAGATAGTGCTGCTTACAATGGTTGTAAGCAGCACAGTTAAGAGGAATTAACTCATGAAAATCAACCGCGAATCAGCGCACGACGGGCACTGCGCACTGCAGGTTGCATCTCAGACTTTATAGCATGTACCTGCTCCTGCAGAGCACGGCGATCATACTCCAGCCCCATGATCTTAATCAGCACTTTCTGGTGTGAAGCTCTTGGGTTATCCAGAACAGCCTCTATCAGGGCCGCACTATCAAGGCCAAGTTCTTTCGACAGCTCTACAGCAATAGCTGCCCGTGTTACATCTGAGCGTTTCACATTCAGTTTAGCCCTTACCAACTCACGTTTAGACAAGCTAAACAACTCATCCTTGGTAAACTCACGCAACAGATTAACCGCCCAGGCAGTGGTTACACTATTTATGGAAAGACTGGCTTCTTCCCCCAGAGTCTCAGCTGCTGCCAGAGTCAGCAGCCCGCTCTTGCCACTGAACAGAGCAGAGTAGCCTTCCTGATTTGCGGTATATTCAGGTTTGGCTTGGCCTTGACGGGCAAAGCTGTCGCTCTTCAGACCTGTGGTTTCCAAGGTCACACGCGCGTCAGGTAACGCGCCAATAACCACTGGTTGAATAACGGACTGGCTGTAATCCAGAGACAGGATGACAGGATCGTGGTCGGAAGAGCTGAAGCTGTTGTCTGCTTTCTGAAGATCACCGGAATACTTGCGGCTGTATTCAAACAGAGTGTTTTCCAGAGAGTTGATATGCCAGTCGGTCACATCAGCAACCTTGGGGGTAATAGAGCCAGAACCGAGAATATGGTCAAGGCTACCCAGTTCGCCATCGTAGCTGTAAGAGAAGGCCTCAGTACCATGAGCCATTTCTGCCAAGTTGATGTAACCGTAACCTTCAGTCAGTTCACGCCCCTGCTCACCGTCGTAAGCCCGATCACCGATAAAGGTGTAAGGTGCAGTCACCAGTGCGCGGTCGCTGCTGACAGAACTGTAATCAGTCAGCAGGCGAACGGGATCTTCTTTGCCGTAAGCATTCAGATCACCCATGACCAGTACATCACCCGCCGTGTGCTCGCGCATATAATTACCCAGCACTTCTGCAGCACTCAGGCGGAATTCATTACAGCTGCCCTGCAGGTCATCTTCATAACCGACAACGCGTTTAGCTTTCTTGGTGTCAATCCTGCCACTGCTGGTCAGAGGGATTGGCTGCAAGTATTCATTGTAATCATTAAAACACTGGGAGCCCTTCGACTTGAAGTGGTTGATAACAACAGAGAGTGAGCGGACTGAACCGTCGTCCAGAGGAACCTCAAACTCCTGCAGCAGGGAATTACGCTGACCTTTGAACAGAGTCTTAGTAACAGTCTCATCCTTCTGAGTGCCCTGGTACTCAGCCTGCTGGGTTGGCATTTCGATGATTTCAGAAGTGCTTGCCAGTTGTACGCGGGCTGGACGGAACAACATGCCAACAGCAATGGCATCGGTACCGATGTGCTGACCATCAGGTGATTGTACAAACTGATAATGATCCGCTGGGTTTGGCAGCGCATCGTTAATACCGTTCACCAGATTCTGAATGGCGGAGTTGGCACCAAAACCATTGTTTTCGATTTCCAGAAGACCAACGATATCGGCATCAATCTTAACAATGGCGTTGATGATCTTTGTGCGCTGCCTGGTGAAGTCTTCAACGTTATCTCCGGCACCACGGTTCTGACCCAATGGGTTGCTGTCTCCACCAACACCAGAGTTGAAGTAGTTCAGTACGTTAAAGCTGGCGACTTTCAGGTCACTGTCATAAGGAACGTCAGGATATTCTTTGCGATCAGAGAAGTTGTGAACAAAATCCGCTGCTTCCAGATCTTCACCGGTTTCAGGAATCAGACGAAACTCACCGTAACTATAACCGATCACACCTTCCAGGCTTTCAATCTTGTCACCAATACGGACGTAACCGTTATAGGCGTTAAAGTCTTCGAAGTAAGGAACTACACCGTTTTCAGGCTTCTGATCAGTATCGACAAACAGCTGGCCTTTGCTGTTTTCAGCGGCGAGGGCTTTAGCTTCTGGGCTGAGGGCTGGGAATTTTTGAGTAGGCTTGAAGAGAGGCTTTTCGAGGGACAGTACCATGTTGTTGCGGTAGCTACTGTAATCGAAACCAAAGTTACGGGTTACTACCAGACCGGAATCCGAGGTCGTGACCAGCATACCTTCATACGGTTCCAGCTGTTCTTCCAGTGGCAGATCCGGATCAAGTTCGAGAACAGCAGGTTCTGGTGGTGCTACATTTTCCTCAATGATTTCAATGTTGCTGCTGGTCAGAGACAACTGGGTCTGACCATAGTACTCACGCACCTGACCTTGCAGGCAGACGTGATCGCCCTCTTCAACACCTGCAGGCATATCTTTGGAGTAAACAAAAATACCATCAGACGTTGCCGGATCATTATCACCGTTTATGTCCTGAACAAAGAAGCCCTTATATAGGGAGGTTGCTTTCTTGGTAACCACACCTTCGATGACCACCTGTCCACCAGACAAACTACCGTCAGGAACCAGCGGGCTATGGTCGCCATCCCCCTGTACATCATAAACTGGTGTTGGGGAGGTGTCGCATACCCAGGCTGAAGCCAAAGAAGAGGTCAACGTTGCGACAACCGCAGCGGCCAGAGGAGTCAGTTTTGTATTCATGGTCTTAAATCTTTATGAGTTATTGCGCTTTGTTTTTGCTGTTCAGAGAGTCAGCCAAATGCGAGTGTGCGAGTTATACCTGAGGGTTCACCCAGGCTTATGCTCAAAAAGCTACAAACAAAGGTGTTTTAATTGGTTGTTTTTGTGCGTTTTATAAGCAGCGCATTAATCTCATGATGCAAAGTTGCTGTCCAGTACAGAAGCAAACCTTATTAAGAATCATTGATCCAGATTGGGGAGCAGTAGACAAAAAAAGTGAAATAGATAACAAATCATCAAGGTATATTTACAATGACAAAAACATTCGGGAGGAAGGGCTCATGATGATATCGAGGCAAACTTTTATTTGCCTTCATGGTCTGTTGACCTGCCTGCTGCTGTCAGGGTGTATGACCGAAGCCGCAAAACATGCAGTCAACAGCCAACTGCCAAAATTTAAAATTCCCGAGATTCCAGAGGAGCTAGCCCAAAGCGAACCCCCTCCCACGATACAGCCTCGCCCCGGACAGCTGGCAGCACTGATCCAGCAACAGGTTGAAAGTGGCGGACAATGCCTGATTCTGGAAGTTGCCCAGGAGCATTCAAACTGGCTCGAGAATCAGTAAAACCATCCAGTTTTGAAGGACACACCAGCCACAACAAATAACACGGAAAGAGCCGTGACAGGAATGATATGGAAAGCCAGCGATGCCATATTATCTTGAGACAATTTGGGAATAATTCTTAACCTTGCATCAATAGCTAAAGCAAAGGTACAACCCAACAGGGCGAGCTTCATAATAATTATCCGCGCTACCGGATTGGAAAAATCAAACCATTGAGAGAAATCTGGCAACAAACGAAAAGCCAGATGGAGACCAGTAAGAATCTGAATGATCAGTGCCGGAATCCCTATCTTTTCATAGGCATTCTCGAATCGAGATAGAAACTCAATATCTCTATTTTTCAGGGCTTGAGGCAGTATCGTGGTTGCCAGCACCAGATGACCACCCGTCCAGACAGTTGCTGCCAGAACGTGAAGAAATAGCATAATTCCGTACATCATCCACCTCATCAAATATTTTCTTGGTAACTATACAGCGACACTTGAAGAGATGTGAGTAGATGACAGGAATATCCACATAGTTTTGGTGAAAACGAAGAGGACTTAGCCTCTTCGTTTTTGATTGGAATGCTGGTCCAGCGACTCAAGCCACTTCAGTTTTTCGCTGATTTTACGTTCCAGCCCACGATCGGATGGATCGTAATACTTCCGAACTACCATACCTTCCGGGAAATAGCACTCCCCCGCCGCATAAGCATGCTCTTCATCATGGGCGTAGCGATAACCTTCCTTATAACCCAAATCTTTCATCAATTTTGTGGGTGCATTACGGAGGTAGATAGGGACTTCAGAGGAAGGATTACTACGAACATCTTCAAAGGCTGCCGCCATAGCCCGGTAAACAGCATTACTTTTTGGCGCGCTGGCACAATAGATTGTTGCATGAGCTATAGCTAAATAACCTTCGGGAGCACCCAACCGTTCAAACGCTTGCCAGGCATTGAGAGCCATTTCTAACGCTCTCGGATCGGCATTGCCAATATCTTCACTGGCAATAGCGACTAAACGACGAACGATGTAGAGCGGATCAGCGCCACCATCAATAATTCTCGCCATCCAGTACAAAGCCCCATCAGGACTGGAGCCGCGGACGGATTTATGGAAAGCAGAGATTTGGTCGTACCAGGCTTCACCGTGATTATCAAACCGGCGCAGATTATCGACCAGCACACCTTCAAGAATTTCACGGGTGATAATACCGTCAACGGCCAAATCACTGGCAACTTCCAACAGGTTCAAAACTCGGCGGGCATCACCATCGGCAGCCTGAACAATAATATCCCGTATCTCATCGGACACCTGAACATCCTGATTGCCTAGACCTCTCTCTGTATCAGCCAGCCCATGATCCAGAACATTACGCAGTACTTCGTTTCCCAAAGATTTGAGCACATACACTCTGGCGCGGGAAAGCAGTGCATTATTCAGCTCAAAACTCGGGTTCTCAGTGGTGGCCCCCACAAAAATCACTGTACCGTCTTCGATATGAGGAAGAAAGGCATCCTGCTGGGCTTTGTTGAACCTGTGCACCTCGTCAATAAACAGGATTGTACGACGGCCGGATTGAATACGATCCATCTTCGCACGGTCTACAGCAGCGCGGATATCTTTCACCCCAGCCAATACCGCAGACAAACTTTCGAAACGCGCATCACAAACATTGGCAACCAAACGAGCAAGGGTTGTTTTACCCACGCCGGGCGGCCCCCACAGAATCATGGAATGGGGAAGCCCCTGTTCTAACGCAACCCGAAGTGGCTTACCTTTTCCGAGAATATGTTCCTGCCCCAGATAATCATCAAGGGAGCGGGGGCGCATACGGGCAGCCAAAGGTTCATAAGCCTGACCTCTGGCATCCGCCACAGGCTCTGAGAACAGTGATTCAGTGGTCATTTCTTTACAGCTGAAGGATTAAGGGCAACGGACGTTTGATCAATAACATCAGTGCCGGGTGGCACGTAAAGTTCAAAATCCTTGTCCTTTGCTTTTATATTCTGTTTTACATCAGAAAATTGAATACGGGTGCGGGAACCAAGGGTATCCAGCAAACTCATCTCTTCCAGAGTTTTGCCTTTAAAATACAGTTGCAACTCCTGAAACGGGCTATCGGTGTTTTTCGGTATTAAAGTAAACAAATGGCTACTGTCAGCCTTTGACATTTTTACCAGAAACTCACCCAGCATCCTGGTGCTATCGCCACTCAGCAGAAGCGCAGGTGTGGCACTCGTCCGCTGATCAAGATCCTGCAGGGTGACTTGATCAAGATCTTTGTCGTAGTAGCTGATCCGACTGCCATCTGACACCACTTCCTGAGGAAAAGGCTCTACTACACTCCAACGAAACAGGTCTGGACGCTTCAACAGCATGGTGCCATGGCTTTGCTGGAGTTTGCGACCACCATCATCCAATGTTTGCTGGTCAAACTTGGCACTCAAAGTCTTTACACCAGACAGCAGTGATGACAATTCATTAGCCGCTTCCCGTTCTGCCAGGGAAATCACTTTTACATCTGCCGTCTTATCAGATTTAGCCGCCGGTGCGGCCATAACATTCCAACTCAGTGAGCAGCAGACTATGACAGCGGTCAACGGCTTTGCTAGCCTGATACCTGATAACATTTTCCTATCCATAACAATAATTTTTGCCTCCCTATTATCGCGGAGCCGGTGGAGCAATCACTTCCCGATTACCATTTGAACCAGCCGGACTGATAACACCGGCACGCTCCATGGCTTCAATAATATTGGCAGAACGGTTGTAGCCGATTTTCAGTTTTCTCTGCACCGAAGAGATAGAAGCTTTTCGGGATTCAGTAACAAAGGCCACGGCTTCATCGTACAGAGGGTCTTGCTCGGAATCAGCATCGCCAAACTCACCACCGCTCTCTTCGGAAACGCCGTTAAGAACTTCATCAATGTAGTTGGGCTCGCCCCGGCGTTTCCAATCTGCAACCACCCGGTGAACCTCTTCATCACTGACAAAAGCACCATGAACACGCACTGGCAAACTGGTTCCCGGTGGCAAATACAGCATATCACCATGCCCCAACAGCTGCTCTGCCCCGCCCTGATCCAGAATGGTTCTGGAGTCAATTTTGGAGGAGACCTGAAAGCTAATCCGAGTGGGTACGTTTGCCTTAATCAAGCCGGTAATTACATCCACAGATGGGCGCTGAGTGGCGAGAATCAAGTGTATACCAGCGGCACGAGCCTTCTGGGCAATACGGGCAATAAGCTCTTCCACCTTCTTGCCAACAATCATCATCATGTCAGCGAATTCATCAATCACCACCACGATAAACGGCAGTGTTTCCAACTCCGGTGCAAGATCTTCGGCAGAAACTGGTTGATAGAGAGGGTCACGCAAAGGTTCACCAGCTTTGGCCGCTTCTTTTATCTTGCGATTAAACCCAGCAACATTTCTAACCCCCATGGCGGCCATCAGCTTATAGCGTCGTTCCATTTCTGCCACACACCAGCGCAAGCCATTGGCGGCCTCTTTCATATCGGTCACAACCGGAGCCAGCAGATGAGGAATGCCATCGTAAACCGACAGCTCCAGCATCTTGGGGTCAACCATAATCAGTCGTACATCTTCAGGAGAAGCCTTATACAACATACTGAGGATCATGGCGTTCACACCCACAGACTTACCGGAGCCTGTAGTACCTGCCACCAGCAGGTGAGGCATTTTGGCAAGATTGGCCACGATGGGCTGACCGGCAATATCGTGACCAAGAGCCAAAGTCAGTGCGGAATCGGCACCATCAAAAACCTGGGAAGCGATCAGCTCACTGAAATAAACAATTTCCCGATCTTCGTTGGGAATCTCGACACCGACAACAGATTTACCAGGAATCACCTCAACCACACGGACACTGATCACGGCCAGAGAGCGGGCCAGGTCTTTAGCAAGATTGGTAATTTTACTAACCTTCACCCCTGCAGCAGGCTGAATTTCAAATCGGGTAATGACTGGCCCTGGATGAACGGCCACGACCTCAGCATCAACACCAAAATCTTTGAGTTTTAACTCCAGAAGACGGGACATCCCTTCAAGAGATTCTGCGGAATAACCCTTATTCTGGTTTTTATCTGGAGCATCCAGCAAACCAAGCGCGGGTTTTTCTCCTGCAGGCGCATCAGAAAATAAAGTCTGCTGCTTTTCCTTTACAACCTTCGGGCTGATTTCTGGAGCTTTGGGTGGTGGCGCAATCCTTGGAGGTTCACGGCGCTGCTGGCGGGCTTTTTCTTCAACCAGCACTTTCTCACGCTCTTTCCTGGCTTTTACAACATCACGCTTTTCTCTGAATGCCTGCAATCGCAATAATAAAGAGAGCCACCCCAGCTTGATAGCCGACAAGCTTTTCAGAGCGTAATAGCCAATGCTATCCATCAGGGCAAACCAGGATAAATCCGTAAGAAGAGTGATACCAAACAGAAGAAGCGCAAATAAAACCAGAGTTGTGCCGTGGAAACTTAACAGAGGCAGAATCAGCTCAATGGCCTGCTGACCAATAATTCCGCCATGACTGGAGGGCATATTGCTCGCATCACCCAGATGCAGCGTCAACAAGGCTCCGCCACAGACCAGACAAAGAACCATGCCGATAAAACGCAGGGTCAACATGGCGCCATTCAAGGGTTCCGGGTCATATCTATCCCGGAACACAGTCCAACCTCGGAAGAAAAACAGGAAAGGGAACAGGAAACCAAAATAGCCAAACAGGTTCAGAAACACATCTGCCAGCCAGGCTCCGGCACGCCCCCCCATATTCTGCACATCACCAACAGGGCCAATGCGGGTCCAACCGGGGTCATCTGGCGAATAGCTG